>JALYKQ010000119.1 GCA_030774675.1 Gemmatimonadota bacterium | reverse complement strand
CAGTTCCCGGAACTGTACGGTGGAGGGGGCGGGTCCATTGATTGGGCGCGCCCCTTCCGCCGTTCATGGCCTCCTATCATTTCAGTTTGCGGGCACACACATTCGATGTTTTGGTGGTGCTGTACGCTACCGATCCATCAAGGAGAGAGGGGAGCCATGATGAGAAAAACAATCGCCTTCGCAACGGGCATGCTGGCGTTGCCGCTATTTGCGCTCAGTGCGCAGACGCGTGGCGGCCTGAGGAAGATGGAGCTTCTGGCCCTGCAGCAGGAGATGCGTGATCAGGGATGCGGCAATCAGCATGCGGCGGGGGAATGGGATGCCGCTACAAAGAAGGCGATCCGTACGTGCGCCAAGAAGTACAACACCAGCACCAACGCCAAGGAGCTGCTGGCCGCAATGAACATCGGCTTCAGCTCGGGTGACATGCCGCCTGTCGGCGGTGCGATGAAGAGCGGTGATATGAGTGGCATGAAGATGAGCGGTGAGCCAAAAGCTGAAGAAGCCAAAGAGAGCCCAGGTGCCGAGAAGGCGGAGATGAAGCGCGCCGCGAGGAGGATGAAGGGCGGCATGAAGATGAAGCACGACTCGACGATGAAGTACGACTCGACGATGAAGCACGACTCGACGATGAAGCACTAGAACGAGAGCGACAGCTGGTCTGAGGGGACGGGGCGCGCGTCCTGCGTCTCGTCCCCTGCGTCGTCCTCAACCCTCGACCGGCTCGGCAACCCGTATTTTGCGCAAAGCTTGTCGAAGAAAGCCGCGAGACCGGCGCGGTATTTTTCTCCGGCCTGATAGCCGTGAGCGTAGGTGTTCCGGTATCGCTCGGCGAGATGAGGAAACGCCTGCTCGATGAAAGGCAGATACCGCTCTCTCGCCGACGGCTGAAGCCTCAGCGCGCAAGCGCCAACGTACGTCGCGCCGGCTTCAGAAACGCGCTTCACCAGGGCATCCAGATCGGATGGATTGTCGGTAATGCCCGGCAGCACCGGCATGCAGTTGATGCCCGTGTCGATGCCGGCCTCCCGCAGCCGAGTCAGCGCGCGCACCCGCGCACCCGGCGTGGGAGAGCGGGGCTCGAGGCGGCGCGCCAGCTCACGATTGAGGGTGATCAGCGAGATGTGCACACTAAGGTCGGATATCCTCGCGATCCTCGAGAGCACGTCGGTGTCCCGCGTGATCAGAGGGCTCTTGGTGATAATGACCACCTTCAGCCTGGGATGCTCGGCGAGGACTTCCAGAATCCGCCGCGTAACGCCGAAACGTCTCTCCGCCGGCTGATACGGATCGGTGGCCGTGCCGACCACGATCGCCTCTCCCTTGAGAAGAGCGAGGTGCTTGTCGCTCCCGTGCCGGAGCGTTCGTCTCAACACGTCGGGGGCGTTGTGCTTGACAAAAATGTTTCTCTCGAAGGCCAGCCACGGAGGAAGGTTCTCGAAAGCCTGACCGAGCGTTGTACCCATCCTGTCGTCGGTGGCGGCGCGCTCCATCACGAAGCGATGGGCGTACCGGGCGTAGCAGTAGGCGCAGCCGAACGCGCATCCGACATACGGATTGATGGACCAGTAGCCCATCCCGGTTGTCTCCGGACCGTTGAGAATGCTCTTTGCCCGAGATCCGTAATAACTGATGTCCTTCTGCGTGCCGACGACCGGCAGCAGCCGCTGGTCGCGCTCGAACGCCTCACCGAACAGCGCGGTCTGGTCGAAACGTCGGCGCGCCGGCCGCTCCCGCTCCCCTCCACCCATACCCGAATATAACCCGAAAGTCCAACGCGGCGCGAGGGATGCAGATATTTTCCCGCCACGGCGCGTCGCCTGACCAACACGTGATCAGCCGCATTTCACTTTCGCGCGCCCGGCGCGAGCGCGAACACATTCAACGAGGTAGACGAGAGATGACCGATATCCTGTCGGACATCGCCATTCAGCGCGAGCTGGGTAGTCTCAGCGGGTGGGCGCGACGGGGCACCGCAATTGTGAAGGCGTACCAGTTCAAGACCTTCCCCGATGGAATCGCGTTCGTCGCGCGGGTGGCGGAGGCGGCGGAAGCGGCCGGCCACCACCCGGACATCGACATTCGCTACACCAAAATCATCTGCTCACTGAGCACGCACGATTCGGGCGGAATCACGCAGAAGGATCTCGATCTGGCGCGGGCGATGGACTCGGTGCAGGAAAAAGTCTAACCGCTCCTCGAGGCCCACGAGGGAATCGAGATACCCGGTCAGTTACGCCGCCCGCCGAGTACTCGTAGCAAGCCGAGAAAAAGGTTGAGCAGGTCGAGGTAGATCTGCACCGCGGCCGCGACATACTCGTCCGGGCCGTACACGTTTCGTATCCTCCACGTGTCGAACACCAGCAGACCACTGAATACGAGCACCGTGATTCCCGCGAGCCAGAGGTCCATCGCCGGGTTGCGGAAGTACAGGTTGAGCACCATGGTGCCGATCAGCACCCAGAGCCCCACCATGAAGAAGCTTCCCCAGGCACTGAAGTCGCGTCGTGAGATGAACGCGTACGCGGTGAGGATGCCGAACGCGCCGATGGTGAGCGTGGCCGCCTGCGAGATGAGGCCGGGTTGAGAGCGGCCGTACACGTATAGAATAGGCGAGATGTACACACCGGAGATGACGGTGAACAGCAGCACGAACCCGATATTCGCCGGGAAGACCTTTTGCACTCGCATGGCGCAGAAAAGCGGCGCGAGGAGACACCCGACGGATATCCACGGGTGCGCCGCGACCGCCTGCATCAGGGCTGGCTGGGAAAGGGCGAACGTCGCGCTGGCGATGGTCGCGAGCACGCCGGCAAAGACCAGTGCGTATGTGCGGCGGACGAGCGTCGCACGCTCAGCACCGGTGCGTACGAGAACCCCGGCGGGGAAGGAAACTCCCATCTGATGGCTCCGATTTGGTTGATAAAGGCGCGGCCTGTTAGCGCGCGCTGTGATACTACACCGAAGAACGCCGGTTGGTCTATGGCCGGAGGCGGTGAGCGGTTGAGCCTCTGCCGGACTCGCTGGGCTGCGGTTTTTTCCTCGCTGGCGTTCCATGATGCGGCGTTCTGCCGGCAATGGCGCCGTTCTGAAGCCGCTCGATCATTGCCGGGAGCTCGGTGATGCTGTCCAGATAGAG
>JALYKQ010000118.1 GCA_030774675.1 Gemmatimonadota bacterium | reverse complement strand
AGCTTCCACGTGCGACCTGCGTCGGTGGACTTGTACACCCCTCCGCCGGGTGAAATGGAGTTGCGCGAATCTTCTTCACCCGTGCCAGCGTAGATGATACTGGGATTCGAGGGCGCTAGCGCGATGTCTCCCAGAGAGATTACTCGTTCCTTTTCGAACAGCGGGAAGAACATGGTGCCGGCATTGATCGTCTTCCAGATTCCGCCAGTCGCCGTCGCGACATAGAAGATCTTTGGGTTGCCGGGCACTCCCTCGACGTCGGTGACTCGACCGGCCATGTTGGCTGGACCTATCGATCGCCACTTAAAGCCGGCGAGGGTGGCCGAGTCGAGGGGAGCGGTGAGCTGAGCCGAAAGAGATGTGGCGCACAGCAGTGCGCCAGCGAGAGCGGTCAGGACGGGGTGGGCTCGCATTGGTTTGGCTGTCGGTTGAACGATCGATCCGGGGCCCGGATCGCGAGAGATTTTGGGACTAAGCTAATACGGACGTGAGGCAGGCGGCGTTGAGCGGGACGCTGAGAGCAGGACGCCTAGTGCGTGCTTACATTCAACCAGATCGCAGAGCACTGCTTCCGAATCGGGGGAACCAGCGATGGTGATTACAACATTGAACGGATACTTGGTCATCCAGGAGCCAGCCACCACGCGATCGGCTCCGCAGGCGCCCGCGACCACCAGTCGGGACGCCCAGCGAATCTCGAACAAAGTCCTTGGTGAGCAGATCAAGGAGCAGCTGCGCGCACAGATAGTCGGCACCCCAGAGGTCGCAGGTCCGCTTCCTCCGACCCCACCCGATGCCCAGCGTACCTTCACGATCCGCGGGCCAAACGGGGAGCGGACCGTCATTGGAATCCCCAACTCCAACGACATAATTCCCCCTCAGGTCGTCGACATCTCGCTCGCCTTTTTCTTCACCGTCGCAGCGATCATCATCGGCTTGCCGATCGCCCGGGCTTTTGCCCGGCGCATGGATCGCAAAAGCGGTGGCACTGCCCAGATGCCCGCAGAGGTGTCCAACCAGCTGGCGCATCTAAACCAGGCCATTGACGCGATCGCGCTCGAAGTCGAGCGCATTTCGGAGGGTCAGCGATTCACGACGCGCCTGCTCTCCGAGCAGAGGGACGCGCGTCAGACCCTTCCCTCAGCGATTAACCGCTAGGATCGATCACGCGATTCAAGCTCTCTGCGCCGGAAGGGAGACGGTGAAGGTGCTTCCCTTCCCGATTTCGCTTTCGACGCTGACGTCGCCACCCAGAAGCCGGGCCAGACTTCGACTGACGGTGAGGCCCAGCCCAGTGCCACCCGCCCTCCGGGTCGAGCTTTGCTCGACCTGCCAGAAAGGCTCGAAGATTCTCTGGAAGTGGTCGGCTGCGATGCCGATTCCGGAGTCAACGATGTCGAACTCGGCGCCTTTCTGATCGAGGTGCCCGCGCAGGGTGATCGCGCCTCGATCGGTAAACTTCGCGGCGTTTGAAAGCAGATTGAGCAGTATTTGTCTGAGCTTGACGCCGTCGGTCAACAACCGGCCATCTGGCACTTCTACGCGCAGCTCCAATCCTTTCGCTTCGGCGAGCGGTCTCACCATGGTGGCTGCTTCGTCGACCAACGGCCGAAGCTCCACCTCCTCCAGTCGTGCTACTTCCTTGCCCGCCTCTACCCTGCTGAAAGTCAGTATTTCGTCGATCAGCCCAAGGAGATGGTCTGCGCTCGCCCGGATTCGTGACAGCTGCGCGAGCTGGGAAGCGTTGAGAGACCCGTCGATCCCTTCCTTCAACAGGGACTGATAGCCGATGATCGCGTTGAGCGGAGTGCGCAGTTCGTGGCTCATGGTGGCGAGGAACGCAGATTTAGCTTCGCTCGCCGCCAGCGCGCTTCGATAGAGCTGCGCGTTGTCCATTGCAATCGCGGCACGAGTGGCAATCTCGGTGGCGAGCACAAGATCGGCTTCTTCATAACGCCGACCCTTGCGCGTGCTTATCAGAGTGAGCGCGCCGAGCGTTTGGCCGCGCGCGATCATAGGTACGACGAGGGCTGATTCGATCTGCAGCTCCCGCATGATGGCAAGGTGTTCCTTGTCCTTGGCGGCGGCGACGAGCATTTCCTCGGAGATCTCAGCGTAGATCTCAGGCTCTCCCGATCGAATGACCTTACCGACACCCGTCGCCGCTGCGTAATCGGGTGGGTAGCGCTTGTTGAGCTCCTTCGCCCACTTGATCTTCGCTTCGTCCACGTGCGCAACGACTGCCTGTCGCACGCCTCCTCCCGGTTGAACAAGGTCCACCGCACACCAGTCCGCAAGATCGCCAACCGCAAGCCTGGCGACCGCGTGAAGAGTTTTTTCGTAATCAAGAGTCGAGGCGAGGACGCGGCTGGCTTCGCTGAGGAGCTCCGCGCCATGCTGCTCGCGTTTCCTTCGCGTGATGTCGCGCGTGAACGTCATCACCAGATCGTGGGCGGGTACGATGGTGTTCTCCAGCCACGCGTCCAGGTCAGGCAGGTAGTCCTCATATTCGACGACTTTTTTCTGCTGGGCAGCCCGGCGAGTCTCCACCTCGAACTTCGTGCCCTTAAGCTGCTTGAGCTCGTCCCAGAGGACTTTGCCCTTCACACGCTCCCCGTCGACGCCGAGGGCGGCGAGGATGCGCTTGGCGGCGGGATTGATGAAGGTCCATTTCCACTCCGAATCGAAGACGCTGGTGGCGTCGGGAAGGTTCTCCAACACCCGATCGAGCTGAACCCGGGAGTTTTCGGCGGCGACGCGTGCGACTTCCGCCATGCGACTCGCGAGATTGAGCTCGTCGTTGGTCGATCTCAGATCCTCGGCGGTTGCCTCGAGCTCCGCCGCTTGCGATTCCATTTCAACCGCCTGAGTCTCGAGCTGCTCTGATTGTTGCTCGAGATCCGCATTCAATGCCCGCAACTCGGCGTTTGCGGTATCACTGTCTTCGACCGCGCGAGAGAAGGCGACGTTGATGAGCGCGCTGATCAGAATTGCCAGAGCCGCGGCCGCGCCGACAACGACTGCGGCGTTGCGAAGGCTTCGCTGTTCAGCGGCGCGACGCTCCGCCAACAGGGCCCGCTCGTAAGTCTGAAGATTCGCGACGACCTTCCGCGCCTGATCCATTTTGATCTTTCCCGCCACTAGCCGCTCGAAGTTCATCTCGGGCGTCAGGACACCGCTTCGACGCTGCTCTATCCCTTGCTCGATCAGCGCGAGCCGCTCGGGAATCAGCTTTCCGATGGTGTCGAGTCGCGCCATCTGAGCTCGTTCACCGCGGGTCAAGCGGCGCAGCGAATCCAGAAGCTTATTGATGTCGGAGCTTGCACCGATATACGGTTCCAGAAAAATGTCCGCGCCGGTGAGGAGGTATGCTCGCTGTCCGGTTTCTGCGTCAATTGCTCTGGTAAGAAGAGCATCGGTCGCCTCGATCACGGCGTGACTCCGATTGACCTCCTGGACGTCGGCCACAACGCTCTTCGCTCGCTCGTAAGCGAGGGCGCCGGTGAGAAACACCAACAGTGCCGGCACGAGCGCGAGTAGGCGGCGGGGCGCTAGACCGGGGAGTCTGAGACCCAAGCGGGAGTGCCTTCTGGTTAAGTGGTGGTGCGCCGACTCGCTCATAGTGCGCAGTGCGATTCGGTTCAGGGCGATTCGGTTCCTACCGGCGACTTTCGGGCCAGCGTGCAAGTCCGCGTAGCAGGGGGCCAAATTTTTGCTTCAACGCGCGCATGAAGTCTCTCCGCGAAATCTCAATGGCGATCACTCGCGAGTTGATTGGCGCATCGCTGATCATCGCTGCCGCAAGCGCCTGCGAAGACACGCGCTGGAGACCGGCGGGGAGCGCCGAGGTGGTGCTCTCGGAAATCAAGTCGGGAGGCGCCACCAGCGTGGCGAAGCGGATTGACGCGGACGAGAGCTTTGGGCGGTCGGTGATGAATGGAATTGAGACCGGCGACAGCGCCTGGCTCGACGTGGCGGAGCGGATCACTCCGGCATCCGCCGCGGCGGCGGCAAGCCTGTCAATTGCGCTCGCATCCGCTCTGCCCCATTCACCGCAACGGGTTCTCGCCTTGCTGGGGCCGAAGTATCCGGTCGAGGATGTCTGCGGCATCCCGTACCTCGAGCCCGAGTCGACGCTGATTATTCGCTACCATGACGAGGCGGTGTCCGCTCTAGGGCGAGTGGCAAGTGCGCCACTGTTGCCCGTGCGCGATGCCTGCCGGACCGCTCTTGACCAGGCACGGGAGCGCCGGCTCGAGCGGATCGACCCGTCATACATCACCAAGAACAAGCCGGTTTCACCACCGCGGCGCCGCCGCCGGTAGCGGCTAAAGCTCGACAACTCGTTACCCGGCATGGAACTAGCTCGTCCCGGTCACGCACTGAAGGGTGCCACGGCTAGCTCAAGGACTCTTCGGTGCGGAACAAGAACTAGCGTCTGAACGACGGCCGACCGGCCCGGTCCGGGCGCTTCCAATGACAAGGAGTTGTTTTGAAGCGTTCTCTTTTTGTTGCGGCTCTCGCGGGTATCACGCTGGTCTCGTTCGGGTTCGACGCGCGCGCTCAGGTGTCGACCATCGTAAAGCCGGTGCAGCTCGGCGTTGCCCTTGGAGCCGCAATCCCGACGAGTGACCTGGCTGATGTCGTCAGCACGGGGTTCAACGGTACTGTCACCGTAGCCCTCAACCCGGCCATGATCCCGCTCGGCATTCGAATCGATGGCGCCTACAACCAGTTTGCCGTCAAGGATGCCCTCGGTGGGGGCAATGCTCACTTCACCAGCGTCACGGGTAACCTCGTCTACAAGATTCCTGGCGCAACCGTCTCTCCATACGCGATTGGCGGCGCCGGCTGGTACAACGTAGCCCTTGGCAACAACATCTTCGTTGGCAGCGACTCCGAAAACAAATTCGGCTGGAACATCGGCGGTGGAATCGCGCTGCCGCTCAGCGGATTCAGCACCTTCATCGAGGCTCGCTACAACCAGGTGCAGACCAATGATGTGTCTCTGAAGTTCATTCCGATCACCTTCGGAGTGATGTTCTAGTTCGCGAGATCGGGGCCACGAAAAAGGGAGAGGGCGAACGCTCTCTCCCTTTTTTATAGCTCCACTGCAACGAAGTCGCGCTTTCAGCGATACTCCATTGGTGTTTACCCCGCTTTTGCCAAACTACCGCTCAATGACTCTGAAAGCCGAATGCGCATTCTTGTAGTCGACGACGATCGTGCGATCCTCAAGGTGATCGAGCGGGTGCTGCGCGATGAATCGTATGCCGTCGACGTCGCCGCGAGCGGCGAGGAGGCCAGGATGCTCGCCCTCGTCAACGAATACGACGGAATCGTTCTCGATCTGCAGCTGGGGGACCGTCACGGCTTCGAGATCCTCCAGGAGCTCCGCCGCAACGGCCGGCGCACGCCGGTACTGCTTTACTCGGGGCGCAGCGACACCGAATCGATCGTGCGGGG
>JALYKQ010000117.1 GCA_030774675.1 Gemmatimonadota bacterium | reverse complement strand
GCCGACTTTTGCCGCGACAATCCGACGGCGCGGAGCTGTTCGTCCGATGTTGTCGCCAGCTCCGATGGCAGCGGTGCCCTTCCACCGTACAATCCGTGAAACCGGCCGTGAATCGTGCCGGCAGCTTTTCCGGATAGCTGCTGAAAGACGATCGACCGCGCCACGGCGTCGAAGTGGGTTCCGCCCGACGCCGGCCATCCCTTGTAGCTGCCGACCTTCTCGATCACTTCTGCCATCACCGGATCGGCCTTCTTCAAATGCGCAGTGGCTTTACGACTGATTGCGCTGGAACCAGCAGACTTCATTCTTCTCCGTAAGTGGCAAGGGCTCACGATCGTGCTCTAGCTGCATTCCCAAAATATACGGCGCTCCACTGCACCGTCGCCCGCATAGCGAAGGTCTATATTTGTCACGATGGAGCCGTCGCCGCCGCCTCTCGACATGTCGCCCGCGGAGTTCCGCCAGCACGGTCACGCCGTGATCGACTGGATTGCCGATTATCTCGAGAAGCCCGACAGCTGGCCGGTTCTTCCGGCTGTGCGGCCCGGCGAGCTTCGTGATGCACTTCCCGACGCACCGCCACTCCGCGGCGAGAGTATGGACACGATCCTGGAAGACTTCCAACGATTGATCGTCCCCGCGACAACACACTGGAATCACCCGGCGTTCATGGCGTACTTCGCCAATTCATCAACCGGTGCGGGTATACTCGGCGAGGCGCTGACGGCTGCTCTCAACGTCAACGCGATGCTGTGGAGAACAAGTCCGGCCGCGACCGAGCTGGAGCTACTGACGCTCGACTGGCTGCGTCAGATGCTTGGCCTCCCCTCAGGCTTTTTCGGGGTAATCGGGGATACCGCATCATCCAACACACTTTACGCTCTCGCCGCCGCGAGGGAAATGCATCCCGAGCTACACATTCGCGAGCGCGGGATGGCAGCTCGCGGCGACCTCCCACCGGTTTTCATTTACTGCTCGGAAGAAGCGCACTCCAGCATCGACAAGGCCGCGATGACCCTCGGCTTCGGATTGAGTTCCCTCAGGAAAATCCCGACCGACGACGGCCTCCGAATGCAGGCGACGGCGCTTGCCGACACGGTCGCGGCCGACCGGCGCGCCGGAGCAGTCCCGCTTGCCGTCGTCGCAACGGTCGGAACTACTTCAACTACCGCTATCGATCCTGTGTCCGCGGTTGCCAGCATCTGCGAGCGCGAGAAGATGTGGCTGCACGTCGATGCTTCTTACGGCGGACCAGCGGCGATCCTACCCGAGATGCGGCATGTCCTCGATGGATGCGACCTCGCCGATTCGCTGGTGGTGAATCCCCACAAGTGGCTCTTCACACCTATGGATTGTTCCGTGTTGTACACTCGCCGGCCCGATTTGCTGAAGCGGGCGTTCCAGTACATTCCGGATTATCTCGTGGTGGACGACGGGAAAGATGTCGTGAACCTGATGGACTACGGCATTGCACTGGGCCGTCGATTTCGGGCACTTAAGCTCTGGTTCGTGATCAGGCATGCCGGAGTCGAGGGGCTGAGATCGCTGATCAGCGAACACATCCGGATCGCCCGGCAGCTCTCGGATTGGATCGACGCCGACAGTGAGCTCGAACGAATAGCCGATGTCACCTTTTCCACTGTCGTTTTCCGACACCGCCCACTCGGTCTGGCCGAGGAAAATCTCGAGGAACACAACGTCAGGATACTGGCAGCGGTCAATGCGACGCGAGAGATCTATCTTTCTCACACCCGCGTCCGCGGCACTTATGCCCTTCGTATCGCGATCGGGAACATCCACACGACCGAAGCGCATGTTAGGCGCGCGCTCGACCTGGTAAGGGAAGCCGCTGGGCGCCTTCGTAGTACGTCGTGAGTACCGTTGCGGGAACGAAGAATGCTGGACGGTATATTACCGGGAGCTTTTTCACCCTTTTTCAACAAGTCAGGGAGACCCTGGATGAAAGTTTTTTTGAACGGAGCCGCAGCCGCTTTCGCCCTCGGAGCCGCTCTCGCGGCGCCCGTCGTGGCGCAGAACCCATCCCAGGTTGCAGCGAACTGCGATCCCACCGCCAATACGAAGGGCGACATCGCCAAGGCACAGTTCTCGATGACCCGTGCCATTGCCGCCTCCGAAAAGGGCAATCCAACACGTGACCTGCAGGAAGTTCTGCGGCTGGTCGATACGGGCAATGACAACCCGACCGCC
Organism: Gemmatimonadota bacterium; assembly: GCA_030774675.1. Lineage (GTDB taxonomy): Bacteria > Gemmatimonadota > Gemmatimonadetes > Gemmatimonadales > Gemmatimonadaceae > UBA4720. Next base: position 37,243 of record JALYKQ010000117.1, on the reverse strand, counting down.
CGGAATTACCTCCGCGGCGAGGCTTACGTCATCTACCTGATGCAGCCAAACACACCGGCCATGGTTCCGCGCAGCACGTTGGGACTCACGACCAACCCAACCGGCACCATCGATCTTTACGCGGCTGCCGATAGCGCTTTCACGATCGTCGAGAAGGCATCGCCCGAGTGCGCCGCAGTCATCTCGCAGTGGCGTCAGCAGAAGCCATGGCTCAATGCCCTCAACGGCGCCATCAACGCGCTCAACGCGGGACAGCTGGATTCGGCCGAGATGCTCGCCAAGCGGTCACTGATTCTCGACCGTCACGCGCCCTACGCGTACTCCGTGCTCGGTTCCATCGCCCAGAGCAGAAAGAACTGGGCTGCCGCAAACGATTACTGGAAACAAACCCTCGCCGCGGCGGGAACGGACACTAGCTATGCGGACGTTCGTACGAAGACGATGTACGAGATCGCCTCGGCTGCCTCGGCTCGAGCTGATGCGGCGGCGGGCGCGGCGAAGCGCGCAGCGGCCCGTGAGGCGATCAAGCCGTGGCAGGAGTACATCGCTGTTGCAAACAACGATCTTCTGCTCGCCGATGCGGTCGACAACGTGGCGCGCATGTACGTAGGCGCGGGCGACAGTGCCTCGGTTCCCGCGGTTTATGCGTCCATGCTCACCAATCCTTCGAAGTATGGCGAGCTGTCGCTGGTCCACGCCGGCGTTGTCGCAACGCGAAGCGGCCATCACGCTGATGCCATCAAGCTGTTCGATGCCGCGCTGGCACAAAATCCGTACTCGCGCGATGCACTCAACAATCTCGCCGCGACGTACATTCAGAACAGCGAGTTCACGAAGGCCTTTCCGCTGATCAACAAGCTCGTGACGCTCGACCCGAGCAACCCCGACAATCCTCTCCTGTACGCATTCGCCTACCAGGGCATGTACAAGGGAACGAAGGACAAGAAGCTCCAAAAGATTTATACGGACTCGCTCGTTTACTTCAACAACCAGTCGGAGAACGCGCCGGTAAAGTTCGGAGTCAACGAGTTTACGAGGCGCGCCAATGAGACATTGCTGGCGGGGACGATCGAGAACCGCGGCAAAACGCCGAAGACCTACTCACTGACCGTAGAGTTTCTGGACAAGAGCGGGAAGGTCGTCGCCACCGAGACGGCGTCTGTTGGCCCAGTCGCTCCGAAGTCCACTGGAGCGTTCAAGATCAGATCGGCAACAGGCGGGGTGTACGGCTACAGGTACAAGCCGCTGACGTAAGGCCTGGTTCTGTAGCACCGAAGACTACCTGCCCGGGGTTATCAGCTTAAGAGCTGACGGATCCGGGCAGGTTCTTTTCAGTGCATTCCATTCCCTTTCAAGAGCTCCTCGGCAGCATCAGCGGATCGGTTTCCACCAGAGCGCCGAGAATCCAGAATCGCTGGCCATCGAACCAGAAGATCGCAACCTGCTCCAGCTCTCTCGCGAGATCGATCGCCTCATCCTTCGGCATCACCACAGCGACGCTGCACTCACAGTGCGATCTGTCCGGTGAACAGCAATTCACGTGTGTGAACCTGTGCCCGCTCGCGAGCAACCGCTCGTCGAGCTCCTGCTTTCTCCTTTCGTTCTGCGGCGGTCGCAGGTTTTGCCCGCGGGGATCGAACGCCGTGATAATTGCAAACGGCCCGTCCAATCCTGCCGCCCTCAGAGCCGCGACGGCGTCGTCAGATGGAATATGGCGGAGATCGATCTCCAATGCTGCTGTAGTCCCGAACTCGAGAACGGTCTCGGGATACCTTGGCCAATCGGGATCATGTTGATCGGGCGTGCCTTTCATGACCGCTCTGGAGTTACAAGGTTCGCACCAGGGGTTTCGCCTGAAAGTGCGATTCCACCTCTGGTACGCTCCTTGACCTGTTTCCGCGCGTGAAGCCAAACCAGATCTGGCCGGATCTGCTCTACGTCGTCCGTCACGGTGAATCCGCGGGCAATGTCGCTCGCGATGCCGCGGTGGAAGCGGGCCATCACATGATCGATATCGACATCCGCGATGTGGATGTCCCGCTATCCGAACTGGGCGAGCGCCAGTCAATCGCGCTCGGGCGGTGGCTCGGCGCGCTGCCACCCGAGGAGCGGCCGAACATCGTGCTCACTTCGCCCTATCTCCGCGCCCGCCATACCTCAGGTCTGATCGTGAAGACCGCGGCCATGCGCGAGGACACCTATTCGCTGATTGTCGACGAGCGGTTCCGCGAGAAGGAGTTCGGCGTGCTCGATCGGCTCACTGCCGTCGGGATCAAGGATCAGTTCCCCGATCAGGCCGAGTTCCGCCGTCTCCTCGGGAAATTCTATCATCGGCCGCCCGGCGGCGAGAGTTGGTGCGATGTCATTCTTCGGCTGCGCAGCGCCACCGAGATGATCTCACGCGAGTATTGCGGCCAGCGTGTGCTCATCGTCTGTCATGCCGTCGTCGTTCTCTGCATGCGCTACATCATCGAGCATCTGACTGAGAGCGAGCTGCTGGCGATCGATAAGAAGGAGGAGATCGCCAATTGCTCCGTCACTCTCTACAAGCACGATGAGACACTCGGCCCGCGCGGCAATCTCCGTCTCAAGCTGTTCAACTTCGTCGCGCCCCTCGAGGAGGGCGGCGCTCAAGTGACTTCGGAACCGGACGCGAGTGTCGGCGCGCGCTAGCAAGCGTCCGACCGCGATAACAGCGCCACTTCTTCGACGGTGGCCCCTCCCGCACCCCAGTGCGGATGCCGACAAGTCGGATCGCGGTGTGGCCATGGTCGTCGGAGGCTCGTCCGAGGTACCCGGTGCGCTCCTCCTCGCTGGTGTCGCGGCTCTGCGAGCAGGAGCCGGGAAGCTCCAGATCGGTGCACCACGTAGCGCCGCAATTTCTCTTGGCGTGGCACTTCCGGAAGCTCGGGTCTTTCCGCTCCCCGAGACGAGCGATGGCCACCTCGACAGGAAAGCAGGAGCGCGGGCAGTTGAGTGCGCACAGGGCGCGGATGCGATCCTGGTAGGTCCGGGAATGTTGAACGAGGAGGCTATTAGAGGTTTTATGCACGAGTTGGTCCGGCGGCTCGCCGACAAGCAGCTGGTGATCGACGCCGTTGCCTTGAGCGCGCTGCGCGGCGGGCGATACCGTTTCACCGAAGAGACGCGGGTTGTTCTCACGCCCAATGCCGGCGAGATGGCAAAGATTACGGGCGACACCAAAGCCACAGTCGAGGCCGACCCGCGGGGCGTCGCCATGACAGTCGCGCGCGATCTCAACGCCGTCGTCGCCCTGAAGGGTCCCGAGACATTCATAGCAACGCCCTACGGTGAAGCGTTTCGATATTCGGAAGGAGGAGTCGGCCTCGCCACGTCAGGCTCGGGTGACATTCTCGCTGGCATCTTGGTGGGACTTCTCGCGCGCGGTGCGATGCTGGATCAGGCCGCGGTGTGGGCAGTCTATCTCCACGGCGCGGCAGGAAATCGACTCGAGCGTCGAGTTGGAGCCGTCGGATTTCTTGCCAGAGAGCTACCCAACGAGATTCCCGCACTGTTGAACGGGTTGGCCGGGAAACGAGCGAGCTAGATCTGTAGCGTCTGGAGTGGATTTGTCGGCGTCGTTGGCGTGTCGCGGCGTCGTACTGCCTCGCCGACGGGAGCCTCCATCGGGAGCGTCAGAAGAAAAGTAGTTCCCGCTCCCTTTCTGCTGGCAACAGTCACGTCCCCACCGAGCAGCCGCGCAAGCTTGCGCGTGACGCTCAACCCGAGCCCGGTACCACCGGTTTTCCTTGTCGCTGTCTGCTCCGCCTGCCAGAACGGCTCGAAGATGTCTTCGATGTTCTCCGCGGCTATTCCGACACCGGTGTCGGCAATCTGAACCTCGAGGATGGCGTCCTTGACGGCGCATAAAAGCTTGACCTCTCCTTTGTCCGTGAACTTGATTCCGTTGGAAAGGAGATTCACAAGCATCTGCCGCAGCTTGGTGCTGTCGGTCTGTATCGCCTGATCTTCATCGAGCAGCTCGACGACAAGCCTGAGCTTCTTGTCCGCGGCCATCGGCTGAACGAGTGACGCTGCATCGCTCAGCGTGTGGTTGACCGACATGGACTCCCATCGCACCCGCTCGCGGCCTATGTCGACCCGGGCGAATGTGAGAATCTCGTCGATCAGGCCGAGCAAATGCCGCGCGCTCGCATTGATTCGTCCCAACTGCTGGCGCTGGAGCTCCGTGACCGGACCAGTGATGCCGTCGGAGAGGAGCTCTTCGTACCCCATGATTGCTGTGAGAGGCGTCCGCAGCTCGTGGGACATCACAGCGAGAAAATCCGTCTTGCTGTTGTTCGCCCGCTCGGCTTCTGCCCGCGCCGCTTCCGCCTCTGTGCGCGCCCTTTCGGCGTGGGCTCGCGCTTGCTGTTCGAGCGCGAGCAGGTCGACCCTTTCTTTATCGCTGTTGCGGAGAACGCGCGCCGACCAAAGCACCAGCACGACGTAGATCAGAATGCTGGCGAGCGCCAGAAGCGACGTACCGAATTCCGTCTCGTAGATTCCCGCCGATTCTCCAGCCAGCCGGACGATGCCGAGCACGACGGGAGCGACAAGAGCCGCGGGAAGGAGTCTGCGCGTGAGAACGCCGGCCGCACCTTCATCCATCAGCAACGCGGCGACTCCCCTCTCCCTCACGGCGAAAAGAATTCCGACGCCAAGTATCAGGTGCGCTATCGCCGTTGGCAGCGCCATCCCCGACGAGTGGGACAAGGAGTAGATGCCCCTCACATCGAAGACGTAATCGAGGATCGCCACGAGAGCGATGAGAAGACCGGGCGCGGCGAACAGCTGCGCACGGAGATCGTGCTTTCTCTGATCGTGCGGAATGGAGAGAAGCGCGAGCGCAAAGAAGAGAAGAGACGCCGCGGTGTTGATTGCGATCCGCCCGGGCAGTGTCGCCGATGTCCAACGCAGTCGGTCGCCAAACAACAGCAGATCGAATTCGGATGTGCCACCGCGTACAGATTCGTAAATGCTGAGGACGGCAATCGTCGCAACTGCCGCGGCGAGGGTCTGCTGAATGGCTTCAGTCCTGGCCGTCCGATTCGGGCGTACCGCCATCGTTAGTGACCCGCCCGCTAGCGCGAAGCAAAGCGCCGTGAGCGGAATCATGGGAAATCCACCCAGTGTCAGCTGCGTGACGATGGGAAGATTCAGTGCCCAGCCTGCCAGTACGAGCGCGCCCATGATCGCGACGACACTCCCTGCCATGAATGGGACCCGCTCGAAGAAATCGATCAACGGGCTGTGGCGAGCCGCTGGGCTGATTGCGACCTGGGTGGGCGTGGACATGTTACGCGTCGATCGAAAAACCTATTCGGGAATCTTCCCGAGTGCAATTCACCATGGAACGGCTTTCCGATCGCGAAAGAACCCACCTGTCGGACCGCCTTCGGGCACCGTCGCGAGCCAGACCGGCGTCTCCGCACCCTTGTATACTGTTCGGCTGGCGTCGCGGCCACCCATACCGGTTTGTACCCAGCCGGGATCAACGGAATTCACCAGAATTCCCATCCCCTCGATTTCTGCAGCGAGCACGCGCGTCACGACGTTGATGCCCGCCTTCGACATTCGGTAGGCGATGTAACCTGCGCCCATCTCGGCGAGGGACCCCATGCCGCTCGACAGGTTCACGATGCGCCCGTAACGGCGGCTCTTCATGATGGGAATGGCGAGGCGGGACAGAAGGAGCGGACCGTAAACGTTGGTCTGCATTGTGTCGCGAATAATCTGGATCTCGTCTTCCGGATCGGCATCACCTTCCTCGATCATGATCCCCGCGTTGTTGACAAGAATGTCGAGCCGCCCAAGATCGCGGCGAATCCAGTTCGTGCACTCCCGAATGCTTTCAGCGTCGGCGACATCCAACTCCCTCACTTCGACTGGGAGCTTCGCTGCAATCAGCTCCTCCGTCGCGGCGACTCCCTTTGCCGGGTCACGGGAACCCAGCAACACACGAATGCCGAGCTTTGCCAGCTGACGACAGATCTCGAGGCCAATTCCGCGATTGCCACCGGTTACGAGAGCAATTCTCTGCTCGGCCATTCATTCGCTCCATGCTGATCGTTCTGGCCTGATAGATAGTGTACACACCAATCGCTGGTAGTGTACTCACCAACTGCTCAAATGGCGCCTGGCAGACACGTCGCGCATACCGGGAAGGCCCGTAAGTGTCTGATCGCATTGGAGATCGGTGCGTTCCGGCGATCGTGACCTGCAAAGCGGCATTACGCTTGTCTGGCAGGTTTGCTTCGCGGCAGCATCATTGCACTGTGGCTGACAGCGCTTCCCCTTCCATGACCGTATCCCGTCTTACAACACCTCACCTGGTCTCTGCTCCTCCGTCTAAGCAGGAGATCGCCGACCTCCTAACCGAAGCGCGGGAGAGAACGCTGTTGCTGATCTCGGGACTGTCGGACGAGGATCTGCACCGGCAGCACGATCCGCTGATGAGTCCCATCATCTGGGACGTCGGCCACATTGCGCACTTCGAAGAGCTCTGGCTCACCCAGAACCTGGATGGACCGATCGAGTTCTCGGAGATGCCCGGTATGTACAACCCTTTCGAGCACCCCAGAGCTACCCGTGCCTCGCTCGCGCTTCCGACTCTGACGCAAATGACGGCGCGTCTGGGAGAAATCAGATCGCGCGTCTTCGATCGGCTCGAAGCCCTGAAGTGGAACGACGACAACCCGCTCCTAAAAGGCGGCTATGTCTACAACATGGTGCTGCAGCACGAGTATCAACACAACGAGACAATTCTCCAGACCCTCCAGCTCAAAAAAGGCGAGCCGTATCGGCCGCCGCGCAGAATTGCCTTTACTGCTCCGCGCACATCAAGCGAAGAAAGCCAGTCAGCCAGCACCCAGATGACCCGCTTCAATGGTGGTCGCGTGACGATCGGCACCGACGATCGCACGACCGCCTATGACAACGAGCGCGCGCAACACAAAGTGGAGCTCCCTCCCTTTTTCATTGACCGGACCCCCGTCACCAACGGCCAATACCTCGATTTCATGTCCGACAACGGATATATGCGCCAGAATCTGTGGTCGGTGGCGGGTCGCCGCTGGGTCACAGAGACCGGAGCGGTTGCTCCCAAGCATTGGTTTCGCGACGGTGATGCGTGGTTCAGCCGCGTCATGGACCTTACGCGCGCCATCGATCCGAACCGTCCTGTATGCCACGTCTGTTACCACGAAGCGGAGGCTTTCGCCAACTGGGCCGGCAAGCGATTGCCGACGGAATTCGAATGGGAAGCCGCCGCGTCGTGTGATCCTTCGACGAATAGCGCACGCGCCTTTCCGTGGGGAGACTCCGACGCGAACAGCGAGCTCGCCAACATCGATCAGCTGTCGTTCGATATCGCTCCGGTCGACACCTACGATGCCAACCTATCGCCAATTGGCTGTTACGGAATGATTGGCGACGTCTGGGAATGGACATCGAGTGACTTCAGTGGTTATCCCGGATTTGAGAGCTTTCCCTACAAGGAGTACTCCGAAGAATTCTTTGGTCCGGAGTACAAGGTCCTGAGGGGCGGTTCGTGGGCCACCCGCCCGGGCGCGATCCGCAACACCTTCCGCAACTGGGACTATCCAATCAGAAGGCAGATCTTCAGTGGATTCCGCTGCGCCCGGGACGTGTGACGGACAATCATTCTTCCGATCTCGTTGGGGGCACGCCTCCCTACACCGTCCGCCGGTCCCGCCAGCAGATGGTGCGCGATGTACGAGACGGCCTCACGGGAATGCCCAAGCAGCTCTCGCCGAAATATTTCTACGATGAGCGTGGATCGGAGCTGTTCGAGGAGATTACCCTGCTCCCCGAGTATTACCTGACGCGGGCCGAGAGATCGCTGCTGGAGCAGCGCATCCCGGAGATCGTCAGAGCGGTGCGCCCTTGCTCGCTCGTCGAGCTCGGCGCGGGTAGCGCGAACAAGACGCGCCTGATCATCGACGAGATGCGCTCGAGTGGTTGCGCCGAGTGCTACGTGCCGATCGACGTGAGCAAGGACTTTCTGGAGGCGACGGGGTTACAGCTCAAGGCGGACTACCCCGACATACAGATCACGCCGGTCGTCTCGGACATCACCGAGCCCTTCTCCCTTCCACCCTTGGCGAGCCCAACGCTCATTGTATTCCTCGGCAGCACGATCGGGAATTTCCCTCGCGAGCCGGCGATACGGTTACTCTCTCACGTTGCCCGCACCATGGGGCCAGCCGATCGTTTCCTGCTCGGCGCCGACCTGAGAAAGGATCCTGAGATCATCAACCGGGCGTACAACGATGCAAAGGGAGTGACCGCTGCCTTCAACCTCAATGTTCTCCAGCGGCTCAACCGGGAGCTCGGCGCCGATTTTCCCGTGAGCGACTACGAGCACAAGGCATTCTATAGTAGTGAGAACCACCGGGTCGAGATGCATCTCGTCGCCCGTAACGCGCACAACGTTGTGATCCCGGAGATCGGAGAGATACGGCTCGGCGCTGGCGAGAGCATTCGCACCGAGCTCAGCTATAAGTACGACCGGCCGACACTCGAGGACATTCTCAAGGCGGCTGGACTCATGATAGAGAAATGGATGCCTGCCGACGACGGATCATTCGCTCTCGCTCTCGCTCGCGCGGAGAACTGAGCCAGCCTCGTGAGTCTTACAGAGGCGGAGTTGTTGGACGATATCCGGCAGCGATTGTTCACTCCCACAAGATCTGCGAATCGGCACGCGATCGGGCTTGAGCTCGAGCTGATTCCGATTCACAAGTCGACCCGAAACCGAGCGCTCGCAACAACCGACCACAGTGTATCGACGGCCGACGTGCTGTCACGGCTTGCACAACGCGAACGCTGGCGTGAAGAGTCGATCGGCGGCGATCCGCCATCATGGAACACGGAAGGTGGAGCGCGCATCTCGTTCGAGCCTGGCGGGCAGATAGAGATCAGTACAGCCCCACAGCCGACGGCATCGGAGGTCATCGACTCGACCCAGAGACTGGTGACAGCGATCCGGGGTGCAATGTCGAGCGCGGGGATCAAGCTCGTTGCGCGCGGAGTCGATCCTTACAACGACATCGAAGCGGTGCCGCTCCAGCTCCACCGCGAACGCTACACCGGCATGACCCGATACTTCGACACGATCGGCCCGGCCGGCGTGCGGATGATGCGTCAAACCGCGGCGCTCCAGATAAATCTGGAGCGGGGAGGTGATCCGAAATCCAGGTGGCGCCTACTCAACAGCCTGGCGCCAATCGTCGTCGCGCTGTTTGCGAACTCGCGCCAATACGCGCGCAAGCGAACCGAATGGGCGAGTTACCGCGCTCAGCTCTGGAGGACTCTCGATCCTTCGCGTACGGGAATCATTTACGACGAAACCGACCACGTCGAGCGATATCTGCGTTTCGCGCTCGATGCGACTGCCATGCGCAGTGGTGACGGCGATGTCGCCTATCGCGCGTTTCGAGAGTGGATGGCGGAGTCCGCTGTCGGCAGAGAGGACTGGCTGTTCCATCTCTCCACGCTCTTTCCAGAGGTGCGTCCCAAGGAGTTCTTCGAGCTGCGATCGGCGGACACGATCGACCCTGATGCGCTTGCGGCGCCGGTGGTGTTCATCACCGGTCTCGTCTACGACGAGGAAGGGGCGCACAAGGCGATCAAGTTGATCGGCGCGCCAAGTGAAAAGCTGCTCGAGCGGGCGGGGCGGCTAGGGTTGGCTGACCCCGAAATCCGTCGAATTGCTTCGCGGCTCGTGGTCTTGGCGCTCGACGGTGGCCGGCGATTGGGCAGTGACTACCTTCGCCGATCGCATCTCGAGTCGGCATACAAATACTTTGCGACCGCGCTCGCAGGCAACGACATTTAAGCCATGACTGCCCGAGTTTTCGGCATCAGCCTGCACGAGCCCGATGAATACGTGCAATTCAACAACGGCTTCATCGTTTAACGCGAGCACGTTCTACAAATGCCCGAACTCCCGGACATCACTGTTTACATCGAGGCGCTCGCTTCGCGCATAGTGGGTCAGCCCCTGGAGCGTACGCGAATCGCCAAGCCATTTCTTCTCCGCTCGGTGGATCCGCCGATCAGCGCGGCGGATGGAAGGCGCGTTACCGGGCTGAAGAGAATGGGAAAGCGCATTGTACTCGAGCTGGAAGACGATCTCTTCCTCGTGATCCATTTGATGATCGCTGGCCGGTTGCGCTGGCTTCCCGCTGGCGGCAAAGTGCCGGGGAAGATCGGCCTCGCAGCGTTCGATTTCCCGAACGGCACTCTGATTCTGACCGAAGCTGGGTCCAAGCGTCGCGCCTCGCTCTGGCTCGTGCGCAGGGAGCAAGGGCTCGAGCAGTTCGAGCGAGGTGGACTCGAGGTTTTCGAGGCTGATCTCGCGCAGTTCACCGAGCGGCTAACCCGTGAGAACCACACCCTGAAGAGATCTCTCACCGACCCGCGGCTGTTCAGCGGAATCGGAAACGCATACTCGGACGAGATACTCCATCGCGCCAAGCTCTCACCTATCAAGCACACCCGACGCCTGAGCGAGGAGGAGATCGTGCGATTGTTCGACGCCACCCGTGCGACACTGGTCGAATGGACGGAGAGGCTTCGCACGGAGTCAAAAGGCGATTTTCCCGCCAAGGTGACCGCGTTCCGAGAGGAGATGGCCGTGCACGGAAAGTTCGGCCAGCCATGTCCGGTGTGCGGCACACCCGTTCAGCGAATCCGGTACGCCGACAACGAGACGAACTATTGTCCGCGCTGTCAGACCGACGGAAAGCTGCTCGCGGACCGTGCTTTGTCCCGCCTGCTAAAACAGGATTGGCCGCGCTCGATCGACGAGCTTACCTGGAGTTGATCTCGGGCTCGCACTTCCCGCGCGCTTTTTCGAATCTCTATAGGGAGGTGAGGGTGTCCTCGTAGGCGGCGTGCTCGCGTAGCAAGAGACCGGCTGGGTGCCCGCTCGCGAGCGCCAGCCGCGAGTGAGCTGACGGGCTCGATGCGTGTAAGCGAGCCGGGTGCCCGCTTGCGGGCAGCGTGCCGAAGAGGATGCCCTCACCGACCGATAGCAGCAGTGCCAGTCGAAGCGCGCGCCAGAAGCTAGATAGTCCCCGCGTTGATCCACTTCACAACACGCGGCGGCTCATAGGCCTCGAAACGGGAAAGCAGCATTGCGGGGTCGCTCTCCACCACGACCATGTTCCTGTGCACCTCGCGCACGAATTTTTCCTCGACGGCGCGATCGAGAAACTGAAGCAGCGGATCGAAATAGCCGGCGACATTCAGCAGCCCAACCGGTTTTTCATGCATGCCGAGCTGCGCCCAGGTCCAGATCTCGAAAAATTCCTCAAGCGTTCCGATACCGCCCGGAAGCGCCACGAATCCGTCAGCGAGCTCGGCCATCATCGCCTTTCGCTCGTGCATCGAGCCGACGATGCGGAGGTCGGCGAGCGCCTTGTTCGCCACCTCACGCTCCACGAGCATGCGGGGAATCACTCCGATGATGTCACCGAGATCGTCGAGCATCGTGTCGGCAAGCGCGGCCATCAGCCCGACACTCGATCCCCCGTAGACGATACCTATTCCTCGCGCGCACAGAAGCCTGCCGAATGAGCGTGCCGCCTCTATGTATTCCGGACGCCCGCCGGGATTGGATCCACAGAAGACAGCGAGACGGCGGATCTCGCTCACGTTCGAGGCTGCATCGCTGCCATCATACTGACACCGAGTCCGGCCAGCGATTGCCCGCCGTCGCAGACGACTACGGCTCCCGTAATGAATCTTGCTGCTTCACTCGACAGGAAGATGGCGAGATCCGCGATCTCGTCTTTCGTCGCGAACCGTCGAAGTGGAATACTGCGCGTAAATTGCTTTTTTATCTCCGGGGTAGGAGCAAGACGCTTCATTCCTTCGGTGTCGTCGACGGCTCCGGGAGCAATCGAATTGACGCGCACCCCATCCGCCCCCCATTCAATCGCGAGGCATTTGGTGAGCATGTCGACTCCTGCCTTCGCCGCGCAGACGTGGGCCTGCATTGCCATCGGAGTGAACGCCTGCATAGCCGAGATGTTGATGATGGACGCGCCAGGCCGTCGTAAATGCTCGAACACCGCGCGACACGTATTGAACGTGCCCAACAAGTCGATGTCGACGACCGACTTGAACCCGTTCGCCGACATTCCTAGTACCGGCGCGGGGAAATTTCCGGCGGCGCCACAAACGACCAGATCTATTTCCCCGTGCGCATCACGCGCTGATTTGATCGCGGCAGCGAGAGCGTCGTAGTCACGCACGTCGGCAGGGTGACCCGAAGCTGTGCCGCCGGTTTTCCGAATCTCATCGGCCGCAGAGTCGAGCTTTTCCCTCGTTCGCCCGATCAGAGCTACCGCGGCGCCACTCTGGGCGAAGCGACGGGCAATCGTGAAATTGATGCCGCTGCCGCCGCCGGTGATAATCGCATTCTTTCCCGCGAGCAACTCTCGTCCGAACACTTCCGCCATGTGCGCTCCGGAGAATTAGGCGCCGCAACTCATTCGCCGCGAACGGCAAACCTATCCCGGGCACCAAACGAAAAAAACCCCGTACCCTTTCGGGTACGGGGCTGGCTACTGGTGGCCCACCCGTCCTACAAGCTCGACCAGTAGCACTTTATTCATCGTGGACTGGAGAGAGGAAAACCGGTCCTCAATTACTTAGACCCACCGTACGGCGAAATGGTTTAAAAAGATTCTTCCTGGATTTGTCGGGGTTTTGCCCCCCCCCGAGCACCTGCTGAGCCTAGGTACTCCGGCGCTTCCGAGTCGTAACCAGGGTCAGGTCGCCGGTCGATGAGAAGAAATGCTCGACCGCTGCGCTCGACAACGCCGCCACCGTCTCTCTATTCAGCGACAGTCTGGTAGATCCGCCTTCCGGTTCCTCCTCGATCAAGCCGGCCGCTCGCAACGCGTGCACGTGGTGGGTAATAGTGGGCTTCGAAACCTTGAGACTTCGTGCCAGCTCCGCGGATGTCGTCGGCGTACGCGCCAGCACCGACGCGATAGCGTAACGAGTCGTGTCACCGAGTGCTCTGAAGACGGACTCGGCGTTGACTGCATGCTGAGGCGCGCGCGCGGAATCTCTGACGGACCAGTCACCCTCGCCAATCGTGTTTGGAGAAGCCGCGTCCCTCGCGATCGGAAAATACAGGCTGAAGCGCTGGGGTCCCGTTTCGTACTTCGCCCACCATCTGCGGATGTTGAACGCGGACGGAATCACATAGAGACGGTCGATCCGGTCAAACCTGAGGGCAGGTCCGGTTTTCGGACGAACTTCCTGTGCCTCGTCGTCCAATCTGACCGGTAGCTTGAGCTCGCGAGTCAGCTCCGCGAGCGATCCCCGCTCATGAAGATCCTTCAGATGAGATGATTCAGCGCGCAACAGCGGCTCGAGCGCGGACCAGTCACGCTTGAATCCATTTTGCCAGAAACGCTGCAGTACGAGCGCCAGCTCGTCGCGAAACGACGCCGGATTTGATAGCAGCCTGCCAATCGCGCTCACGGCTTCCGACCTCGCCGAGTAGGGCTTGAGCCCGAAGTGCGTCAGCAGCTCCTCGCCGGGAAGCTCGTCGCTGGTGAGAACTTGCTTGAGACTCTTCTTCCCCGCGACAAGGGATCGCACGGTTGCCGGATCGTGGAAGATCCCCGAAAGAATGTTCGCCTTGATGTCATCGCCCGGCATCTCTCGGAGCACGGAGAGAATCTGCTCGAACGTCATCTCGCCCGGAGTTCGCTGCAAAGCGTCGGCGAGCAGTGGCCAGAACAGCGGGACCGGCGCTACCCGCGTTGCGACCCGGTGGAAATCGCGCGGAAGCCTCAGGAGCGCTTTCTCTTTCCACCGATGGAGTGTAGTCGGCGCGCTGCTGGTGATAGTGTAAAGGGCGTAGAACGCCTCGAAGCGCGGTGTGACTACGAACTCGATCGGAGGGGAACCAGAGCCGGCCATGTTAGCTAACAAGCTAACATTTTCTAGTCCTCGCGGGGCCGCCTCACGGCAAAGATTCCGTTGGTCATGTCGATTCGCACTACGCCGCTGTTCCAGACGTCTCCACCCAACACGCCGTCCAGCGAGGCGAGGACCTGATAGACCGGCGCTCGCACCACAGCGCTTCTGAACAGAATCGGGAAACCCCGCACGAACAGTCGAACATCCGGTAAAACAGGAGCGCGAAGCGATATCTCGCCCCCCAGTCCACCTACCCTGCGACTTTCGACCCGCGCGGCCTGAAGCTGGAGCTTGTCGAGCATCGTCTCAGTCACGAATGTCTGCTGCGCTCCTGTGTCGAGCCCGAAGTGGAGAGGAACTCCATCGCTACTCGTGAGCCGAACGACGGGCAGGCCGACCCAGAACATATTCCGATCCGATTCCCGTCTCGACGTCGCTGGATTGCGGACTCGCAGCGAGGCTTCTCCGTAATCCACCTCCAGATCCAGCTGCCGAATGATATCGAACCCGATGATGCCATCGATTTTCATTTTCGGGCTCAGTTCGATTAGCTTCGGCTCTCGCATCTGCATCAGCGATTCGTCGACGATCATCGTCGGTGCGTTGCGCACCACGAGCGTGCCGATCTGGAGCAGCGGGAGTAGTGCGGGATGCGCCTTCACACGTCCGGTACTCGTAACGATCTCCAGCGTGTCAGGCACCAGCGGCACGATATTCAGATCGCGCGCGACATCCGACGCGAGCATGGTCATGCTCGACCCGGTGTCGAGCCAGAAGTTGTACTCCTTGCCTCCGATCCTGACGGGGACGAGAGGAGTTCCCACCGCCGAAACCGACATCGGCATCACAGCCGACTGCGAGCGGAAAGTGATCATCTTCGGCGGAACGTTCCTGAACGCCACCGCCCACCATTCGATGCTCGCCTTATCGGTCCGATCGGCTTTTGGCTGCTCGTTCTTCAACGCGGCCAGGAGCTCCCACTTCTCCTGATACTGCAGCGTCGCGGTATAAATGACTCTCGACCCCGCGCGGATGATTGAATCCGTCGCCGTCCGGCGCAGCTCCCCGAAACCTTCCTCGGCCTTCTCGAGATCTCCGGCCATGAGGCTTGTGAGCGCCTGAGCAAACCTCTTCTCGGAATCCGTGCGCGCGGCGGCTACCGCTTCGGCCGGATAAAGCTCGGCCAACGCTTCCCAATAGCTGATGCGGCGCGCAGGCCTGACGGCTACCGGCGAATGAATACAAGCCCCGACGACAGCCGTCCCCATCAGGACTGCATACATGCGACGTCGCGCGGAGTGGCGCGACCGGTGCGTAGCTGTGGGTGGTCGATTCATCGGACTGAGCACAAGCTAGGATGCTGCACACCGATATTCCACACGATTTCCCCGGCGGTGACATCCATCTCGGCGTTGCGGGGTGGAACATCCGCCGCGAGCATGCGCACCGGTTCCCCAGCGACGGAACCCACCTCGCGCGCTATGGGGCCGTCTTCAACACAGTCGAGATCAACTCATGCTTCTATCGCCCGCACCGGTTTGAAACCTACCAGCGGTGGGCAGGCTCGGTACCCGAACATTTTCGCTTTGCGGTCAAGCTCCCCAAGCTGATCACGCACGAATCCAGGCTTGTTGGAGTAGCGCCAGCGCTCGAGCGGTTCATCGGCGAGACTGCAGGTCTCGGAACAAAGCTCGGTCCGATCCTCGTCCAGCTGCCGCCGAGTTTCGCATTCGACGCCAGCGTTGTGTCCTCTTTTTTCGGCGAGTTGAGAAACCGCTTCGAGGGCGCTGTCGTGCTCGAGCCAAGGCACGAGTCGTGGTTTACGAACGATGTGGCTGCCCTGCTCATCGAGTACCAGGTGGCCCGGGTGGCCGCAGATCCAGCACGCGTGCCGGCAGCTTCCGAGCCCGGTGGCTACGCCCGAGTGGTGTATGTCAGACTCCATGGCACGCCCCGCATCTACTACTCAGCTTACCCCGCTGAATGGCTCGGGAACGTCGCGCGCACCATTGAAGAAAAGGCGGCACAGGGGATTTCCACCTGGTGTATCTTTGACAATACCGCCCTTGGCGCTGCGACCAGCGATGCGCTGGCGGTGAAGTCATACCTGTTGGACAGTCAGCGAGTGACGAGATGAGCGACAAGGTCGAGAAGACGGACGAGGAGTGGCGCAAGCAGCTCGCCCCGGAGCAATATCGGATCGCGCGACAGAAGGGGACGGAGCGCGCTTTCACCGGTGAGTACCACGATAGCAAGCAGCCCGGCACCTACAAATGCGTCTGCTGCGGCACGCCCCTGTTTGACTCCGACGCAAAGTTCGATTCCGGCACGGGGTGGCCCAGCTTCACGAAACCGGTTACCGACGAAAACGTGCGAACGGAGTCGGATACCAGTCTTTTCATGCGGCGTACTGAAGTCATGTGCGCCAAATGCGATGCCCACTTGGGACACGTCTTCGACGATGGCCCCGGTCCCACGCACCAACGCTTCTGCATCAACTCCGCTTCGCTCAAGCGCGACGATAAGTAGGAAGGTTTAGGAGTCAGGAAGGCACCAGAGGGACTCCCTCGGTTCCTTTTATTCACGGGCTCTTGTTGACAGTTCTCGATGGCGTCGGCAGACTCCTTCTCCCTCACAAGCTCAATACCTGTAACGGAGGACGTGGCTCATGGTATCAATGACGACCGTCGTCGGTCTGCTGGTGGGATCGTTTGCTGCAGTGACAATCGGCGGTCGCAGTACCTATGTGCCTGGACCAGTTCACATCTCGCCCATCGCGAGTACCCCAGCGCCCACTGCAAAACCGCGGGTCGTCGAGGTCACGGGGCAGGACTTCAAGTTCGACGCGCCGGATGTAATCCCCGCCGGCCTCACCCAGTTCAGGTTTCTCAACAAGGGCCCGTCGATCCACCATATGGCCCTCCTGAAGCTGTCGGGCGGGAAGACGGTGGCTGATTTGAGCGCCGCGTTGTCGAAGCCGGGGCCGCTGCCATCGTGGGTAAAAGAAGTGGGCGGGCCCAACGCTCCGGCTCCCGGACTCGAAGCGAATGCAACGCTGATGATGGAGCCGGGCAACTATGCGCTGATCTGCTTCGTGGACCTCGGTGGTCCGCCGCACTTTACAAAGGGAATGGTGCGAGCGTTGCGCGTCGTACCAGCCACCGCTCCGAGCGCGGCCAAGCCAAAGGCGGACATCACCGCTACTCTCGTCGATTACGGCTTCAGGCTGTCAACTCCTATTCGTTCGGGGAATCATACCATTCGCGTTCACAACGCAGCCGCGCAGCACCATGAAATCCAGCTCGTTCAGCTCGCTCCAGGCGCCAGCCTCGGAGACTTCATGAAGTGGATGCAGACGATGGAAGGTCCGCCGCTGGGCAAGGCACTTGGCGGCATCGCGGGTATCGAGCCAGGCATGTCAGAGTACTTCACCGCTGACTTTGCCCCGGGCAACTACGCCGTCATCTGCTTCCTTCCCGACGCGAAAGACGGAAAGCCTCATTTTGCGCACGGCATGATGCAGCAGATCGAGGTGAAGTAGCCAGCGACCGTCGAGCTGTCTGACTCCTTCGCGGTGAGTGTCGATCTCATCGCGAAGGGGTCAGACCCACCACCACAGATGCGCTCTCGTTTCCACTCCGGTCGATCGCGGACACACTTACCGCGTCCGGCTCGATCGCTCCCGAATTGCGTGGAAGCATGAAGAATCGCTGGAGACCGGGTACGATTTCCGTCGTCCACTCGTTGCCGGCGTGGATGCAAACGACCCAGAGCCAGCTCGTCTCGGCTCCCTGCGGCTGGAGCGAGAGTGTATTCGCGCCGGTGCCGGCATCGCGCCCCGCCCGTACGATCGGAGCGGACGGCGGAAGGCTGTCGAGCCAGGTGGATGCGGGAACCAGAGCCCTCGATGCATAGGGTCCGGCAACCAGTTTTTCAGGCAGAGCGTCGCGCCCGTATAACAGCGAACGCATGCTGAAGTAGACATTCCCGGTAGCTCCGCGCTGAGTGCGCGTGAGCGCGATCTGATCGAGCAGCTCCTGCGCAGGCCAACCCGTCGACGTACCAGTCACTTTGTCGATATAGTTGCCTGGCCACATGTGCCTGCCTTTTGTATTCTGCTCGACCCACCACTGCAGGAGAACCGGGTAGCTCAGATCAGGACGAAAAGTGGGCCAATACAGCTGCGGCGTGAAATAGTCCGCCCACCCGTTCACCAGCCACTTTCTCGCGTCGCCGTAAAGCTCCGCATACGAGTCGAAGCCGCCGATGCCCGGCGGATTTCCCGGACGCCACACTCCGAAGGGACTGATTCCAAACTTCACCCACGGCTTTATTGCCTTGATTCCGACATAAACCTGGTGGATCAGGCTATCAACGTTCTCGCGGCGCCAGTCGTCTTTCCCAAGTGCTCCACCGGCATTGCGATACCGCCGATAGCTTCCCCCATCGGGAAACTCGATTGTGCGTCCCCGCCTGTCTTTTTCCTTGTAGGGATAGAAGTAATCGTCGATGTGAACGCCATCGATGTCGTACCGCTTGACGACGTCGAGCACGATCTTGGTAGTGTGCTGTCGCACGGCCGGCTCGCCTGGATCCATCCATAGGTGGGATCCGTACCGCTTGACCAGCTCCGGATTCGTGACGCTGATGTGGCCCGGAGAGGGGGCAGACTTGGCCGATGGATGGCGCGCGCGGTAGGGATTGAACCACGCGTGCAGCTCCAGACCCCGCTTGTGGGCCTCGTTCACCGCGAACTCGAGGGGATCGTACCAGGGGCTTGGTGGTCTCCCCATCTTTCCCGTGAGGTATTCCGACCACGGCTCGTACGGCGATGCGTAGAGCGCATCGGCCGCCGGCCGCACCTGCAGAATCACGGCGTTCAGTCGGAGCGTTGCTGCCCGATCGAGAATTGTAAGCAGCTCCTCCTGCTGCTCCCGCGTCGATAGCCCCGGCACAGAAGGCCAGTCGATGTTGTCGACGGATGCCACCCAAACCCCCCGGAATTCGCGACGGATCGGTGGCGGCGTGAGTTTCTGTACGGAATCTACGGGAGCCTGTCCACACGCCGTGTCGAAACCTGCGAGCACGAAAAATGACAGGAGCAACAAACGTGGCAGAGTTTTTGGCATAGGACAACAATGTAAATCAGATGCACGCGAAACGGCTGCTGCTCCTCTCATTGCTTCTCGTCATGGCTTGCAAGCCTCCCACTCCCGCCGAACAGCTGGACTCCATCCTGTCATGGATCGGAACGGCGGGGATGGCTGGGGATGCCTGGCTCCGCCACACCACGCCGGACGCTTATACGCGGCAGACCCTCGACCTGTCGCTTCAAGCTCTGGAACAGATCTCTACCGATTTGCTCGGCTCTTCCCTGCCGCGAACGGACACCGCCACGCTCGACAGCATTCTCACGAGAAGTCGTGCGAGCATCAGGCGGATGGCAGCTTTGGTAAAGCCAGGGAATTCTTCCGAGTTCTCCCGCGAACTCGATTTGCTGCGCGCGAACCGGAAAGTCCTCGAGCAGTTCTCCGACAGCATCGACGCGAGTCAATGAAGAAGATCCTGAACGTAACGCTCGGAATCGTCACCAGCGTCGGCGGGTTTCTAGAGATCGGCTCCGTGATCACCGCCGCGCAGGCAGGCGCTGCCTTCGGATATCAGCTGCTGTGGGCCCTCCTGCTCGGCACCATCTGTCTCATCTTCCTCGTCGAGATGTCCGGGCGATTGTCGGCCGTCAGCAAGCTCACGATCGTCGATGCGATGCGCGAACGGTTCGGATTCCCGTTCTTTTCGATCGTGCTCCTCGGCAGCGGGCTTGTTGCATTCATGGTCCTTGTCGCGGAGCTGGGCGGAATAGGACTCTCATTGCAGATCCTCACCGGAATCGGATTCCCATGGTGGGCCATTCCGGTGTCGTTCGTCGTCTGGCTGATGATGTGGAAGGCAACCTTTCCCCTGATCGAGAACGGCGCCTCGCTGCTCGGCCTGGTTACGATTTCCTTCGTCGTCGCAATGGTGAAGCTGCACCCTGACTGGCACAGTGCAGCCCGCGGGCTGCTTCCCGGTTTGGAGGGCGATCAGAAGGCGAAGTACGGGTTTATCGCGGTAAGCATTCTCGGCGCGTCGATCTCTCCGTATCTGATGTACTTCTATTCATCGGGTGCGATCGAGGACAAGTGGGACGTGACCTACATTCCGATCAATCGCATTATCGCGGTTATGGGTATGAGCTTTGGCGGGCTGCTGTCGATGGGGGTACTTGTCACAGCTGCTCTCGCGCTCCAGCCCAACGGTATCGACATCGACAAGTTCGAGCAGGCGGCACTCCTGATGACGACGGCTCTTCCAAGATGGGGCTTCTTCCTTTTCGCCCTGTCCATGTTGTTCGCTTGTCTTGGTGCCGCCCTGGAGATCTCGCTCGCCATTTCCTACTTCTTCGCCCAGGGATTCGGCTGGAATTGGAGCGAAAGTATCACTCCATCCAGGGACTCGCGGTTCTGTTTGACCTACACGATCATAATTCTGCTCGCTGCGGTTCCTCTGGTGTTTGGTATCGATCCGATCAAAGTGACGATGATCTCCATGGCGCTTACGGCGGCGACGCTCCCACTCGCGATTGTCCCTTTCCTGTTTCTGATGAATGACCCGATCTACCTCGGCGAGCACCGCAACGGTTGGGTCAGCAATAGCGTCGTGGCGATCATCATCCTGATATCGTTTGTTCTGTCAGTGATCTCCATCCCACTCCAAATCATCGGAGGCTGATGTGTACCTGGTGCGAGACGTCCTGGATAAGAAGCTCATAGATCGCGAGGATTGCGAAATGGGTCGCGTTGACGGGCTGGTCATGCAGTTCGGCGAGCATTCACAGCCCCGTATCACCCACATCGAGATCGGCGGGACAACAGTGTGGAGCCGATTGCACCCGGCATTCACCAAGTTGGCGGCGAAGCTTGCTCGAATGTGGGGTCCAAAACGTGATGGACCTGTGAGAATTCCGTGGTCGCGCGTGATCACCGCCGGAAGGGAAATCAAGCTCGACGTCAGGGCGAAGGAGACTGGGGCAATCGATTGGGAGATCTGGATCGCCCGGCACATTATCGAGCGAATTCCGGGCGGCGGCCACGAGGAGGAAGAGTAAGATGGAAATCAACGTCGAGCATCTCCTCGGCACCAAGGTATATGACGTCGACGGGAACGACGTCGGCCGTATCGAGGAGTTTCGGGTCGAGCGCGACGGGAAGTCATGCCTCGTAGAGGCCTACCTCATCGGCACGTCAGCCGTGATCCAGCGCTTGTCGGCGTGGACCCTCGTTCGGCCGATAAAGCGCGTTCTGAACACGCGCAAGATCTACGCAGTTTATCGCATACCGTGGCAGGACATGGACTTGAGCGATCCGGATCACCCTCGTCTTCGGATAGGCAAGCGCGACCTCCGGCACGCGAAGTGAAGCGGATGCCTTGATCATGGGCATCGCGACCATAAATCCCACTACCGGCCAAACCGTTCGCACCTTCGAGCCTTATAGCGCCGCTCGGGTCAACGAATGTATGGATCGGGCCGTGGGCTCATATCGGACCCATCGATGGAGCTCCTTCCCCGAGCGGGCAGAGCACATGCGCAAAGCCGCCGGGATTCTCGACGCCGAGTGTCGTGAGCTCGGGCGATTGATGACGCTGGAGATGGGGAAGCCATACAAGGCGGCGATGGCGGAAGCCGAAAAATGTGCGACCGCGTGCCGGTATTACGCGGATAACGCCGAGCGCTTCCTCGCGGACGAGCCCGTACAGATGGAGAGTAGCAAGGCGTGGGTAGCCTTTCAGCCCCTCGGTATCGTGCTCGCCATCATGCCGTGGAATTTTCCATTCTGGCAGGTATTCCGCTTCGCGGCGCCCGCGCTCATGGCCGGCAATGTCGGACTTCTCAAGCACGCGTCGAACGTCCCTCAATGCGCTCTTGCGATCGAGGACATTTTTCGCCGCGCTGGTTTTGTCGATGGAGCTTTTCAGACATTGCTCATTGGCTCCGACGCCGTGGAAGGAATAATTGCCGACCGACGAGTAGCCGCTGTCACGCTCACGGGGAGCGAAGCCGCGGGTCGATCGGTCGCGAGCGCTGCTGGCAAGAACCTCAAGAGATCAGTCGTCGAGCTCGGAGGCAGCGATCCTTTCGTCGTGATGCCGAGCGCCGACCTCGAGGCTGCTGTCTCAACTGCGGTAACCGCGCGAATGATCAACAACGGCCAATCCTGCATCGCGGCCAAGCGCTTCATCGTCCACGAGAAGATTTACGAGGATTTCCTCTCAAAGTTCGTCGCTCGGATATCCGCGCTCAGGATCGGAGATCCGATGGACGAAGCGACTGAGCTTGGTCCGGTGGCAACAGCTGCGATACGGGAGGAGCTTGACACGCAGGTAAAGGCCTCGGTCGCCAAAGGAGCACGGGCGGTGACCGGCGGAAAGAAGCTTGACGGTGAAGGCTATTTCTACGCGCCGACCGTGCTCGTCGACATCCCGCCCGAGGCGCCAGCCGCACGTGATGAGCTTTTTGGACCGGTTGCGTCCGTGTTCAGGGCAACGGATCTGACCGATGCGATCAGCATCGCCAACGGCACAAACTTCGGACTGGGCGCGTCCGCCTGGACACGTGACGGCGCGGAACAGAGTCGTTTCGTGAAGGAGATCGAAGCTGGCTTGCTCTTCATCAACGGGATGGTTGCGTCCGATCCACGCCTTCCCTTCGGCGGGGTCAAGAATTCAGGATACGGCCGCGAGCTGGGAACATTTGGCATCCGTGAATTCGTGAACATCAAAAGCGTTCGGGTGATGGCAGCCGAGGGCGCCAAACGCTCGGCCACCGAGTAATCAGCGATCGATCATAGCTCCATCACCATCCTTACATCGGGATCGATCGCGGCCTCGGCGGTGCGCCGGGTCAGCCACGACACCACGAAAAACACCAGGAACGACGCGACCATCGCGACCGCTGATGCAGTGACGCCTGCGGGAAACCTGAACACTTTCAGGTAAGCTGCCGTTTCCAGTGCGAGCGTGATCACGAGGCCCGTAAGTATCGAGCCTATCGCACCCTCTCGTGTCGCACCTTGCCAATTGAGCCCAACCGCGAGAGCCGGGACCAGCGTCGAGGCAAACAGTCCCCACCCGAATATTCCAAGGAATGCGACCATCGTTCCCGAGCGCTGTGCAGTAATCGCCGCCGCAACCGCAATCAGGATCGTCATCGCCCGGCCCCATCGGAGCTCGTCCTTCACGCGCCGTCCGAACGCCACGGGTAAATCATGAGTGACGATGGCTGCACCGATGTTGATGAACGAGTTGGCCGCACTCATCGTAGCCGCGGCGATGCCGGAAAACACCAGCGCGGCCAGAATTATAGGTGTGACGTTGAGCAATAGACTGGGCGTTGCCTGATCCGGACTGGCAAGCGGGGGAAGTCGTCCGCTCAGCACGAATGCTTTTACGCCGACGCCGACGCTGAAGTAGAGGAGTAGCACCAGCACCAGACCCAGGGTCTTGAGCAGCGGATACCATTTGAGCTGCAAGGGATCACGGAGCATATAGTACTTGTGCGCCGCCTGGGGCTGTCCGAGCGATCCCATCGAGAAAACGAAGAAGAACGACAACGCAGCCAAAGGTGTGAGCTTGCCCCACGGCCCGAGGAAGCTCGGGTCCTGCCCAAGTATGGTGCGTGAGATCTCTCCGAGCCCGCCACCAAACCCGAGAACGAACAGGAATACGAGAACGGACGCGATCGCCATCAGGGTTCCCTGAAATACATCGTTGTAGATACCGGCGAGCATTCCACCGGACGCGGAATAGGCGACGGTCACTCCCATTCCGATCCAGATTCCCCAGCCGAGCCCAACGCCGAAGATCGAATTGATGACCACTCCCATGGCGAGTGCGTTCGTCGCCATGTAGCCAACGATCCCGACGAGCATCGCTGCGGCGGCAAGACCCTGCGCAGCGGGTGAGCGGTAGCGGGCACCAATTGCATCGGGCACCGTGATGAGGTTCCGGGCCTCGCCGAGCAGTCGCATTCGCTTCGCCAGGACCCAGGCTCCCATGACGTTCGTGACAGCTGCCGGAAGCACGATGTACATCGCGCCGAGCCCGACCGCGTAGATGAATCCGGGGCCGCCGATGAAAGCGAATCCCGAGACCGACACCGACACCGACGCGACCGTCAGGGCGACGAGGCCTATTCCCTTTCCGCCCACAAAGAAATCGCTTGCCGTGCGCGTCAGGCGAGCAGCCCAAACACTGATTCCGATAATCACGGCGAAGTAAACCACGCCGACTGCTACGACGGCCGGCCGGGCCGCAACGGGCAGCGCGACCTGCATCAACAGGCTCGAGATGATTGGACCAGGCATCAACGCAGCAGGGTTTCGCTGCGCGCCTTGTAGGCGCGCCCGAGCTTGCGCACACGCTCCACATCTTCAGCGCTCAAGGTTTGCGATTCAAAGGTGAGCGCATAGGCTACGGGAAGAACGACGATCGGGAGCAATCCGATACCGTAAATGACTATCGCGGCTCGTGCGGGGAGCCCAAGCCAGAGTCTGCTGAACGGACCTTCGGTTGCAGGAAGAGCGAGCGCGGCGCAGAAGCCGAACGCCAGCACAGCGACGACGAATGCAAAGGGGTATTTCAGCGGACCGATTCCCATGCGTCCCCGCGCGGCACCGAGGATCATGATGGCGCCCAGTGATGCCGGGATTCCCAGAGCAAGGAGCCATGGCGCCCAGGTCGGCGTACCTCCGGGAAAAAACGCCGCGGCGTACCCGATTGCGATCGCCACCAGTCCCGCGACGAGTGCTGCAAGTGCGGCGGGTCTTGTCGTATCTGCCCTGGCCATCCTGGTCTGGCCGGCCGGCTCGGTCACTTGCACGGTGTCAGATTAGTGCGAGTAGCGCAAACGTCGCCAGCCAGTGCTCGCCCATGTAATCACCGGCCACATGCGGGAGACTCGCCGCGAGATGCGCATCGGCCGCGTCGAGCGCGATAGTGCGGCGGGGATCGCTGGCGGACCAGGTTGTGGCGATCGAACGCCAGCACCACGCTCGACTCAGGTTCAATCCGTCGAGATGAGCGATCTTGCCGTCGCTGCGATCGCTCACGATTGCCGGTTTGAACAGCGTCCCGGGCTTCCGATCCGCCAGTCGAGGGAGGAAATGATCGAGCCACCGCGAGAACTCCTCCCCATCCAACACCCTTCGCATGCACTCGGCCTCCATTAGCGCCGGCGAGAGAAAATCATCTCCGCCCGGCTCCCATGCCTGGCAATCAGAATCAGCGATATACCAGTCACGAGCTTTTCGCATCAGCAGTTGTCGGAGCGCGTCATCACCGGCTACCTCTGCGTACTCCAACGCCAGAGCAATGGCGAAGGCACTGTTGAAATGTGTTCCGACCCGAATCGGATAAGTCGCTTTAGGCAGGAAGTCGAGAAAGCGATCCGAGAACGCGGTGGCAAGCGGTGCCAGGGCCGTGCTCCATTGGGACGCCATGTTACGCTGGTGGCGGCTCAATTCGGCTGCTAGCACGAGCAACCACGCCCATCCGTATGTACGCTCGAAGGTCCGACGCAATGGCTGATCGAGGTAGTCGATCTCTGCCTCTACTTTCGAAGGTGTGAGCTGGGTATCGAATAGTCTTCTGATTTCTCCTGCCTGCTCAATCTCGGGGAACAGCCGCAGGATCGTCGCGAGCAGCCAGTACCCGTGCACAGACGAGTGCCAATCGAAGCTTCCGAAAAACACCGGATGCAAGTCCCTGGGTTCTTTCAAATCCAGAGGACCATTCAGAATGTGCTGGATGTGGTTCGGGTATTCGCGCGTGATGTGCTTCAGGGCCAGACCGGAGAATTTTGAGGCTGTTGCGGCCGTGAGACTCGCCGCGCTCAATGCCTGAACACCAGGAAATTCATCAGCAGTACGTTCGCCGCGAGCAGCATGAGCGCGGTCGGAATTTGCACCTTGATCACGGCATTCTCGTCCGGCAGCTCCAGCAGCGCAGTGGGAACGATATTGAAGTTCGCCGCCATGGGAGTCATGAGCGTTCCGCAGAACCCGGACAACATCCCGATCGCCGCCATGATCGTCGGGTCACCCCCGAACCGTTGCACGATCAACGGCAAACCAATTCCCGCGGTCATCACCGGAAAAGCCGCGAACGCGTTCCCCATGATCATGGTGAATATCGCCATACCGATCGCGTAGGTCGTCACGACGACGAAGGCATTGTCGACCGGGATCCAGCGCTCGGCGATCCCAGTGACAACGTTTCCCACTCCCGCAATCGCGAACAGGGCACCAAGCGCGGCGAGCATCTGTGGGAGCACTGCGGCCCACCCGACTGCGTCCAGCAATCGGCGAGCTTCCTTGATCGGCGCGAGAAGCGGCGGCTTGAGCATTGCCATGCCGACGCCGAGAGCAATCAGAGTCGCGATCGCCAGCGAGATCACCGTTACCTGCTTCAAATCGACGACTGGAGATCCATAGACGGTGATCTTCTTGAAGACAAAGGTTCCCAGCACAGTCACCAGGGGGATCGTCAACGCAGGGATGAAAAGCTTGTTGCCCCACCGCTGCGCACTCGCCTCGCGCTCGACACGAGTCGCGCTCTCCTTTTTCCCCTGACCCAGACCGCGGATACTTGCGACCAGGACCATGGCGATCACCAGGAATCCGTTCGCAATGTCGGGGAGGTGCGAGCCGGCGAGAAAAGTGACAGCATAGACCCCCCAAAACGCTGTGTTGTTGACGCGTCGTGGATTCGTAGCGTCGCACGCATTGACCACCGCTACGCCGGCCATCATCAGTCCGGAAAGCCAGTAGATGTGCTCGAGGGTGATCACGCGTGGTCCGTTTTGCGTGAAAACTCCGTACGCAAGGACCGATCGAGTAGCAACAATCTCGTGCAGTGGATCACAAAAGCGCAGATGGCCGTAGGGATCGCCCAGATCGCCAGTTGGGTCGGTTCGACTCGGATCCCGTTCTGTTCCAGAAATCCTCGGATCAGAAGTATGGAACCGATGGCGATGAAGATGTCTTCGCCGAAGAAGAGCGCAATGTTGTCGACCGCCGCCGCGTGTGCCCGTATGTTGTGCCGCACTCGTTCCGGAAGTTCTCCGTATTGGTTCTCCGCGGCGCCTTCCGCCATCGGCGCAATGAGGGGGCGCACCATCTGCGCGTGTCCGCCCAGGGAAGTAAGGCCAAGTGCGGCGGTGATCTGCCGGATCGCGAAGTAGACGAGCAGAACGCGAGAGCTAGTGGCCGCACGAAGACCGGCGACGAGCGCGCGCGCCCTCTCTTTGAGCCCCGCGTGCTCGAGGAGTCCGATCACTGGGAGAACGAGCCACACGATGGCGACGTATCGGCTCGTGATGAACGCTTTTCCAAAAGCGGCCACGACAGCGAGTGGCCCTAGACCACTGGCGATTCCGGTGGCGAGCCCCGCTACAGTGACGACCAGCAGCGGATTTATCCGGAGGACGAATCCGATGACGACGATGACGATGCCGATGAGAGTGAGCATGGATGCGGTAATCGTTGGGATTCCTGCTGCGCCGGCTAAATCAGCCGAATGCCAGGAGGGCTGGCAATGGCTTTGATGGGCAAGGCTCTCTGGATACCTTATGTGTAATGGCGAGCACCGTCGGAATCGACCAGCCTAATCTCGCTTCGCTGCAGAGCGCCGCTGCTCTTGTCTATCAATCGATGCCACCGACTCCCCAGTATCGGTGGCCCTTGCTGGACTCGAGAGTAGGGACTGGCGTCTGGGTGAAGCACGAGAATCACACGCCTACCGGTTCATTCAAGGTGCGGGGTGGCCTCGTCTACTTTGCAGATTTGTGCCGCGCTGCCAAACCTGCGGGAATTGTCACCGCCACGCGTGGCAATCATGGACAGTCTGTTGGATTCGCAGCGCGGCATTACGGAATTCCTGCAACGATAGTCGTCCCACACGGCAACAGCGTCGAGAAAAATGCCGCCATGCAGGCGCTCGGCGTCGAGCTGGTCGAGCGGGGCCGGGATTTTCAAGCCGCCTCTGAAGCGGCTGCCGAAATCGCAGCAGAGCGTGGATGGCATAGAGTCCCATCCTTTCATCCGTTGCTGGTTTGTGGCGTCGGCACTTACGCGTTGGAGCTGTTCCGCGCTGTTCCAGGGCTGGATACGGTTTACGTCCCGGTCGGGATGGGCAGCGGGCTCTGCGGAGTGATTGCCGCGCGTGACGCTCTCGAGCTCGATACGCGGGTCGTCGGTGTTGTTTCGGCTGGAGCGCCGGCGTTTGCTCTATCCCATCGTGAGGACCGAGTCATCTCTCACGAGGTGACAACCAGAATCGCGGACGGCATGGCGTGTCGCACTCCCATTCAGGAGGCGTTGGATATTGCGCGCCGCGGCGCAGATCGGATCGTGGTGGTGACGGACGAGGAAGTGGAGGCGGCAATGCGCGCGCTGTTTGCCGACACCCACAACGTTGCCGAGGGCGGAGGAGCGGCCGCGCTCGCGGCTCTGCTACAAGAACGCAGCACGATGAGAGGGCGGACAGTAGCAATCGTGGTGTCCGGAGGAAACGTCGATTCTGACGTCTTCAGTCGGGTCCTGACGTCGGCCTGATCGTAGCTTTATCCCTGATCGTATGCCTGCTTCAGTTTCTTGATGTCAATCTTGTCCATTTGAAGCATTGCCTTCGTCACCCCGTGAGGTTTTGCGTGTAGTTCTCCCCTATCTTCCGAGTTGCCGTTCGCGGATCTTGCCACCTAACCACGCGCACGGGATCGAAATGGCGGCTACCGCTAGAGCGTACCAGTGGGGCCCGACGGGAGGCTCAGTGTTCCACGTGGCCACGGCGCCGGCGATGCTGACCACAAGACCGACGACACCGAGTACCATCGCATGCCACATCGGTCGATCCGGCGCGAGTCGCGCTGCTACGTAGCTGCCGAGAACCGCGTAGAAAATCCGATACGCAGTCGCGAGCAGGAAGAGCCCGTCGGACATCGCCTGGCCCCAGGGCGGATAGACCTTGAGCACGTGAAGTATCTGGTCGGTGCCAAGCGAAAGAACTACACCCACCAGAAGTCCGGCCACTAAAGCGACCGCACTTCGTCCGCGGCGACGACGCGTTTCTGCCATTGGAGTTGTCACTTGACTCTCCCGTCCGGTGTCGACGCCAGCGCTTCATCCAGGTTATCTGAGACTTGGGAGAGGCGCCGGTCAGAATCGAACTGACGAATAGCAGATTTGCAGTCTGCCGCCTTACCACTTGGCCACGGCGCCGTGTAACAAAGTTATCGGGTCTTGAGCCCCCACAGCAATCGAAACACGAATACGCCGACTGCCATTCCCACGCCGACAATCAGCACAAGAACGATCAGGGCGAGAAGAGTCGCACCAATTACACTCCGTTTCTCACGCAAGGGTGGCGTGCTCACCGCCAGATGACGTTCGAGTAGCGCAACATTTTTCATGTTCGCTTTCCACGCCGCATCGAACACGTCTCCCAACGCCGGGACCGCACCCACCAGCGTATCGACGCCAACGTTTACCAGCATTCTCGCCAGCGTAAACACCGGCACCTCGGCCCGGGCGGCTTCCAGAATGATATATCCGGAAAGCACCCCGCCGATCAGATCGCCTACTACCGGAACCAAGCCGACCACAGCATCGAAACCGAATTTCCAGCTCGTGCCGGGAATCGCGATGGAGCTGTCCAGGAACCGTGCGAGTGCCCGAACGTTGCGCGCTCGGGTGGCCACTTCGATGTCTCCCACGCTTTCCGAAGATCGCGCCGGAAATGTTGGATTCGTTCGACTCACTTCGCTACTTTCGCCTCGAGTGCCGACATTCTCTTCGGACCCGGATAGGGTTGCTCACCCTTGATGGTTATCCAGAGGATGCGGTTGAAGAGGTCGTCGTTGGACATATCCTCTTTCTCGAGCGTCAGTTTTTTCGAGGCTTCGGCCATCGCGCCGCGCTTGGGGTTTTTCTCGCCCAGCGGCACGCTCGGTGTAAGTGCTACATATGCGGTCAGATCTGGTGTTGTCTCCCAGATGTCCCGCAGCGGCCGACCGTAGTGATCGAACTGCGACATCCGCCCGAGTCCCAGAATGTCCTCGATCGTTGCGAGCACGTCCGTCGTGTTTGCAAATCGATGGAAAACTCTGCCGCGGCTATACGGCGAGATCACCAGCAGCGGCGACCGATGCGAGTCGACGTGATCAGGCCCATCCTGCGCATCATCTTCGAGCACGAACACCACGGTACTCTTCCAGAACGGACTTTTCGTCAGCGCCTCGATAATTCTTCCGAGCGCGAGATCGTTGTCAGCCATGTAGGCCCGCGGCGTAGGACGCCCGCCGCTTGCGCCCGAGGTATGATCGTTCGGGAGTCGGACGAATTCCAATGCCGGCAA
Source organism: Gemmatimonadota bacterium (assembly GCA_030774675.1). Classification (GTDB taxonomy): domain Bacteria; phylum Gemmatimonadota; class Gemmatimonadetes; order Gemmatimonadales; family Gemmatimonadaceae; genus UBA4720. The sequence goes on along the minus strand of JALYKQ010000117.1, from coordinate 6,802 downwards.
CTTTCCCGCTCGCACGAATTCCTGGAACTCCTTCAGCCAGATGTCTGCGCGCATCTGATCCGGGATCTGCAGGCTCCATCCCGGATACGTACTGTTGGTGTGAGCGCGCAGACTCAGCTTCGTCGCGGTGTAAGCGGGCGCCGGCAATCCGGGTGGCTCATCAGGCTCATCCACGAATTCGCCGTAATTCCGGTAGGTGATGCCAGCCCGGTCAGCGAGATTCCAAAGATATCCGCTCGACGGCTCCGACACATCGTCGTCAGCCAGTACTCCGCGATTGAATCCCTCATAATCGTAACTCCTTCCGCGCGACGAATAATTGGATGGGATGGTCTTCTCAGCATAGTCGCTGACGTATGCGGCCATCGACCAGTTGTGCCCGTCCGGACTCACCTCGGCGTTAACAAAGAACCTGTCGAAGATTCCGAAACGCTCGGCCAGGCCGTGATGATTCGGTGACACCGCGCGAGGAAAGAAGACAAGAGACGGATCGCCATCTGCCTGTGGCAGGTCGCCCAGAACCTGATCGTAGGTACGGTTTTCCTTGATGACGTAAATGACGTGCTCGAATGGGGGATACTTCTCCTCGCGACGGGTGGCGTTCCATTCGTTCGCCGACGCGACTCGGTTGGAGAATGCCGCCAACTCGGAAGCGAAAGCTTTCGCGGCAGGAATGATCGTCAGCGTGCCGTTGATCTGACCCAGCGTGTAATCCTGCGCAGGCATTGGCTGCCCCGGCTGCCCATGTCCAGGGTTCGCGCCGGCTCCGTGTCCTTTGCCGTTGATCACCAGCAAATCCGCACCATCGACTGCCAGGGCTGATGGATACCAGCCGACCGGGATCCTTCCGGTCAGCGCATCGCGCTCGCTCGCGGCCGATGATCCCGAAGTGATTGGCGAGAGATCGAATACACCAACCGCGTTGTTGTCCGCTTCGGCAACGAACAGCCGCGCACCGTCAGCCGAGACCGCCAGTGCGTTCGGTGTGCTTCCCTCACCCGTTCCGGCAGGATTGGCATCGTTGAGTGTAGCAATCACTGCTCTCGTCCGCGTATCGAGAACGCTGATCCTGTCGGTGCTTCCGGACGCGACGAAAAGCCGTGACCCGCTTTGATTAAGCGTGAGGGCCGAAGGATGTCGTCCCACTCGAACCCGGGTGCCTTGCTCGAGCGTTCCATTTGGACGCGCCGGAAAAACCGACACTGTCCATCCGCCCCAGGCGGACGTGTACACAGTCCCATCCGGTCCGACAACGACTCCATACGGATAGCGCTCGGTCGCGACCCTCTGGACGACGCGACGCGATGCGATATCCACGACCGCCAATGAGTCGGCGAGATTCTCGGCGGCATATAGAGTTCGTCCGTCCGGCGAGAGGGCGATACCGGCTGAGTACCGGGTCCCATCCTTCCCCTTCTGCTTTAGGGCAAGCACGATGCTGTCGGCAAGCGCAGCCGCACCGTCACGCCAGTCGAATCGATAGATGACATCCTGGTCGCCGCCCGACACGTACAGCGATTTTCCGTCGGGGCTGAACGTGATTCCCAGAAAGACCGCAGGGAGTGGCAAAGTTTGAAGCACACGCCCTGAGCTTCGCTCGACTACCTGTATTCCCTGCTCTCGCCATCCATTTAGGAGGACGACAATACGACTCTTCTCGGGGGAAAGCACCATCGCCAATGGCATCGAGCCGAGATCATGCGACACTCCGGCGGGATCGAGCCTGGTTCCAGTTGGAAGCCGTCGGAGCCCTGACGGGTCCTGCGCCGTCAGATCATCTTGCACCTGCGTGGAAGGCGAGGTGCAGCCACCGGCAATCAACGTCAGCGTGAGGAGACGGGTGAAGGTCGAATTCATGCGCGAAAGATGGCATTGACACCCGATTCTGCCAGTCTGATAATGCGCGAATGAGGAGATCCGGCGATACCCGCATCGTTCAGGCGATGAAGAAGGACATCCCGCTCATACGCGAGCTCATTCTCGAGCTGGCCGAATACGAGCGCGCCAAGCCGGGAGAAGCGCCGGTCACCGAGAAGGATCTTGGCGAGACTCTTTTTGGGAAACGGCCAGCGGCGGAAGTTCTGATCGCCTACCTGGGCGATGAGCCGGCAGGTTTCGCTCTCTTCTTTCACAACTACTCCACCTGGCTCGGCAAGCGCGGCATCTACCTGGAAGATCTCTTCGTCCGCCCGCCCGCCAGGAAGCACGGCGTGGGATTCGCCCTCTTGCGCGCGGTGGCCCGGATCGCGCTCGATCGCGATTGCGGTCGCGTGGACTGGTCGGTGCTCACCTGGAACGAGCTCGCGATTTCCTTCTACAAGCAGATCGGCGCGAGACACATGGACGACTGGACGACGTTCCGCCTCACGGCAGATTCGCTCGCTCAAATGGCTGGCGAGCGGAAGAAAGCCGCTACTTGAGTCCGGCCAGCGCCTTCTGGGCGTCCTGGTGTCTGGGGTTCAGCTGCAGCACGGTCCGGTATTCCTCGCGAGCAAGATCCTTCGCCCCTTTCTTCTCGTAGATCATCCCGAGGCGGTAATGGAGACCCGCCGGCGATGGCCCGCTCTCTGGCGTTGGGCCAGCGAGAACCATCTTGAGAGCCAGCTCCCCCCGATCGAGGTTTTGTCCCGACAGCGCCGCGGTGCGTCCCACCTGATAGAGAATGCGGTGCTCATTGGGATTCGTGCGGAGTCGCTGATCGAGCACCGCGAATGCCTTGTCGAACTGTTTCTGATTCGCGTAGAACACAGCGAGCCCGGCGTAGACGCCAGCGCTGTCGGGGTAGCTCGTTACCATTTCCTGCAGGCCGCGCTCCACACAGAGAGTGTCTTTCTCCGCAGCGCAGAGATTTGTGGCCGCTATCGATCCACGATATGAGTTTCGCTTCTTGATCTCGAGCGCCATCTCGCGGGCTTTCTCCTTGTTGCCACCGAGAAAGCCCGGCACTCGGGTGTAGAAGATGATTAGGTCGTCGCGGACATCGAGGTTGTCGGGGTCGAGAGCGAGGGCGGTCTCCCAGGCGTTCTTGGTTTTCCTGGCGAGAAAAGGCTGCCTGAACCTGCCGGCGTGCTGCGCCTGCGTTCCATAGGCGCGACCCAGCCAATCGTAGTAGACGGAGCTTTTCGGGTTCATCCCGATGGCACGCTCGAACCACTCCACCGCCTTGTTCGCGTCATTACCCTCCATCTCGATCCTTCCGAGATAGAACGCGGCGTTGGCATCGCGGTCTCCGTACGGAAGAAGAGCCGCTCTCGCTTCCGCAAACTTGCTCGCGTTGAAAAGCTGAATTCCCTGCTCGACCGATTGCCCCTGGATTGGGACCACCAGCAAGGCAAGCGCGAAGAGCGCGAACCCAGCAGCCTGTAGACGAGATCTCATGTTGACGCCCCGGTGAAAGACCCTGAACGGCACCCATTCGTACGATTTGCTCGTGCTTTGGTTCCGTTATCCATCTTCTTCCCACCTAACGGTGTTCGGTCACTCCTACCTGCCGGCAATATTCCAGAACGGGACACACCGAGCACTTGGGCAGGCGTCCCGTGCAAATGTGCTTCCCGAAGGGAACGAGCAGCCGGTTTATCTCCACCCTGTATTGGCGGGGGAGACTCTGCTCGAGCGCTAGTCGCGTGGCGTCGGGGGTGGCAGTCTGCACGTAGCCCCATCTATTCGTCACGCGATGCACGTGAATATCAACGCTGATCTCGCTCGCGCCACACGCAATTCCTAGTGTGAGGTTTGCACACTTCGGCCCAACCCCGCGAAACGAAGTCATTACTTCGAAATCACACGGCAGCTTTCCACCGTATTCTTCGACGACACGCCGGGCGAGATCGCGGATATTGTGGGCCTTGGTCCCGTAAAAGCTCGATGGCCGGATCAGTGCGGCTATCCTCTCAACATCCATCCGGCTTATCGCTTCGGCGGTCGGAGCCGCCTTGAACAGGCCAATTGCGGTAGGGAGCGAAACTTCATCTCTCGTGCGAACGGAGATGATACAGGCGACGAGCTGGTGGAATGGGGAGGCGTACCCTTGGGCGGCGAGATCAAACATCGCAGCGTCGGCAAACTGCTTAATTTCCAGCCGGATGCGGGCCAATACGGTGTGGATGTTGAAGGGGCGCTTGGCGGTCCGGGCATTCCCACTCATTTCCGGCGAGCCGGTGCAAGGAATCGTCCAGACGAGTGATGCGGATTGACATGCCCCCAAAACGACCGCGAGGTCTGAGCTGATCCAATGATCTACGGTCGTAGGCCCCGGCAGCTGCTCGTCGTTTGGGGATTCTCGCTCCTGTTGATCGGCCTGATCTACTGGCTCGAGTTCAGCGCACCCGCATTGCACGAGCTCGTGCAGCCTTTCTACTGGATAGTCTTTTTTGCGGCGGTCTTTTTCACCTGGCGGTGGCTTCGGGCCCGCTCACGGAAGGACCGCAGGGGAAAGGATCGACGCCATGCCGATCGCCGGGACCAGAACGATCCTACTTCGTCCTGAGTATCGAGAGCGAGAATCCGGATGGCACCGGTGCTCCGCGCGCAGTGATGCGACCGCCGCCGATTGCACCCGCCCCGACCCCGAACCGCAAGTAGGCGGATCCCCCATCGCCGATCCCGACAGACGTAATGCTGACGGTGTCCATCTGCTGGGTAGCGAGTGGAAAATTTCCCTGGTTCACGAACGCGACTGTGGAGCGGAAATCCCAGCTCGGATGCGTAGTGGCAAGTCCGACCGCCGGGGTGAAGTCGTCGGCATAATTGGCGATGCCCCAGTCGCGCACCCACGAAATCAGTTCCGGGCCGAAGACCCGTGTCAGATTCAGAATTCCGTGCGAGCCGGCTGGCGGGTTTGCGAGCTGGAACCAGGCAGACACCTCCAGTCCCCCCCGCCGGTCCGCCGCGTAGCGAAGAAAGGCCCAGATCGCGCCTCGAGTCGTGAGATTGGTGTTGTCGGCGTACGGCGAATTGGTGAGTGGATTGATCAGGAACTCCCGGTAGCGCCGGATGTTCGCAGCTCCGAAGCCGTCGAATGCACCCGAGATCTTCTGCGACGACTGAACTGTGATCGCCGAGATGTTCTGCCTGGGCGAGAGCCCACTGGCCCGATAGAACGCCAGCTCTTCCGCCACGTGTGCCAAACCTTCATCGAGAAACCCGTCCTCGAAGGCCGACGAGCTCGTGTTGACGTAGAGGTGCCTTGAAGCGTTGATCAGGTGCTGGAACTCGTGAGCCAGCACACCGGCGGTCACCGTCCGGACAAACTCGGTCGTCCGTACGTTCTGGTTGACGACGCCATCCGGATCCGGAACGAGCAGGTAGAACATCTCCGCCACGTTACTGGCCGGGCAGGCGTCGACGCTCCCGGTCGCTGTTTTGGGGAAGAGATCCCGGCTGAAGAAATATCCGCCGACGTACGAGTTCAGTAGCGGCGGAGTGAGTTCATTAACGGCCCGGGTAAAGAAAAGGATTATTCGCTGGTTGGAGTCTATATCCGTCGGCTCCCCGAAGTTTTCCGTATCGACGGGATAAACCAGCGTGTCGAAGGTGACGCCGAAGGATGCAAGGTCCGCGTCGGTGAAGCCGTTAGCCGGATTTGCCGTGTCCGTGACTACTATCGCTCGGGTCGTGATCGCCGCGACGCGCCCCGTTCTGAGCCGCGCATTTGTGCACGCAGACGTAGCATTGGTGTTGAGCTGCATGAGATCACCAATCTGCGGGACCTGGACGGAGATGCTGAATCGGCCGCCGCCGCTCTGTTGCCGCACCTGCCGCGCCACCGGGATCATCGCCGTCAGTTCACGGCGCGATCTCTCCCGCAAGTCTGTTTCGAAATTGTCATCCTGCTCGATGCCGGGCGAGGGAACCGTCCGCAGCAGCTGAAAACGCGGAGCCGAGAGATAGCTCGGCGACGCACTGATCGTCGTGCCTCCGGTGGAGATCGAAAGACGCAGCAGTGATCCGATTTGATCGGAATAAAAGGGAATCGCCGTGAACTCGGCGCCCGCCGGCGTGCCCTTTACGCAAAACTCAGACGCTGCCGTGCCTGACAGTGTCGCAACTTCCCCCACCGCGAGATCGAAAGCACTCGACCCGCCCTGACAGGGGGGCGGCAACACAATCACCGTTCCTGTTTTCACGAACATGCCACTGAACGCGCGAATCGTCGCCGTTGCGTTCGAAGCGTGGGCTATGAGGATGGCGCCGTTGCCAAAGTTGTCGGCGGTCACGATCGAGGTATCTGTCGATTCTACCGTCGAGCCGCCGGGAATTGTATTTCCGAATCTGTCGGCGGGACGCGCTGTCATGCGGAACGCATCACCAATGCCCAGAAGCCGTACGGTGTCTCGCGCGAGAACGATCTGGGCGATCGGCCCTGCAACTGCCCGCTCAGAGAAGGTCACCGGAGTAACCCCTGTCACTGTTGCCGTCGCCGTTTGCGTTCCGGCCAACTCCCCCAGCGTCCACTCCACCGAGGCCACGCCATCAGCGTTGCTAAGCGTCGTTGGAGCGATCAGCGATCCGGATGATGTGCTCCAAAAAACCGTCGCCGCAGTAACATTCTGCCCTTGCGCATCAGTCACTCTTATCGCTAGAGGGAGCGGTAATCTGGTCCCGACCTCCGGAGAAGGCTGAGCGTCACCACCGAGGATAACGACTTTGGCCGGGGGGCCGGATTTCGGGCCAGATGCATCTCCGCACCCGGTGATCTGAACGACCCCCGCGACAACGACGAAAACCTGCAATCCGAATATGAACCGCATATCGACCCGGGAGCTTCAGACGAGGGGTGCGTGAGCTGCTTGATAAGGTA
>JALYKQ010000116.1 GCA_030774675.1 Gemmatimonadota bacterium | reverse complement strand
GGCCCACATACCGGAGCGGTTGGTTTGCGAGCCGCCGAACCAGTCTCGTGAAGCCCGATGCGCTTGGGTTCTGAATCTGGTTCCACACCAATGCGGGCGACTGACTGTAGGGCGGATGGGTGTAGGGGGACTCTGGGTACACTAGATCGGCAAACTCCCGGGCGTTGAGCGCCATGGCGCGCAGATCGACGGAGTCGTTGGCGGCAAGTGCCTTCATGAAGCGACGCACCAAGGCCTCACGTGAGCCCGACCCGCCGGAAAACGCGGTGACAGGCTGTCCGCCTATCGCAGAGCGGAAACGACGAAGTTCCTCTTCGACGGGGAGGATTGAATCAATCACGTATCCAGGCGAAGCGCGATTGATCGAATCCTGCCGCGCCCTGTTGATTGAATCGGCGCGAGCGGAATCAGCGGCGATCTGCTGCGTCGTTCGTTCCGTACCAGGCACGCAGGCAACTGCTGCCACGATCGTCGCAAGCAAGAAACGCGGGGTCATGTTCATGGAGCTCAGTGGAGAGACTGGTGATCGAAGCCAGGATGCAAATGGCCGGCGCCCGTGAGGACGCCGGCCATTTGCTAATCCCGAATCTAGTTGCGGTAGTAGACGGTCCAGCCAGCCCACCACTTCGTTCCGGCAGGCTGCGCCGCGCCGACGTAAGAAGTTCCCGTCACGGCTGTCCCTCCCTTCGTTCCCATTTTCCCGGTGAACGTTGCCAGGCCACCTGTTGTAATTGGCGAGCTTGCGGCGGGTGTCCAGTCGAAGTCCGAGACGGCGCCTGGTGCTACCCCCTGCGCGGGAAGCGCAGTGAAGAGCGAGGTCGCCGTAGCAGTGCCAAGCGTAAGACTGTTTCCCGCTGGGTCGAGCGAGTTCTGCACGGTGGATCCACCGCCAGCCTGGAACAAGTTGTTGTTGACCTCAGTGAAGTAAATGTTCCTGATCTGGAGATCTGAAGTGGCCAGATCCGGAACCGCGACGGCACCGCCGCGGTCGTAGGTCGCCGCGTCGCGCAGCGATACGCCGGCATTCGGAAACCGAGCGATGACACCATTCGCGTAGAACCCGCCCGAACCACGGCGAATCATCATGCCGAACCCACCGCCGGAGCCGACGCAAGTCGTACTGCCGCAGCCCACGAGCGTGAAGTTGGTGACAAGGGGAACGGTGAACGGCTGCTGGTTGAATCCGTTGTCGCAGCCGGACCCGTTGCAACCATCGTTCTCGATACCTTCGAGATCCGTCGCGAGTGAACCGGCTCCGGTGCGCGGAGTGAGCTGCACTGAATTGAACCCGATCAGGAACGACATGCGACCTACCCAGCCTTCCGACATATCGTACATGTCGTCGCCCGTCTCGTACGCGACCAGGTGGTCCAGATCGAACCCGCCGCCAAAGAACTCATACGAGTCGTCGAGGCCGCCCATTGTCTGCAGGTACGACGCCCGCGTACCAGACCCAACCGCTGCGAAGGTGAACGAGTTGAGCTCGTTGTTCAGCGAAGGTGCGAATCCGGCGAACTCGACACGTACGTACGACAGAGTTCCGGAGTTGTCGGTCGGCACCGCTCCGCCTGAATACAATACCTGATAGTTCTTTCCTCCAACGACGGCCGTGCCATCAGTACCCGAGCCCTCGACCTCGACACTGCCGCTGCGGTTGTTGATCGCATTTCCAACTATCAGCAAACCGCCCCAATCGCCGGGCTGGCGTTGTCCGGCGGCCCTGGACGAAGTAAGAACGATCGGAGCGGCCGCGGTGCCAACCGCCTGGATCTTGGAACCCCGCAGAATCCACAGCGATGATCCCAGCGTGTTGAAGTCGCCCTGAATTTTGGTGCCCGGCTCGATCGTCAGCGTTTTGTTGTTGGCGACGTGGATGAAACCCTTGAGAGTGTAGACAGTGTCGGCGTATAGCGTACGGTCCACCGTGATGTCGGTGGTGATATCCACAGCCGCGTTGCCGAAAGCGAGAGTGGTTGTCGACGCTTCGCCAGACGGGATGCTCCTCGCCGTTCCCTTGACGGTGATGACGTGGTACCGATAGAGAGTGCTCGGCTTGAGCCCGGTGTTGTCGACGTACGTCACGAGACCGGGGGTGCTGGGCGCAGTTACAGTGGTGACCACTGCGAATGCGCCGCCCGCGCCTTCGGCGCGTTCGATGTCGTAGCTATCGTCACCAGCCACGCTGTTGAACGTGAGCTGGACGGAGGTGGCGCCCTTCGCGGTGGTGTTGAGACCGAGAATGGGCTGCGCACGGGTTGGGCCCGTACTGTCGCTACCGCACGCGGCCACGAAAAGCGAAATCGCGGCCAGGGTGCAGGACATCATTCGGCGATTCAGGAGCATTCGATTCCTCGAGGGTGAGAGAACGTCAATTAGAAAAAGGAGGGTACGCGAAGGACTTTACGCACACGGAGTGAGTAGTCTCGTCGCTAAAGTGAACACGGGTGTGTCTGTGTGTGGTTTCGACGCCGTCACAATGCCGTAACGTCAGCCGAACCAGGTAACGGTTTTACGCGCGGATCTGAAACCCGGCCTGGATGACGCGGCCCGACCGATACAACTCGCGAACCGCCGTGCCCTGCATCATCTGGAACGGCGAATCCAGGATATTTTTGGCGTCGGCCCTGAAGCCAAGACTCTCGGTGAGCCCAAACCGCAGGGAGAAATCGAGGACGTTCCGCGCGAACTCCACGACATCGGGAAGTGGGCTGTCCCCGGCGGCATCGATACGATCACCGACTCGGTTGAAGAGAAGCGTTGCGGAATTCGCTCCGCTGGAGGATGCGTAGGTGAGGCCGGCATTCACGACGTAGGGCGCCTGACCCACCATGCGGCGACTGAGGTTGGTCGCGCTCGCCTGAGTGTCCTTGAAGAGATGGATAGTGCTCTTCATCACCGTCAGATTGCTGAAAAGCGAGAACGGTGTGAGAGCCCCAGCCACGAAACCGAGATTCTTACGGGCTTCCAGCTCGACCCCAAGGTTGTCGGCCTTTTCGGCGTTCGTGTAGAAGACTGTGCGTGTTCCCGAGCCGGCCGCGCGGTAAACGCGCTCGATCGGCAGACTGAAATTCTTGGCGAAGAGTCCCAGGCTCAGGACTTCGCCGCTTTGCGGGTACCACTCCCAACGCGCGTCGAAATTGGAGATTCGAGTGCGCGACAGGTTCTCATTTCCCTGGGTGTCGTCCCCATTCAGCACATCGCGGCTCTTGATTGGCGAGAGCTCGCGATACTCCGGACGCGCCAGCGTGCGGGTGGCGGAGAGTCGAAGCTGCTGCGTCTCAGTGAGCTTGATGTTCAGCGCGATGGATGGAAGCAGATCGTTCCAGACCTTGTGGGTCAGCACCGGGCTGCCGAGCGTGGAGAATGCGTCAACCTCGAGACGATCTGCTTCGTACCGGGCGCCGGCGATAAGGCGAAAGTGATCCGACATGGCCAACTCGGTCATTGCGAATGCGGCTCCGAGGTGATCGCGAGCGACGTACGATCCTCCCTGGGCCAGCGGAGCGATGTCGAAGATGTTCGCGCTCGCGAACCGGCCGTCGAAGATCTCCTCCGGAGCAAGCTCACGAATCGCGTTGGAGATTCCCTGAGCGCTGACGGAGTACGCACGGGTATCGGCATCGCGATCGGTGGACCTGATCAAGCCACCGATCTTGATCGAGCTTTGCTGATCCGCTCCGAAGCCGAGCTGATACTTGGCGTTGAATTCGCGGCTGCTCTCGTTGAGGTCGGAGAACGTGCGAACAGCACCGCCATTTCCCGAATTAACCCACCGCAGGACATCCGCGCCGAGCGTGTCCTGTTCTATCGCCTGCACGAACTCCGACCGGTCGGGCTCATATCGCCTGACACCGCTCAGCGTACCGAACCATTCGATGCGGTTTCGCCCGCCAAGCTGGTGATCACCGGCCAGCTGAAGTGATCGAACTCCGCGCTGAACGTATTGCATGCGCGTGATCCTGGCTCGAATCCCTTCGTTCTCGAACGAGCCGGTCTCGACGATAGCGTCGTTGTTCGCGGTGCGATTGTAAATCCCGTTCAGTGACAGTCGGGTTCCGCTGCCAAGGAGGGTGCTCACATTGGCCAGACCGCCCCAGAGCACTCCCTCACTCGCGCGTTGTCCGACGAAGCGGTCGATTTCCCGAGTCTCGCCCGGAGTGTTTCCACGATCGGCGAGTGCGCGTATCTGTCCGTCGCGGAAATCGGTGCCCGACGAATAGGTTCCTGAGAACAGGTATCCAAGTGAATGCCCGAGCAACAGCGGATCGTTGCCGCCGATCGAGGCGGACGCGGACATGTTCGGAGCACCCGTGCCGGTGCCCGGCGTCCACGTGTCGCGAAACTGACTCACCAGCAGACTCTTGTCGCCCGGCGTAAGATTGATGGACTGCATGTTGCCCACCGAGCGCACGAGCGCGGGCAGCTCACGCGAGTTGTTGACGTTGGCGATCCGCTCGCCGCCCGCCGTCTGAGCCCGGATCAAGCTGCTTCCGGTAGCCCCCGCCTCGTAGCCGCTGCCGAGCTGGAGCGAGAGTTTCCGCGAGGCAGGAAACTCGAGTGTCTTGATGTCGACCAACGCGCCGGAAAAGTCGCCCTGAAGATCTGGTGTGAAGGTCTTGGTCGTGGTGATCGATTGCAGCAGCCCAGCGGGGAACATGTCGAGCGGAACGACACGCTTTTCCGGCTCGGGGCTGGGGACACGGGCGCCATTGAGGGAGCTCGTCGTATACCGCTCACCCAGGCCGCGCACGAAGACGTACTTGTTGTCCTGCACCGTCACTCCGCTCACCCGCTGCACCGCCTGCGCTGCGTTTGCATCCGCGCTACGCGATATCTGCTCTGCCGTTACGGAGTTGACCACACCGATCGAGGTCCGCTGAGCATCGAGCGCCGAGTTAACGGTTCCGCGCTCGGCCGTCGCATTGACGACAAGCGGCGCAAGCTGAACGGAGGCACTCGTAAGCGCGATACTCTGGTCAACCGTCTGGCCACTCTGCAGCTCGATTCCGGTGACAGTCTTGGCCGCGAAGCCGATGCGCCGGACGTGGATGGTCACAGTTCCCGCCGGCACGTTGATCACGCGAAAGCGCCCGTCAACGCCTGTTGAAACGCCGAGGGACGTACCGACGACTTGGACTCCAACGTCCGACAGACCTTGACCAGTAGTGGCGTCAACGACTATTCCGACGATCTGACCTGTCGGCAGCTGAGTGCTGGCTGGAGTCGGTTGCTGAGCGGTTGGCGGAGCCGGTTCCTGAGCGCTTACCGCGATGAGCGGAAGCGTGGCGAGTGCGAATAGAGTAGCGCCGTAAAGGCGGAGTCGGAGCAAGTTAGGATGCATGGGCAGTGGTCGGGGCTGGAGAGTCGGCGATCACAGCTGGCAGCGGCAGGAGCGGCTGCTCGCTCCGTTACAAAAGTGCCAGATCCCGGTCTCGCCTGTGCGACGGAATTGCACCATCCATGTAACGGTCAGGTGACTGACGTAACGCGCTTGGGTGCCGTCTCTAGGTTGTGCTGCTCACTTTCCACCGGGCGCGAGCAGGGATGCGAAGCCAATGAGGAAGGTGATTAGAGCGTGGACTCGATCCCAAACGATTTTCACACGCGCGACAGACTGAACAAGCTGGTTGTAGCCAAGCCGACGCTGGAGATTCCCATCATTTTGCTCCTCAGCAGGGATGTTCCTGAGGATTTATCACACGCATGATCCACGGTGCGCTCACGGCCTTGTACGAGTTGTGTCACGATTGCCGGAATTACCAAAGCGGTCGACTCGGTTTCAAAACCGCTCCGGTGCCGGCGCATGTTCACTCCCCGCTGCACGCGCGAGCCACTAGTTTTGCACGACACTGGCGTATCGAGCGCCTCATAGCCCACGCTGATAACTGATGAAACATCCCGCATTTGGGCTCTTCGCCCTGCTCCTCGCTTGCGCACCCTCCGTACAGCTTCGCTCACCCGATCCTATCGATCTCGCAATCGCGACTACCACTGATGTCCACGGGCGCTTGAGAGCCTGGGACTACTACGCCAATCAGGCCGAGGCCGTCCGCGGGCTTTCGCGAGCTGCCACAATTGTGGATTCGGTGCGGGCTGCCAACCCTGGACGAGTGATCCTGCTGGATGGAGGCGATCTACTGCAGGGGAATCCGCTGGCGTACATCGCGGCGAGGGTCTCCCACGATCGCACCAATCCGATAATCGCCGCGATGAACGCAATGCAGTACGATGCGGCGGCGATCGGGAATCACGAGTACAACTACGGAGTCCCATACCTCGATAGCGCGATCCGCCAGGCGAGATTTCCGTTTCTCTCAGCCAACACGTATCGGATCGATCCCGAGGGCGTTCACGCCTACAGGCCCTGGACGATCATCGAGCGCGCGGGGGTGAAGGTCGGAATCGTCGGCGCCACGACGCCCGGCGTCATGCTGTGGGACGCTGAGAATATCAGAGGGAGGCTCAGGTTCGGCGACATCATTCCCGCCGTGAGGCAGGCGGTCGAGGAAGCCCGGGCCGCCGGCGCGGATATAGTCCTGGTGACGGTCCATTCGGGGCTCAACGAGCCGGCAAGCTACGATACGGTGACTACCGGTGTGCCGAGCGAAAACGTCGCCGGCAGAATTGCGGCGGAGGTGCTAGGAATCGACGTCGTGCTCTACGGACATTCCCACAAGGAGTCGCGTGGGACGACGATCGGTCAGACGCTTCTCATTCAGCCGAAGAACTGGGCGACGAGTGTGGACATCGCGCACCTGGTCGTTTCGCGAGTTGGCGGCAGCTGGAAGGTCAGCGAGAAGCACAGCGAGATCGTTCAGGCGGCCGGACATCCGGAGAACGCCGCGGTGCTCGCGGCCACCGCTGCAGCCCACCAGGAGACGGTCGCCTACGTCACGACGCCGATAGGCACCACTCCGGAGCGTTGGAGCCCGGACTCGGCGCGAGTGAAGGACACGCCGCTGATTGACTTCATTCTCGAGACCGAGCGGAAGGCGGCCGGCTCCAATCTCGCGTCGACCGCCGCTTTCTCGACGGACGTGGTGATGGGGCCGGGCGCAATCACGATTGCGCAGGTCGCGCAGCTCTACCCGTATGACAACACGTTGCGGGCTGTGCGCATCACCGGCAAACAGCTGCGGGACTATCTCGAGTTCAGCAGCAGGCACTACCGAACTCCGGCCTCAGCCACGGCTCGCCTCGAGACCGATCCACAAATTCCCGGCTACAACTTCGACATCGTTTCCGGCGTCGACTACGTGATCGATGTGTCGAAGCCGATTGGATCGCGGATTATCCGGCTCGAATCCAAGGGCCTCCGGATACGGGACACCGACACCTTCACGATGGCGCTCAATAACTATCGGCAGACCGGCGGCGGCGGATACGCGATGCTGAGCGGAGCGCCGGTCGTGTACGACAAGCAGCAGGAGATCCGGCAGTTGCTGATCGATGAGGTGAAGCGGCGGGGGGTGCTGAGGCAATCGGACTACTTCACGCCCAACTGGAGCCTCGTGCGAGGCGCGGCGACTTCCAAGGCTCCAGCACCGGCCACCACCCAGCCGCCGTTTCCGGTCGGCACCCGCTTCTTGCGTATCATCGGCACGAACGACTTTCATGGCGCGCTGGAGCCGAGGCCGGATGCAAACGGCGTTCGGCGTGGCGGTGCAGCATACGTTGGGGCGGCGATCGACCGGGCGCGAAAAGAATGCGCTCGCGCCTGCGAAACCCTGCTGCTGGATGGTGGTGACCTCTTTCAGGGCACTCCTGCGTCCAACCTCTCCTACGGCCAGCCAGTGATGGAGTACTACAATAGAATGGGTTACGCCGCGGCGGCTCTGGGCAATCACGAGTTCGATTGGGGGATCGATACCCTCCGCGCCCGGATGCGACAGGCGAGGTTCGGTATCCTCGGCGCCAACGTCCGCCACTCTGACGGGCGGGACGTGCAATGGATCAGAAATGACACCATCGTGGTCCGTGGACGTACGAAGATCGGAATAATCGGCGTCTCGACCGTGACTACTCCGACGACCACGCGTGCTGCGAACGTGGTCGGGCTTCGTTTCGACGATCCTGCACCAATCGTGGACAGCATCGGACGCGCTCTCCGGAAGCGCGGCGCGAACTTCGTTGTAGTGATAGCGCATGCCGGTGCGTTCTGCGACCGGCCCCCTGCAGCGACCTGCAACGGTGAGATCATTGACCTGGCACGAAAGGTCACGACGAAAGTGGATGCCATCGTCAGTGGCCATACCCACAGCCTGGTCAACACGGTCGTGAACGGCATCCCGATCGTGCAGGCGCGCTCGAGCGGTCGTGCGATCGACGTGCTTGATTTGCCCATCGGCGCTCCCTCATCTGTTGCGGCGAGACACCAAGTGCGCGAGCTCGCGGCCGATACGATCAAGCCGCTGGCGTCGATCGACTCGATCGTGCGGAAAGCGGTCGCTCGCGTCGCATCTCTCGTCAATCGACAGGTGGCAACAATCCCGGTGACGCTCGCCCGCCAAGGCTCGCAGTATCCACTTGGCAACCTGATCGCCGACGCCCAACGGTGGGCGGCGAAAGGTGATGTTGCCATCATGAACAACGGTGGGATCAGAACCGAGCTGAGAGCGGGCGACGCAACATACGGGTCTCTATTCGAGATCCAGCCATTCGGCAACATCCTCTATTCACTGACGATGACTGGCGCGCAGCTCCGGGGTTTGCTCGAGGCGATGCTCGGCAAATCAGAGCTCGATGACCACGTCAGTGGCATCACCATCAAGTACGATCCATCGAGACCAAAGGGATCGCGCTTAGTCTCGGTGACATTTGCCGACGGAGCTCCGTTGTCTGACAGCCGTACCTACAATGTGATTCTGAATGATTTCCTGGCCACCGGAGGGGAAGGCTACAACGCTGGGGTCCGGGCCTCCACTTCGAGGCCGACCAACATTGTCGATCTCGACGCGCTGATCGACTATCTCCAGTCGATGCCCTCTCCCATTGCGGCGCCAAGCGAGGTCCGCATCGCCCCCGTCACGCCGTGAGCGAGAGAGTCCGCGTTTACATCAACGGCCGACCGGTTGACGTTGACGCCTCGGCCACCGCTATCCAGGCGGTAGAAGCGTGGGATGAAACCCAGGCCACAGCGGTGCGAAGCGGCGATCGGATGATCACGGACAGCCGCGGAATCGTCACCGCCAACGATACACCCGTGCACAACGGGGCAATCTTTCGCATCGTTCGCGCTCGCCAGGCTGACGACGCTGAACCGGACCCCAACCCATTGTAATGCCTCTCTCGATCTTCTCCAGCAAGCTGCGCCAGCTTCCCAAAGCGGAGCTCCACTGCCATCTCGACGGGTCTGTGCGGCCGGCGACGCTACTCGATCTGGCGCGGGAGGCGCGCGTCCAGATGCCGAAGCACACCCCAGAGGAGCTTGCTGAGTTCATGAGAGTGGATGACGCGCTCACTCTCGAGGATTACCTGCGCCGCTTCGACGTGACGGTCTCGGTGATGCAGACCGAAGAGGCGCTCGAGCGCATCGCGTACGAGCTGGTGGAAGACGCGGCGGAGGACGGCGTGCGCTATATCGAGGTGAGGAATGCGCCGATTCTGAACGTCGTGCAGGGACTCAATCTGGTCCAGGCCATCGAAGCACCGCTGCGCGGACTCCGCCGCGCCGAGAAGGATTTTGGAATCATCGGACGATTCATTATCTGTGCTCTCCGGCACTTCACGCCCGAGGACTCGCTCGAGATGGCGCAACTTGCCGTCGAGTTCAGGAATGAAGGCGTTGTCGCTTTCGACCTGGCGGGTGGCGAGAAGGGAAATTCTGCCGCGCGTCACGTCGCTGCCTTCAGGTATGCGCGAGAGCACAACCTTGCCGTCACCGTTCACGCCGGCGAAGGAGACGGCGCCGAATCGGTGCGCGAGGCAGTGCACGTCTGTGGCGCCAATCGCATCGGCCACGGCACCAGGCTGATCGAGGACCCTGACCTCACGCAATATGTCAACGACCGGCGCATCGCACTCGAGGTCTGCCTCACGAGCAACGTTCAGACGAAGGTCGCTGACTCCTACGAAACGCATCCGCTGCGCGAGTACTTCGATCGTGGGCTGAATGTGACGCTCAACACCGACAATCGACTGATGAGCGGAACGACCCTCACCGATGAATACGTTCACGCCGCCGAACACCTCGGCTTCACGGTGGACGAGCTGGCCGGGATTGCGCTCAACGGATTCGAGAGCGCATTTCTGCCCTGGGAGGACCGGCTGATGCTGATCGAGGAAGCGTCGGAGAAAATCGACGACCTGGTCGGGTTGGACGAATGAAAAGCGAGTACTCGACGGAAGCGGCGATCAAAGCAGCGAACGCGATTCGTAAGCGCGCTCCATCCCAGCAGCCGGGAATAGGGATCATACTCGGGTCCGGATTGGGTGGGCTCTCCAGATCAGTCGTGAATGCGGTACGCATTCCATTCGACGAAATTCCCGGCTTTCCGGAAGCTACTGTGACCGGACACGAGGGCGCCGTCATCGTGGGCGCTCTGGGTGGGCGAGAGATCGTTGCACTTAGTGGGCGGTTTCATATGTACGAGGGGCATTCCGCTGCGCTCGCGGCCTTTCCGGTTCGCGTGTTTCACGCGCTTGGAGCCCACGACCTGTTCGTATCCAACGCAGCGGGAGGAATCTCCTCCAAGCTGGCAGTCGGTGATCTGATGATGATCTCGGATCATCTCAATCTCACGGGCACCAATCCGCTCGTGGGGCAGGCTGAGAAGGGGGAGATCCGCTTTCCGGACATGACGGACGCTTACAATCCGGGCCTTCGCTGGCTGCTGCGTACGACTGCGGAAAGCCTCGGCGTCAAGCTACGCGAAGGCGTTTATGCCGGACTGCTGGGTCCGTCTTACGAGACCCCGAGCGAAGTGAAGATGCTGAGACTCCTCGGGGCTGACGCGGTCGGGATGTCGACCGTGGCCGAGGTAATTGTGGCCAGGGCCCTGGGAATGCGTGTCGCGGGAGTGAGCTGCATCACCAACGCCGCCGCCGGCGTCACCGGCGCCGCCCTCAGTCATACGGAAGTGCTCGAAACGACCAACCGAGTCAGCGCATCGTTCGAGTCTCTCGTGACGGAGTTCCTCGTCCGCTCCGCTACGCCTCAGTTGTCGGCAATCAGATAATAAGACAACGGCCGCTTGGGCTGCCCACAAGAACGGAAGGTTTAACGCGGATGCTTCGGATTGGGGCGGATCATTCGGGATCGCTCCTCATGGCGTGAGGGCAGGTAACACCAGCGCAGGGATTTTCTGGGAACTGCCGCTCGGGATGCTTCAGTCGCCAAACGGACCTCTCCTGCCGAACACCAAAAAAAAGAAAACTGCGCCGGGTGAGCTATACCGCCATGAAGAAGCAATCCGAATGATCCGCCCCCATCCGAAGCATCCGCAATAGACCTTCCGTTCTTTTTGCCGACCCGAGCGGCAGTTTACGACTAGCTGTCCTCGGCGAGGTGGTTCAACGGCCCGTGACCAGAACCAAGCCCGGGTGCAGTGGCGATCGCATTGTGTACGTAATCAATGGCCCGTCGCACGGCGGCGTGCAGCGACTCGCCGTTCGCGAGCTGCGCCGTGATCGCGGCCGAAAGAGTGCACCCCGTCCCGTGAGTGTTCCGGGTGTCGAGTCGCCGGCCACGGAACGCCCGCACGTTCCCGTCGTAGAGTACATCGACGACGCGGTCGCTCGAAAGCAAGTGTCCACCCTTGATCAGCACGGCCCTCGCACCCATTTCGGTCACGATAGTCTCGGCCGCGCGGGCCATCCCATCTTCGTCGTCAATGTCTTCGCCGACGAGGACGGCAGCCTCGTGGAGGTTGGGCGTTACCAGGAACGCCTGCGGGATGAGCTCGCGCCGAATCACCTCGATCGTATCGCTCTCGAGGAGGACATCACCCGAGCTGGCAACCATCACTGGATCAAGGACGTAATTGTGTAGCGAGTGTTCCCGGATGGCATTGGCAACCACCGACGCAACCGCCGCGTTAGCGAGCATTCCGCTTTTGACCGCGGCTGGCGGGAGGTCCTCCGCGATCGAATCGATCTGCGCCCGTACAAGATCAGGGGATACCGCTTCCCAACTGCTCACACCCCTCGTGTTCTGCGCCGTGATGGCAGCGATCGCAGAGGTGCCGAAAACGCCAAACCGCTGAAACGTCTTCAGGTCTGCCTGAATCCCGGCGCCGCCACCGGAATCGGAACCCGCGATCGTAAGCGCAATGCGCATTAACAAAGATGCGCCGTGCTTTCGCGCGGCGCATCTTTGGCTTGCCAGGTTGCTGAAACTACTGCACTTGACGCGGCGGGGGAGAGGGAGGCAGCGACTGCAGCCTCGTCTTGAAGGTGTGGAAGTTCCGCGTGTCGGTGCCGAGACTCGCTAGCTGGGCGCGGGGCATCTGATTGATCCGGGCCTGTATTGCCGCGATTCGATCCTCTTCCAGCGGGTGAGTGCGGAACCATGCCTCAACTCCTGCGGGACGGCTCTTACGCTCGGCTATGAGCTTCTGAAACATCGTTACCATACCGACTGGACTGATTCCCGCACGGACTATGTTGTTGAATCCCTCCTGATCCGCTTCCGCTTCGTCCTGGCGGCTGAAGCGCGCGAAGACAGCACCGCCCGCGATATTGATCGCAGCGCCGGCAACCTGACTGTTACAGATACTGGTGAGCACACAGGCCAGAGTGACGCCAACATTTGCGCCCTGCGCCTTTTCCATTTGTTTCACCGTGTGGCGGCGCACTACGTGTCCTATTTCGTGGCCGAGAACTCCGGCGACCTCGTCCATTTGGTCGGTACGCTCGATCAGGCCACGGTTTACGTAAACGAATCCGCCGGGTACGGCGAAAGCGTTTACTTCCTTGCTGTCTACAATGAAGAAATGCCAGTCGAGATCAGCCCGGCTAGTGAGGCGCGCGATCGAATCACCAAGAACATTGATGTAGCGGTTCAACTCCGGATCCTGGACGATCGGTAGTTGCGCATTGATCTGTTGCGCATATTCCACTCCCATCTGCACTTCCTGCTGCTGCGAGATACCGCACGCCGTCAGGGAGGTGGCGATCGCAAGCCCTATGAGAATTCGCTTCATTGATACTCCGACGAGGTAATTACTGATGAGACGGGGAGGCAAATCCTATTCCAATAAGCTGCTGATGCGAAAGTTGTGACGCTGCTTACCCTTGCGCG
Organism: Gemmatimonadota bacterium; assembly: GCA_030774675.1. Classification (GTDB taxonomy): domain Bacteria; phylum Gemmatimonadota; class Gemmatimonadetes; order Gemmatimonadales; family Gemmatimonadaceae; genus UBA4720. Next base: position 7,729 of record JALYKQ010000116.1, on the reverse strand, counting down.
CGATCTGGGGCGCCGAAAGGCCCGCGAGAAGCACTCGCTCTTCGTCGCCGAGGGCGTCAGGTCGGTGGAGGAGCTTCTACACTCCGGCCTCCGCGTGCGAGGCGCTCTCGTTGCTTCTCAGCTTCTCTCCGCGCCGCGGGGACTCGCTCTTCGCCAGAGCCTCGACAAATCCGGTATTGAGGTCGCCGAAGTCTCCGAAAAAGAGTTCCGCAGCGCAGCCGAGACGGAATCCCCACAAGGCGTGATTGCCATCGGTGAGATCCCCAGCCGCTCATTTGATACACTGGTGGTCGGCTCCGTGTGCCGCCTTCTGCTACTCGATAGCGTCCAGGACCCGGGCAACGTCGGGACGATCCTCCGCACGGCCGCGGCGTTGGGAGCGACGGCGACGATCGCGTTGCCCGGCACAGTCGATCTTTGGAACCCAAAAGTGATTCGGAGCTCGATGGGCGCGCAGTTCGCGCACACCGCGTTTCACGCGGGCGTGGACGAGACGCTGGCATTCCTCGGGCGAAACACGATCGAGCTGTGGGCCGCGGAGGCAAGGGGAGTCCCGATTGACCGCGGCCAGCGTTCTTCGCGGCTCGCAATCGCCGTGGGGAATGAAGGCGCGGGACTTTCTCCGGGAATTCGCGCGAAAGCACAAAAGATCATTTCACTTCCAATCGCCGCGGACGTCGAATCACTCAATGTCGCGGTTGCAGCGGGAATCATTCTCTACGAGCTTCGGGCATGATCGAAATCGTGATGGGCATCCTGGTGTTCCTTGTTGGGGCCAGCTTCGGCTCGTTTCTCAACGTCTGCATTGGCCGCTGGCCGGAAGGGCTATCGGTGGTGAAGCCGCGGTCGCGGTGCCCGAAGTGCGGGCACCAGATAAAGGTGAGCGAGAACATTCCGATTCTGAGCTGGCTCATGCTGCGCGGGCGTTGCGGCGGCTGCGGCGAGCGCATCTCGATTCAGTATCCGATCGTTGAGGCACTCGTCGGATTGGTCTGGCTCTTTACCTACCTGGAGTTCGGGCCGACCTTCACGGCATTTCGGGTCGCTGTGTTCGCGACCGTTCTGATCGGGATCGCGATCACCGACGCGAAGCACTTTCTCATCCCCGATGGATTCACGGTTTTTGGGGTCTTCTTCGTGCTCGTGTCCGCCTTTGTCGCGCTGTACCTCGGAGAGGCGGAACCGTTCGCGCGCCCCTGGGACGCAATCCTCGGTATGTGCGTGGGCGCAGGCGCGATTTCGATCGTGGGATGGCTAGGAGAGGTGTGGCTGAAAAGACCCGCCATGGGATTTGGCGATGTGACCTTGATGGCGGTTGTCGGCGCCGCCGTTGGTCCGCCGCGCGCATTCCTCACGATCTTCATTGCTGCCGTGCTGGCGCCGATCGTTCTGCTGGGCATCGTCTATCCGCTGTCGGCGCGCGGACTCGCAGACGACAAGGGACAGACCGAGCTCGCACTCGAAGCCGGCGGAGGATGGCGCAAGCGCGAGCTGCCGTTCGGCGTCTTTCTTGCGCCCGCCGCGTTGATCACATTGCTTTGCGGAGACGCGATCATCGCGTGGTATTTGCGGATCTCGGGGCTTTGAAATGAGTGTACGTATAGCTCGCATCGTTGCTATCGCCGGCGCCGGACTTCTGTCGCTCGTTTCAGCGTGTGAGAGCCAGAAACCGAAATACGAAGGCCCGTACGCGGCTGAAGTCGCACAGGCCATCCCGATGATCGAGAAAGCCGTCGGTCTCAAGTTCAAGTCTCCGCCGAAAGTCGAGATGCGGTCGAAGGCGCAAGTCCGTGAATTCGTCCTGAAGCAGTTCACGGATACGCAGGCCGTGCGCGACATCGCCGGTCAGGAAGCCGCATACAAGCGCCTCGGCATGATTCCCGACACCCTCAAGCTGCAGCCATTTCTGACCAACCTGCTCGAGGAGCAGATCGTCGGGTACTACGATCCGCGAACGAAAGTGCTCTACGTCGTCGAGGGCGCACCGAAAGACATAGCCAACATCACCATCACCCACGAGCTCGTCCACGCTCTTCAGGACCAGTACATCAGCATGGACTCGGTTCAGAAGATCAGGGACGACAACGACCGCCTGTCGGCAGCCCAGGCCGTGTTCGAAGGCCAAGCCGTATACGAACAGATCTCCATCATGCTCGGCGGCTCCAACATCGCGATCAACCTGCCGGGAGGCTGGGACCGCATCAGGGAGCTCATACGAGAGAGCCAGGCTTCGATGCCTGTCTTCGCAGCTGCTCCGCGGACGATTCAGGAGACCCTGATCTTCCCCTACCTGAGCGGGGCGGAATTCTACCGCAACTACAAAGAGAGAAAGCCGGGCACTCCGATCTATAACGACATGCCGGCCTCGACTGAACAGATAATGCACCCGGCCGCGTTCTTCGTTAAGCGTGACGCGCCGACGAAGGTTTCGCTGGGAACGCTGTCGAACGCTACGGATTCTTACGAGAACGATCTCGGTGAGTTTGAGACGAGACTCTTCCTGTTCGAGCACCTGAAGGATCAGAATGAAGCAGTGCGTGGCGCTTCAGGCTGGGATGGCGACCGTTACGCGGTGGTGACTACGCCGCAGGGGCCGGGCATTGTGTGGCTCACGGTCTGGGATTCGTCCGTCGAAGCGGCTGAGTTCTATGATCTGGTAGGCCAGGCGATCGAGAAGCGCTTCAGCGTCAAGCCGGCCACGACTGCCAATCGAGCGGAGAAGTCTTACTCCGCCGGAGGGCGGTCGCTCCAGGTGATAGCTACCGAAGTACAGGGCCGCCCGGTCGTGATTTACACTGACGTGCCGAAGGGAGCCAGCACGTCGATCGTGCAGCCTGCTCAGGTGCGACTGACTCAGTAACCGCTGCGCGAGGCGGAGCAGTTTAGAGCCCCAGCAGCTTCTGCAGGCCGAAAGTACACACCCCGATCAGCGCGCCCAGTACATAGCCGGTAGTGATGATCAGATTGAGCTCGTTCTGGATGACATTGCGCAGGATCTCCTCGACCCGCTCGACGCTGAACGCCATCACCTTGCGCTCGACCATCGCCTGGACGTCGAGCTTCTTGATCAGCTCCGGAAGCTGGTCGTGGACCCATTCCCAGATCACCGGCCCCGCCTGCGCTGCCAGCCGCTTCGGCGCTTCCGGGTCCTTTTTCGCCTCCACGTCGCCGAGAATGTCGGAGACGGGCTTCTGGAGATACGCGAGGATGGCATCGTGAATCGCCTTGGAGATCTCTTCTCTGATCTCGGGCTCCTCGAGCAATCCCACGACCTGCTCCACGCCATCAGTCTCGATCGCGTCCAGCACGGTGTCGAACTTCTTCTCGGTCATCATCAGCTTCGCGAACAGGCGCTCGTGGAACCGCATGTCATCGACGAAGCGATTGAACATCGAGTGGAGCGCGCCCCGTAGCTTGACGCGCGTGGCCGGCTGGCCGAGGAAGGCGCCGAGCTTCGTCATCGCGACCGGAAGGTACGATGTCATCGCACCCTCGAGCGCGGTGACCACAGCGGGCGGAACTTTGTCTATCAGGGGCTCGCGCGACGTCAGGATCGTGGCGATTACTTCTTCGAGCCGCGCCTGAAATGCAGCGAGCAGCTCGGGGCGAGCGAGCTCGCTTTGGAGATCCCCCGGCGTGAGCAGGCGCTCGCCCACCGTGCGACCGAGACTCTTCGCCAGCCGAGCCTGATTCTTCGGGATCGCTCCCTGAAATCCAAACCGTTTCTTCTTCGGGTTGAACAACATCCACACGGCAACGGTGTCGGAGAGCCCTCCGGCCATCGTGCCCACGAAGACGTGGATCCCGAATTGGACCCAGGTACTCTCGAGATTCACCTACTTCGTGACTGCTCCAGCCGTCTCGGAACGGTTGATCGACGCGGTCGTCGAATCGCTCACGGCATTCTTTGCCGGCACGTCGCCGTGCGGCTCGGCGGAGTCGGCGAGCGTCCCGGGCGGTTTGGGCAAGAGCGCGAGATGAATGATGTCATCCATGGTCGACACGAAGGTGAACGTCATGCTGTTCACTACCTCGTCGGGGATTCCGCGCAGGTCCTTTCCGTTCGCCTTCGGCAGAAGCACCTGCCTGAGACCGGCGCGATATGCAGCCATCACTTTCTCCTTCACACCTCCGATCTCGAGCACCTTCCCTCGCAGCGTCATCTCGCCCGTGAGCGCGATGTCGCGCCGAACCGGACGCCGGCTCAGCACGCTGGCAATCGCGAGCGTGACGGCAGCGCCGGCGCTGGGGCCATCTTTCGGAATCGCGCCAGCGGGAAAGTGCACGTGAAGGTCGCACTCCTTGAATTCGACATCTTCCACGCCCAGGGTATGCGCGCGCGAACGAACATAAGAGTACGCGGCGTCGACAGACTCTCGCATCACGTCTCCGAGCTGACCGGTGACGGTGAGGCGTCCCGTACCAGGCATTCTCAGCGCCTCGATCACCATGAGGTCGCCGCCAGTGGCGGTCCATGCCATGCCCGTGACGGCTCCGATCTCCGGCTCCTGTTCCGCGTCTTCTAGAGTGTAGGTAGGATTGCCGAGGATGTTGGTCACCATCGGGTTGTCGACGATCCACGCGCCTTCTTCGCCGTCGGCTTTCTTCCGGGCGCGCTTGCGCATGAGGGCCGCGATGTTGCGCTCGAAGTTGCGGAGCCCCGCTTCGCGTGAATAGCGGTTGGAGATGAAGCCCAGGACCTCGTCGGTGAACTGGATGTCCTTATCGGTGATCCCGTGATCTTCCAGCAGTCGTGGCAACAGATAACGCCACGCGATCTCGACCTTCTCCTCGACGGTATAGCCCAGGACCCGAATGACTTCCATGCGGTCGCGGAGCGGCGCGGGAATGTCGTAGAGATTGTTCGCGGTGCAGATGAATAGAATGCTCGAGAGATCGAACGGCAGATTGAGATAGTGATCGACGAAATTCGAGTTCTGTGACGGATCGAGCACCTCGAGCATGGCAGCGGTAGGATCACCGGAGGGACCTCCGGAGGTCATTTTGTCAATCTCGTCGATCATCAGCACGGCATCCCTGACCTGAACGCGACGCAGCGATTGCAGGATCAGCCCGGGCATCGCGCCCACATAGGTACGCCGATGTCCTCTGATTTCGGCTTCGTCCCGTACGCCTCCGACTGAGATCCGGTAGAACGCGCGGCTGATCGACATCGCAATGGCTTCGCCGAGCGATGTCTTGCCGGTTCCCGGAGGTCCGACAAAGCAGAGAATCGGGCCGTGGGGATCACCGCCACGAAGCTTCCGCACCGCGAGGTACTCGGTGATTCGTTCCTTCGCTTCCTTGAGGCCGTAATGTCGGCTGTCGAGCAGATCCTCGACTTTCTTCAGCTCGATCACTTCGTCGGCGGCCGACCGCTTGTTCCAGGGCAGCGCGAGCATCCAGTCGAGGTAGGTGCGAATGACCTGATACTCGCTCGAGGCCGGCGACAGGTTTCGCATCCGCTCGATCTCCCGTCGTCCCTCCTGCGCCGCCTTCTCGGGCAGATTCGCTTCTTCGAGCTTCTTGAGGGTCTCGACCGATTCCTTCTCCCCCGGATCGCCCTCGCCAAGCTCCGACTGGATCGCGCGCAGCTGCTGGCGCAGATAGAACTCGCGCTGGTGCTGTTCGATCTTGATTTCGGTCTGCCGTTTGACGTCTTCGGCGACACGGGCTCGCCCGACCTCTCGCTCCACTCGGCCGAGCAGGAACTTCAGCCGCTGCCCAATGTTCAGGCGCTGAAGAATCTCGTCCTTGTCCGAAACCTTGAAGTTGAGGTTGGTGGCGGCGAGGTCGGCAAAACGCCCCGGATCCGAGATGTTCATCTTGAGGATCGCTGGCACTTCGTCAGGGATGCGGTCGATCAGCTCGGCCAGCGTTTCGGCGCCCGCGACAATGCGGGATATGAGGTCGTCTACTTCGCTCGAATCGGGCGGAATCTCCTTTGCCGGCTTGATGCGGACGATCGGAAAGGGATCGGTCTGGGCGACGCCTTCGACGATGAGCCGTCGCAATCCCTGAAGCGTGATCTGAACTGTTTCACCCGGGAGGTTGATTCGCTCGTGCACGCGGGCCGCGACGCCGACCCGCCCCACGAACCTCTCCGGATCAAGCACATCGTCATGGTCGCCCGTCGCGACGACGAGGCCGACGATGAGCCCTGACTGCTCGTTCGCCTTGAGCAGGGCGAGATTCTCGGGAGCGCCCATCTGTACGGCGATGGTCCCGAGGGGGTAAACGATTGTCGATCGCAGCGCCATGAGCGGCAGCGTCGGTGGCAATTCAGCGTGGAGTATGTCGTCTTTACGCTGGGCAGGCGGCATCCAATCCCTCTCGAACGGCGTGATGCTTCAGTTGTTTCAGAAGTTAACGGCGCCTATGTTTAAAGGCTATGTTCGAGGACCTGAGCGAAAAGCTCGAAGCCACGTTCGCCCGCCTGCGTGGCCGCGGTGTTCTTAGCGAAGCCGACATCAAGGAGGGACTGCGCGAAGTCCGGCGCGTGCTGCTCGAGGCTGACGTCAACTTCCAGCTCACCCGAGAGTTCCTGGAGCGGGTCGAGAAGAAAGCGACCGGTGTCAATGCGCTCAGTACTGTCTCCCCCGGACAACAGCTAATCAAGATCGTCCATGAGGAGCTCACCGCCATGCTGGGCGAGCGCCGCGAAGGGATCAAGCTTAGCACCGTCCCCCCGTCGGTAGTGATGATGGTCGGCTTGCAGGGATCCGGTAAGACGACTACCGCGGCCAAGCTCGCCCGCAAGCTCAAAGCCGAGGGGCGCGGGACCCGCCTCGTTGCGGCCGACGTTTACCGGCCGGCGGCGATCGACCAGCTCGAGACACTAGGCCGCGAGCTGTCGATTCCGGTATACGCGGATCGCACGACCCAGGACGTCGTGAAGATTGCCCGAGCCGGGGTGGCGGAAGCGTTGCACGGGAGAGATCGGGTGGTGATCATCGACACCGCCGGCAGGTTGCAGATAGATGAGGCGATGATGCACGAGCTGTCGCGGCTCAAGGACGCACTCCGCCCGACCGAGATCCTGCTCGTTGCCGACGGAATGACCGGCCAGGACGCGGTAAAGATCGCCCAGGGTTTCGACAAAGTCCTCGACATCACCGGAGTCATCCTCACCAAAATGGACGGCGACACGCGCGGTGGGGCGGCGCTCTCCATCTACGGCGTCACGAAGAAGCCGATCAAGTACATCGGCGTCGGGGAGAAGCCAGATGCGCTCGAGGAATTCCACCCGGAGCGGATGGCAGGGCGCATTCTCCAGATGGGTGACATCGTCACTCTGGTCGAGAAGGCACAGGCGTCATTCGATGAAGGCGAGGCGAAGCGGCTGGAGAAGAAGGTCCGAAAGGAGGGAATGGACCTGAATGACTTTCTGAACAGCATGCGCCAGATCCAGAAAATGGGTCCGCTCGAGGGAATCCTGAAGATGCTGCCCGGCGTGAACACGAAGGCCCTGAAGCAAATGAAGGCGGACCCAAGGCGGATGAAGCACGTTGAGGCGATCGTGCTCTCGATGACACCGGAGGAGCGTAAGAATCCTGGTGTGATCAACGGCTCGAGACGGGCCCGGATCGCGAAGGGTGCCGGCCGCCCGATAAGCGACGTCAATCGCTTGCTCGATCAGTTCCGGGAGATGCAGAAGATGATGAAGAAAATGGCCGGTGGGGGAAGGATGGGGATGCCGTCCATGCCGGGGATGTTTGGAACGAGGTAG
>JALYKQ010000115.1 GCA_030774675.1 Gemmatimonadota bacterium | reverse complement strand
CGATCACCTCGTCGGCGAGCGCGAGCAGCCTCGGCGGGATGTTGAGGCCGAGCAGCTTGCCCGTTTGCAGGTTGATGACGAACTCGAACCTGGTCGGCTGCATCACCGGCAGGTCGGCCGGTTTCTCGCCCTTGTATGGGGCTCTTGAAGTCAAGCACTTATTTCACGCATTCTCCACTCCCTTCATTCCAGTTTCTTTGTTCGACTTGGAATCCCGTTTCTTCGCCCCGACCCAGACGTGTTGGAGGCCGGCGCGCACAGGGGCTGTCAAGGCCGGCCGTCGCTCTACGCTGGCCGCACGCTCCGTTGTTTCCAGGCCGCGCCTTGACAGCCCCGAGCACGGCGGCACGCTGGTTGTGGTCGGGATGACACGTCCGAGGGGAGCTCGCTGTCGGGGCACGAGGAACTCGCGCCGCAACCTTGTATCCGGTGGGTCACAGTGACCCGAACCATGATGCACGCATGCGCATCGGCGGCGAAGCTCCGAGGCGGTGGACCCATTCTTAAGGCCGGCATTGCAGCCATGGGCGAGAGCGGGACCCCACCACCTCGAACCGTCATCGCGACCCCATCACGCCCGAGCGGACGGGAGCGAAGCCATAACTTGGGACGACAACATCAGCGGGTTTCCTCGATCAGGCGGCGGGACGCAGCCGTACACCTGCGGGCACGACGCCGTCGCGCGCGAGGCGCCAGAGCGCGATCAGCAGCTTGCGCGCCAGCGCCACGACCAACCTCTTGCGCGTCGACGGGGCATCCGCCGTTCGCTGCCGATACCATTGGGCGAGCGCGCTGTCCTTTTGGAACAGGAGAAACCGCCAGGCTAGCTGGATCATGCCGTGCCGCACGCGCGCGTTGCCCGAGCGGGCCAATCCCTTCTCCCGGCGTTTCGCCCCGCTTTCGTTGGGCGAGCCGGTGAGACCGGCATAACGCGCCACGGCGCGCCGATCCCGCATGTTCCGTGACAGCACCTCCTGCACCAGCATGTCGGCCGTTTCGACCCCGATGCCGATCACGCGGGCGAGCAGCAGCACCATGGCATGCGGCCCTTTCGCTGGAGCTTTTTCGAGAAGTTCGAGCCGCGTCTGCTCGATCTCACGGATTTGTTTCTTTACAATCTGGTGGCGCTCCAGATCGCGCTTGAGCGCGGCCAACGTGTTGGGCGGGATCGGCTCACCCTCGGGCGTGCGTAAGGTTTCGAGGCGCGCGGCGGCCGCCTTGAGCTTCGGGTTGAAGCTGCGAATGCCGAGCCGGACGAACGCCGCCTTGATCCGAGTGATAATCCGGCTCGCCTCGCCAACCAGCGTCTCGCGCTCCCGGCTCGGCCGCTTGGCGTCCTCCTCGGCAAGCGTCGGCACCGCCACCATCTTGCAATGTCCGCGCTCGCCGCGCAGCCAGCCGAGAAAGCCGCGCTTCAAAAGCTCCGTGTCGAGCCGATCGGTCTTCGCCCGGCGATGTTCGCGCGTCACCGCGACGCTCGACGCATGAATGACGTGGGCCTCTATGCCCTGTGCGGTGAGCCAGCGTGCCAGCCAGAAGCCGTCGTATCCGGCCTCGAACGCGACGGCGGCGCGTGTGATCCGGTGGCCGTTCTTCTCGGCCTCCGCTCGCCAGCGGTTCAACAGGCTCAGCAATGCGTGTTCGTCGATCGCGAGTTTCTTCAGCGGTTGGCGCTCGACACCAGGAACGATGCCCGCAACAAGCCAACTCGATTGACTCATCTCGATCACCGCGATCAATGTCGCGTCCATATCCAGCGGGTCGAGACACCGGCTGAAATCGTTCACAGTCTTGGTCTGGGGTTTCGTCATAGCGGGGCTCCATCGCGTTGGTCAGTGCAGCGATGGATATATGCTCCCCGCTGCCGCCCCATAGCATCTTGAGGATGCGATCGACGTAGCCGGCTGCGAGCCGGTACTGGTCGATCTGATCAGGCCCATAGGAGATCAAGCCGCCGGCGGCGACGAAGAGTCGTTCGAAGTAGACCGCGGGCAGTTTGTGCCGGGCCGCAAGCGTAATGATCAGCGCGCGATGAACCGCCGCCAACGCGCCCGTCGCCACGATAAGGCCGCCATTCGGAGCGCGCGCGAAGGCCGTGACGGCGCGCTCGATCTCGCCGGCGTTGCGCATGTTGATCGGGATTACCTCCACCCTGAGCGACGGCGCCGCGGTCTGAACGGCGGCAAACATGCTGGTTCCTCCCCCTTGGGTGGCATCCCGAAGGACCGCCGCTCGCGTCATGCCGGGCGCGATCTGCTTGAGCAGCTCCAGCCATTTCCCGCCCATGCTGTATTCGAAAGTCATGAAACCGGTGGCGTTGCCGCCCGGCCGCGCTAGGCTGTCGACGATGCCGGCAGCGACCGGATCGCTGACGACGGGGAACACGAT
>JALYKQ010000114.1 GCA_030774675.1 Gemmatimonadota bacterium | reverse complement strand
CGCAGGATCTCCCGCGACGGCGGGACGACCTTGCGCAGGTCTTTCATTACATAGATGAATTGTGGAGGCATCGGTACAATTTATCGCACCGGGTAACGGGAGCCGACTTCAGACCCGCTCACTAGACGATTTGTGCAGCTCTCGGTTTAACCCCCGAAATCCGCCAACAACTTTTCGAGGGCCTTTCCTACTCTCTCGTGTGGCATCTGATGGATTTCAGCCTCGTTCCACGTGATGATCTCGCCCGGCGTATTCCACGGAGCGTATGGCTTGTGCTCTCTCTTCAGCAACACCAACGACGGCTTCCGGAAGGCTGACGCAGCGTGCGACATGCTCGTGTCAGGAGTGAATACGAGGTCCGAGGTTCCCACCAGCGCGAAGGCATCGCGCAGCTGCGGGGTCAGCACGGGTAGCGCACCGACTTGGCTGGCCACCTTCTGAACGCTCTCCCATTCCACCGGAAGACCGATCACTATTATCGGCATGTTGGGAGCGCGCTCGCGGGCCGATCGAAGCGTCGCGACGAACTTCCCGTCGGGCCACCTGCGTTTGGGCTCGGACGCCGAGAGATTTACCAGCAGGCGCTTCGTAATCCCTCGTGACTCGGCTTCGCTGCTGTCCAGCATTGACTCGGCTTCCTTCCACCGCGCCTCCGCGCGTTGTCGTTCCTCCGGAGAGACAAATATTTCGGGCTGCCAGTCAACCGCGTCCGGGTTCACTCCAAAGGGAACGGCGAGCTGCTTCGAGCCCTCGATGTAGTGATCGACGCGGTTCCACTCCGGAACCGATACGTTGTAGATGCGCGGCTTGCGGTCGCCGCCAGCGCCTACCCTGAAACGCGCGCGGCCGGCGAACATGAGTAGCGGAGTCGAAGTGAAGATTGGCGGATTGTTGATTCTCCCGTCGACCATCACAGTGTAGCGCTCCCGTCGCAGCTGTTTCAACAACTGTCGGTAGCTGCGGATCGACTTTCTGTCGAGGACCAGTACGTTGCCGACGTAGGGATTACCATTCAGCACAGGCGCGGTCGCCGGCGTGGCAACAACATCGACTTTGCCGCCGGGGAGGGCCGTTGCGATGTTCCGGATCAGCGACGTCGCCATGATCATGTCGCCGATGCGCTCGTAACGGATGAACAGTACCCGGTAGCCGGAGGTCGTCGGCGGCGGCAGCGTAGCGTCGGCGGGGCCCGGCAGCATCCACCCGAGCAGACGCATCCAGAAAGCGCGCCACAGAACTTCAATCTTTCTTGGATCCACCGGTCAGTCCGAGCTCCAGGAGCTTTCGTGAAGGTTGTGGATCCCGCGTGTGATAGACTTGAATCGCGTTTATCACGAACGGCTCCGGCAATCGGATCTTGAGCAGCTCACGGATCGATTTCGCGTCGAGCGATTGGTACAGGCTCAGAGTCGAGTGCGGGCTAAAAGTGTACCGCGCCCGCGCGAACGGCAGGCCGCTGGTGACGATCCTGTCGTGAAGAACCCTGAGCGGGCCGTGTGATTCGATCGGAAGGACGATGATGTCCGTCGCCATGAAACGTTCTGGCGGCCGGAAAGACAGAGCGATCGGTCCCGTCTCCGCAGCTATTGGTTCCAGCTTGTCGCGGATTTCTTCGACGCTGATGGAGGGAGGGATCGGACCAGCCCCCGAGGACCCGGTCAGAGTGATGTGCGGCGGCTTGTAACGGGCGAGTTTCGGGTCATAACGCTCGTTGATCTCGCGCAACTTCTCGGCGATTTCTTCCGGAAGCTCTGCCAGAACGAAGATTCCATTCAGCTGCAAGCATTGCTCGTGGTGATGGCGGCGATGGCGGCGCTCCTCAGAATTGAAACGAGATTACCAGCGGGATAGGCTGCAGCACTGACTTCTGCCCGCCCCTGATAAATCTTTTATCGATGCGATTTCCCGGATGCGAGTGTGTGTACTTCACCACCTTGACTCCTATCAGTGTCCCGATCGCTGCTCCTGCCATCACATCGCTTGCCCAGTGTTGGTTGTTATAGATGCGGGAGAGTCCCATCAACGTTGCGCCACCGTACATTACCGTACCCACGTACCACGCCGAGTGCGGCCACCAGAACTGTGTCTCGCGGGTAACTGTTGATGCGAAGGCGAACGCGTTGATCGTATGGCCTGAGGGAAATGATTGATACTTGTGGTCTGTCAACCCTCTGAACAGCTGAAAATCAGCGGGATTATCGATATCGACGTATGGACGCGCCCGTCCAGCCGTAAACTTGATCGTCCCACCGAGGACATCAGCAATCAATATCGACTCCACGCTGTGCAGCCCGAGAGACTGAAGACGCCGTTGCCCCTGAGCGCGGCCGATTCCGTACAGTCCCACTCCAGCGATGACTGAACCGGGCACAGCCAGCACCCTGAAACCGGTCGCGGCTCTTCTCAGGAATCGGTTCTCCTGCGTCCCCTTATACTGCAGCCTTTTCGCGACGGCGATATCGAGCGGCGCAACCGCAACAGTGCCTATGGTATAGGCGCCTAGTAACAAGGCATCCTTCCCAACAAAAAGCGGTGTCTTGTTATTGATTGTATCCTGAACCTGCGCTTCGGCATTCAGGGCAATGGTCGTCGCGAGCAGCACGACGCTGATCAACTTTCCGAACAAGATTCCGCTCCGGTTGGGAAGTAAAGGCAGGACTCGTCTTTTGTGCTGAATTGCAAGACTCTTACCTCTTGCCATCGAGACTCTTCCCCCTTGTCATCCTGTGGCCAAATCGCGATATCACCCGAATGCTGAAAATCGATCTCACCGGTAAGCGCGCGCTGGTGGCCGGGGTCGCTGACGACGCCGGATTTGGCTTTGCGATCGCCAAAACGCTGGCTGAGGCCGGAGCGACTGTTTCCGTCGGCACCTGGCCTCCCGCACTGAATATCTTCATGAATCTGCTCGAGCGTGGGAAGATGGACGAGTCCCGAGTGTTATCCAGCGGACAGCTTCTCCAGTTCGAGAAGATCTACCCTCTCGACGCAGCCTACGACACGCTTGCAGATACGCCGGAAGAAATTCGGACGAACAAACGCTACAAGGAGACCGGCGACTTCACCATCGACGGCCTTGCCCGACGTATCGAGGCCGACTTTGGCGGCAATTCCCTCGACATAGTTATCCATTCGTTGGCTAACGGTCCGGAAGTAAAGAAACCGTTGCTCGAGACGAGTCGCACCGGTTATCTGACAGCCGTTGGTGTCAGTGCCTACTCCCTGGTGTCGATGGTCTCTCGGCTCGCGCCGTTGATGCGCCCGGGCGGGTCGTTCTTATCACTCACCTACATGGCGAGCGAGCGGGTGATTCCCGGTTATGGTGGGGGGATGTCGTCCGCGAAGGCGGCGCTGGAAAGCGACACTCGTGTGCTCGCGTTCGAGGCCGGCCGGAAATATGGAGTTCGCATCAATACTATCTCCGCGGGTCCGCTGGCATCACGCGCGGCGAGTGCGATCGGAATCATCGAGAAGATGGTCGAGTACTGCGCGGGCAATTCGCCGCTAACCGAGCCGCTTCAGGCCGAAGAAGTTGGAAAAGTGGCAGCTTTTCTATCGAGCCCACTCGCTACCGGAATCACCGGCACAGTTGTCTACGTGGACAAGGGCTACCACTCGATGGGAATGGCACTCCAGGACGCGCCTCAGGGCTGACGAGCTGGTCAGGGATTTTTCTTGGCGGCCGCCGCTGCCGCTCTTTCCCTTTCGATCCTCAATTTTATTTGCTGAAGCCTTGCCTCCGGCAGGCGTCCGGACAGCTTCACGATGTTGCCTGTGTTGACATCGAGCCAGCTAATCGTAGTAACTCCATTGGCGACCTCGACCTTTCGCACTGGTGCACGGGCCGCTGGTGCCTTCGCGGCCTCAGCCGCAGGTTGAGAATCCGGTGCGCTGGCGATGGCAGCGTCAGTGCGCTGCGGTGGCGCAGCCGCCGATTTTGCAGTCGATCGACGTGCCAAAGGCTCCGCCGAACCAATACCGCTTGGAACCACTGCGTTCAGTTGCACGCTCAAGACTTCGGTGAAAGTAACCGTGTCTCCGGGTGCGACTTCGTACAGCGTTACTTTTGCTCCGACAGTTCTAGGCGTTCCAACCACTTTGAGGGGCGACGGCTCTCTCGCGGCATCGATGGTGGGAGCGCTTATTGGAGCTGATTGCACATAGGCCTGTGCAGCAGGTGCTGCAACGGGTGCGGTAACGGGCGCCTGCTCCCGTGCCGCAACATTTCCGCTTGCGCCCGCTCCACCTGATACCGCCCCCCGACCGGTTCCCTCATTGGTTCCGACTGCGCGCTTCTCGATTGCAGGCGGGCTCGGTTGACTACGACTTGCCGCTGTTCGGGAAGGGTTGGCGATGATGGCAACCGGCGGCACTGCTTCCGAGCTCGTACGCATGTCCTCAACACTGCCCGGCGTTTCCGGGACAACAGCCTTTAGCTGTGCCCGAGCCGTGTCGGCTGCGGTAGTCTCGATCCGGGTGGGGCGTGCGCCATTCCTGACCACCACCAGGCTGCCCACCGCAACAACGAGCACTGCTGCCGCAGCGCGCCAACCCGCGAGATTTCTGTGTTTGACGAGTGCTGCTGCCGGCACGACCCCACGGGGCACGTGGTCCAGAGCGGTGAGTATGCGGGAAGACGCCGCGATGAATCCCCGCGCTTCCGCCACGGCCGCTGCGCACTGCGGACATTCCGCTACGTGAGCTTCAACCCGCGCGGCCTCATCGGGGCTGAGCGCCCCGTCCAGCCACGAGTGAATCGTTCCTTCATCAGGATGCTGCATTCTTCTCTCTCTCTTCTCGACTCTTCTGCAATGCTTCGTAGCTCTCCACCAGTCGGCGGCGCGCACGCGAGAGCGTGGTACCTACCGATCCGGGCGACAGCTGCAACGCTTCGGCAATCTCGTTGTAGTCCAATCCCTCTTCCCGCATCAGCAGCACTAGCCTGTCTCGTTCTGCTAGAGCATCTACCGCCTTCCGCGCCATCGCTGCTTCCTGAGCGCGCTCCAGCGTCGTCTCCTCGGATTCGACTACTTCATCACGCTCCTGTTCGGCGAGAAGTGCCAGGTGCTTGCGGCGTCTCATGTCCTTCCTCGCTTCATCCCGCACGAGATTGGTCGCCACCGCGAAAAGCCAGGCTCGCTCGTTCTGTATCGACGTTTGCCTCAAAGCCCGCACGAATGTCTCCTGTGCAACTTCCTCGGCCCAGTCGCGATCTCCCAGTCGCCGCGTCAGATATCGCACCAGCGCGGCGTTGTAGGTTCGGAAGAGTCGCTCTACATCGGTCACACGATTACCAGCGGTCCCTTATCAAGGCAAAATCACGATCCGTCAGACGCTCTTCTCCCGACGGAGTCAGCTCGATCGCCATGCCACGCCCGGCCACCAGCACACGCTCGCCAACCGAGAACGGCTCGCGCAAATCAGGCATTAGCTCCAGCAGCTTGAAGTAGGCATCCGAGAACGGCTTCACCTGCAGTAGCGTTCCGGATTTCTTGTAGCGGACGTCGGTCCAAACACTGTCACGCAATACGAGCGTCACGTTACCGGCTCTCCGAAGGTTGGCATCATCTCGCATACCCACGGCTGCATCTGCCGCTGCAACGCTCGTCGCCGAGCGCTGTGCAGCCGCCGACTTGGCTGCTTCGAACTGAACGGCGGCGGGAGCGGGTGCCGATGCCACGCCCGTGGTTACGACACCATTGAGCTGCACTGCTCCAGCGCCCATAGCTCTCCGACGGTTCATTCCCGGCTCAACCACCAGGTACGATGAGAACTCGGTCGGAATGCCGTAACGCTCTCCGAGTTCCCGAATCTCGTCATCGACCTCACGCGAGCCGCCGTGCTTCCTCTTTTCGGCGCTCAAATACCCAACGCGCTGGGTAGCCCACAAGCGCGCCACAAATGGATTCTCGCGCGTACGCTCCGGAAAATAGACGCGTGTGCTCCAGCTCACCGGACCGTTGGTCGTCTGACCCTCAAACCGCACCACTGCATTGCCACTCCCCTCGTAGCGGGACAGAATCACGAGGTCCTCGCCCGCAAATATGTCCACAGGTCCTGAGGGGTGCATCTTGCGCAGTCGTACACCATCAGAGTGAATCCGGACATCGGTGACGAGCGGACTCGTCAGCCGGCTCGCCACGATCCCTACGGCGCGCTCCACCGACTCCTCCGGCCTTACAAAGCTGGCGGTGCCACGACCCTCGAGCGCGAGCTGCTCGATCAGCGATACGTTCAGATCCGCCCCGACACCGAATGTGAACACCCGTCGAGCCCCACGTTGTTTCGCGACGTTCGACGCGATCACCAACGCATCGCGTTCCCCGACGGTAGGCTGACCATCGGTGAGAAACAACACGATCGGCAGCCTGCCCCACTGGACTGGTGAGGAAAGAGCCTCGTCCAGAGCACCCGAGATGTTTGTCGACCCCTGTGCCTCGAGCTCATCGAGATAGCGTTCGGCCGCCCTGATGTTCTCGCGACTTGCGACTGAAAAATTGTCGCGAAACGTTCGGACATCGCTCGAGAAGTCGATCAGCCGGAAACGATCCATCGGTGACAGCGAGCGCAGGATCTGCTTACCAGCCGCGCGCGCCTGTTCAATCTTCTCGCCGTTCATCGAGCCCGACACGTCTATCACGAAGGTCAGGTCCCGCGGCACTGCACGCGGCTGAACCGCGGGCGGCGACAGTGTAATGAGCGCAAACCCGTCGTCGTTGCCGGGCGCGTTCGCCAGCAGCGAGATCGCCGCAGCAGTCGAGCGCCGGATTGGAATGAGAAGTGTGACTTCTCCGCGCGCGTCTCTTATTACAACCCGCCGCGTCGACCCACGATCGAACGAGGCGA
Source organism: Gemmatimonadota bacterium (assembly GCA_030774675.1). Classification (GTDB taxonomy): domain Bacteria; phylum Gemmatimonadota; class Gemmatimonadetes; order Gemmatimonadales; family Gemmatimonadaceae; genus UBA4720. Next base: position 14,194 of record JALYKQ010000114.1, on the reverse strand, counting down.
ACGAGCGATCTCCGTTTGTTCCTGTCGAGTATTCCCCTTCGTCGATCGAGTGCGTCGGCGAATAGGCCCTCCCGTACATCGGATCAATGGGATAGGTGAGCACGAACGACATGCGCCCTTCCGGCCGCTGATTCGCTTCGCGCTGGCTGGTGCGAGCTCCACGGAAGTAATCGATCCTCAATGCATCGCCCTCACGCTGGGCGACGGTCTGAAAGCGCACCACGACTTTTTTCTGCTCGCCTGGCGCGATTGGGAAGATCCTCGCGCGCAGCAGTCCATACCCCATCCACTCCAGCAGCGCCGGATCGCGCTGGCGTCGTACGATCTCTTCATAGATCTGACGCGCCTGGTTGGCGTTCATCGTCTCGCCGGCAACCATCTCGCCGTTGATCGAGAGTTTGAGGTCCTGGAAGGCGGCGCCCTTCGGTAACGGAAACATAAAATCGGCTTCTCCAACTCTGCTCCCGCGATTCACGAACGTCTCGGTGATCTCATAGCGAAGCACCCGATCCACGAGCTCCACGCGAACATCACTGCTCTGGCGAAACACCGCTGGGGTCGTAATCCCGCACGCCGGCATGATGCATGGCCTCCCTCGTTCACAGGGTGGCGGTACCGGACACGGCCACGGACGTGGCGGATCCTCCACTATTTGCGTGGACGCAAGACCCGGAATGCAGAGAGCGGCTATCAAAAGAAGAAATGAGCGCATGGGAGACACCAGTAGAATGGGTTCTACTGTGGGACGTGTCTCAGCTGCTTCCTTGCACAGCCGTAGTCCGTTTTGGTGTCTTGTCGGGAGTCAGGGCCCACCAGAAGCGGTTAAGCGGACTTTGGTCGTTTTTTTCGGCGCCTCTGCAAGACCCGCCGTTCGTCCACTCTTACTTCGAGCAAGCGCTGATCTGCGCGCACCATCGTAGCCTCGAAGGTCTCGCCATTTTGCCGCGTGGCCCACCCCATCGAGAACTGTACCGGTGCAGACATTGGTGCAGCAGAGCGCAGACGTCCCGCTACGTTGTTGGTCTGTTCTTCACCCGCGTCGGACAACACCACCAGAAATTCGTCTCCACCTACACGGACGACCGCTTCTTCGGCGCGGACGTGTCGCATGAGAAAGCGGGCCATTTTCACCAGAACACTATCGCCGTCGGCATGGCCGTTGGTGTCGTTGTACTGCTTGAAGTGGTCGATATCGAGATAAATGCATCCCCACTCTCCCTTTGGCTGCGACTCGCACTGACGTGTTACCGTATTCAGATATCTTCGATTGTAGCACCCAGTCAGCGGATCCCGGATACTGAGCTCCAGTAGCTGGGTTTGCAGCTCCTTCCGCTGCGTGATATCGACAAGAATCCCGTGACAGTATTTCTCGCCGGTTTTTGGATCAACGGAGAGAAAGGCGCTGTCCACTACGGTCCTTACTTCTCCATCGCGTCGCGTCAACTGGAACTCAATGTCCCGAACCGAGCCGTCGCGCTCCAGCTGAGCCATCTCCCGCGCCCTTACCTCGGGCCGGACGAAATCGCTCGTGCGGGAACCCTTCAATTCCGCAAGCGAGTCGACGCCGAACATTTCCAGGAATGCGGGATTGGCATCGACGATCTCCCCGTCCAGCGTCGTGATGTAGATTCCTTCCTTGAGACGCAGCGCGAGCTCGCTGAGCGTCCTGGGGTCGCTCAGACTGCGAAAACGTTTTGGTTTTTTGTGCTTTTTGGAGGTCTGGGTAGGACTCACATCGCTGCCTCAGCGAACGGCATATCCGTTGCTTTGATGGAAGGGTAAAGATTGGGAGGTATTATGGCATCCAGGCGAGAGAAGCAACAAGGTACGACACCCGCGACAAAACAGGGCGACGGCGATCCCGGCACGCGATCCGGCCAGCCCAATCCTGAAGACGTTCCGTCACATCCGAAGGAACACAAGAGCGGCTACGGCGGCGAAGGCGGATCTCCCCGCACGAGCACGGATCAGCGCGAGATTCCGAAGAAAAGCTAGGCAAGAATCTGAACGATGAGTTTCCGTACTGCCGGTATTCATCACGTAACCGGCATAGCCAGCGATCCCCAGCGGAATCTCGACTTCTACGCCGGCAGCCTCGGTCTCCGGCTCGTCAAGCGCACGGTAAACTTCGACGATCCCACCACCTATCACTTCTACTTTGGTGACGAGCGGGGAAGCCCGGGAAGCATCCTCACTTTTTTCCCATGGCCCGATGCGCGACGCGGAAGGCAAGGCGGTGGTCAGGTCGCTGTAACTTCTTTTGCGATCCTGCCGAGCTCGGTGGGATTCTGGATCGAGCGCCTGATCAAGAAGCGCGTCGAGTTCGAGCAGCCCGTTGCGCGCTACGAGGACGAGCGAGTCATCGCCTTCAAAGATCACGAGGGATTCATGGGTGAGCTCGTTGCCCATCCAGCTGCGGATTCTCGCACGGGATGGGCAGGAGCCGGCGTGCCCGCCGAACATGCGATCCGCGGCATTTATTCAGTCACGCTATGGCTCGACGCCAACGAGCTGACGGGCCAACTGCTCACCAACACTCTCGGGTTCAGGCTCGTGCGCGAGCAGGGCAGCATATTCCGGTACGCTGCCGGCGATGGTGGCCCTGGCACCATCGTCGACCTGCGCTGTGTTCCCGGTATCTGGCGTGGAGTGATGGGAGCGGGAACGGTCCACCACGTTGCATTCCGCTCTTCGGGCGAAGAAGAACAGATGCAGGTTCGTACCGAGCTCGCATCGCTCGGCTACAACGTCACTCCCCAGTTGGACCGTGATTACTTCAAATCGATCTACTTCCGCGAGCCGGGAGGAGTTCTCTTCGAGATCGCAACTGATGATCCCGGGTTCGCAGTCGACGAGCCGCTGGACATGCTCGGACAGTCCCTGAGGCTGCCTGGATGGCTCGAGCCCCGAAGATTCGAGATCGAAGCACTTCTCCCCAATATTCATGCACCCCTCGAGCTGCACGGCCCCAACGCATGACTGACGGCCTCGGCTTCATCCACCGCTTCGTGCCCGCGGAGGATTCGACGTCCGGCGAGACACTGATCGTTCTACACGGAACCGGAGGCGACGAAAACGATCTGATCGGGATCGGGCAGGCGATTGCACCCGGTGCTGCCATTCTTAGCCCTCGCGGGAACGTGTCCGAAAAAGGTGCGCCACGCTTCTTCAAGCGACTTGCCGAGGGCGTGTTTGATCCGAAAGAGGTGCACACGCGGGCGGAGGAGCTTGGTCGGTTCGTTCACGCCGCGATTGCCAGGTATGATTTGGATGCGAGCAGGATTTACGCGCTCGGCTACTCGAACGGAGCTAACATTGCCTCGACCGTGATGTTCGTCGAACCGGGACTGTTCCAGGGAGCGATCCTCTTTCGTCCAATGCTCGTGTTCGAGCCCGAGCAGGGAAGTGATCTGAGCGGATCCAGCGTGTTCATTTCCGCCGGTCGCATGGATCCGATCGTGCCCGTCATCAGCGTCGAGCGATTGGTCGAGCTGTTCGAGACCGCGCATGCGGAAGTAACTCTCAAGTGGCAGCTGGCCGGCCACAATCTAGCGCCGAGCGAAGTGCGCGAAGCGGCGGAGTGGCTGACCCTGCAACGCGCGCGCGTATGAGCTAGCTTCCAGACGGAAATACTATTCGGCGTGACAGCCCGCACACACCCCCTTTTCGGCCGCACATAGCTCTCTAATGTCAGAGCCAACCGATACCGCTTCCGCTCCGCGGTCAGCTCCCGTCTCGTCTCCATCCGCCTCCGGCCAGTCGCTCGAGGACCTCTGCATCAACGCGATCAGAGTGCTCGCCATGGACGCCGTTCAGAAAGCAGACTCGGGACATCCGGGCACACCGATGGCACTGGCACCGCTTGCCTACGTGCTCTGGACGAAGCACCTGCGTTACAATCCCGCGAATCCGGCCTGGCTCAATCGCGATCGCTTCGTCCTGTCGGCCGGTCACGCGTCGATGTTGTTGTACAGCGTTCTCTATCTCACCGGATACGACCTCACTCTCGACGACCTGAAGCAGTTCAGGCAGTGGGAAAGCAAGACGCCTGGGCACCCGGAGCTGGGCTACACTCCCGGGGTCGAAACGACAACCGGCCCACTCGGTCAGGGAATCGGCAACGCCGTTGGAATGGCCGTCGGCGAGGCACACCTCGGCGCCGTTTTCAATCGCGATCAACACGTCATCGATCACAACGTCTATTTCATCGCCAGTGATGGCGACATGATGGAAGGTGTGTCGCACGAAGCGGCTTCGTTCGCGGGCCATACGAAGCTCGGGAAGCTTATCGGCTTCTATGACGACAATCATATAACGATCGAGGGCGACACGGCCCTCACCTTCAGCGATGACACCGGGGCACGGTTCGCTGCCTACGGCTGGCACGTGCAGCACGTAGCTGATGTGAACGACCTGGCCGCGCTCAACCAGGCCATCGACGCAGCGAAAGCCGAGGCATCCAAACCCTCACTGATCGTCGTCCGCTCCCACATCGGTTACGGAAGCCCCAACAAGCACGATACCGCTGAAGCCCACGGCTCCGCTCTCGGTCCGGAAGAAGTCGCGCTCACCAAGAAGGCGCTGGGCTATCCGTCGCAGGAGCCGTTCTACGTCGCGCCTGAAGCACTGCAGTACTGGCGTGAAACGGCAAAACGCCGTGCGAAGTTCGAAGACGATTGGAAGAAGATCTACGAGGCGTACAAGACGGCGAATGTCGCGCTCGAAAAGGAATTGCAGCGACGCCTGAGTGGAGAGCTGCCGGATGGTTGGGAAGAGGCCATTCCCGTCTTCACCGCCAAGGATGGCAACGTCGCGAGCCGCGCCGCGTCGGGGGTCATCATCAACGCTATTGCTAAAAAGCTCCCCGAGCTGCTGGGCGGTTCCGCGGATCTGGCCAGCTCGACCAACACGATCATCAAGAGTGAGCCAAGTTTCTCCGCCGAGAACTACGCTGGTCGCAATTTCCATTTCGGAATTCGCGAGCACGGCATGGGCTCGATCATGAATGGCATGTCGCTGACAGGCGGAATGATTCCGTACGGTGCCACCTTCCTGATCTTCTCGGACTACATGCGCCCGCCGGTCAGACTCGGCTGCATCATGGGGCGCCACGTCATCTACGTTTATACCCACGACTCCATTGGTCTCGGTGAAGATGGACCAACGCACCAGCCGGTCGAGCAATTGAGTGCGTTGCGCGCAATTCCGGACATGACTTTGATCAGGCCGGCTGACGCTTCCGAAACTGCGGAGGCCTGGCGAGCTGCGATCAAGCACAGGAAAGGACCAGTCGCTCTCGTTCTGACACGACAGAAGCTGTCGTTCATCGACAGATCAAAGTACGCGTCGGCGAGCGGACTGGCGCGTGGCGCCTACGTTTTAGCCGACGCGCCCGGTGGCACTCCAGAGGTCGTGTTGATGTCCAGCGGATCCGAGGTCGCACTCGTGCTCGACGCGCAGAAAAAACTCGAAGCCGATGGCGTTCGAGCGCGCGCGGTGAGCATGCCTAGCCACGAGCTGTTTGCCCGACAGGACGAGGCATACCGCAACAGCGTCCTCCCGAAGGGTGTCAAGCGAATCGCGATGGAAGCCGCGCATCCGATGTCATGGTACCGCTGGGTTGGTGACGATGGCGTCATTCTCGGAATCGAGCGCTTTGGCGCGTCTGCGCCCGCGGCGACCATCTATACGCACCTCGGCATAACGGTCGACCGCCTGGTCGAGACCGCAAAGAAACTCGTCGGCAAGTCGGCCTAGGTTGTCCCGGTGAACGGCAGCGAGCCAACTCTTCGCGACATCAGCGTTACGCTCAACCCCGACACTCCGGAGTGGCCAGGCGACACTCCGTTCACCTGCGGGTGGGCGTCGTTGATAGGAGCAGGTGCCAGCGTCAACGTATCGTCGTTCACATCGAGCCCGCACGTCGGCACCCATGCCGATGCGCCACTTCATGTCCGTGAAGGCTGGTCAGGCTCGCACGAGCTCCTCCTCGATGCGTTCTACGGCCCCGCCATAGTTGTCGATGTCTCCAGCCTCAGCAAGGAGATCGAGATGGAGGATCTCGAGAAGATCCAGTCTTTGCCGTTCGTGGAGCGGCTGCTGCTTCGCACCGGGCGGACGATCGCGAGCGGCGCGTTTCCGGAGGATTGGCCAACCCTCTCCGAGACGTGCGTCCGTACACTCCTCGGGCGTGGCCTCCGCCTGCTTGGTGTCGACGCGCCATCGGTCGATCCAAGAGAGAGCAAGAACCTTCCGGTGCACAACATGATTTTTTCGGGCAACGCAGCAATTCTGGAGAATCTCGACTTGAGGCGGGTCACTCCGACCATGTACGAGCTCATCGCGTTTCCGCTCAAGCTCATGGCGCTCGATGCCGCTCCCGTTCGTGCCGTGCTCCGACAAATCGTCGCCTGAACGATTACGTGTGCCGGTCTGACGCAATCAACTTAGAGCAGTTGCTTGGCATGTCGTATGCGCCATTGAGCCGATCCCTGCGGCGCGACTCGCACCAATAATCGCAATACCACATATGCACAGCGACTCAGGTCACACGACCTCCGTCTGGATGGCCACAACCGAAGTGCCGCAGTTTCAACCGCTTACCCAGGATTTGCGCGCGAATGTCTGCGTCATCGGAGCGGGAATCGCGGGCATGACGACTGCCTACCTGCTCGCACGCGCTGGCCGCGCTGTCGTACTGATCGACGATGGACAAATCGGCGGGGGCGAGACAAGCCGCACCACCGCCCACCTCACCGCCGCCTTGGACGATCGTTATTACAACATCGAAAGGTTCCACGGCGAGGAAGGCGCCCGTCTGGCCGCTGAGAGTCACATGTCGGCCATACATCGCATCGAGACCATCGCATCGATGGAAGACATCGACTGCGATTTCCAGCGTGTCGAGGGTTACCTCTTTCTTGGCGGCACCAGTCAGCGCAAGGATCTCGAGCGTGAGCTCGAGGCCACTCACCGGGCGGGAATCAACGATACACAGCTGGTCGATCGCATTCCGTTCAGTTTCTGGGATAGCGGTCCGGCACTTCGATTTCCACGACAGGCCACTTTTCACCCGCTCAAGTATCTCAAGGGTCTTGCGCGGGCGATACTTCGCGATGGCGGCAAGATCTACACAGGGGTGCACGCGAAAAAGATCGAGGACGGCGAGCCCGCACGCGTTACGACGAGCGAAGGGCACGTGATAGGCGCGGACAACGTCGTCGTTTGCACGAACACTCCGGTCAACGACTGGCTCATCATCCACAGCAAGCAGGCCGCTTATCGGACTTACGTCATTGGTGCACGGATTCCCAAGGGATCTGTCCCGAACGGCCTGTACTGGGATACTCCGGATCCATATCACTACATCCGCATTCAGCACGGAGAGGACAGCTCCGGCCGCGAGCTCGACCACGACATCCTTATCGTCGGCGGCGAAGACCATAAAACTGGTCAGGTCCCCAACACTGAAGAACGGTTTGTCCGCCTCGAGCAGTGGACGCGCGAGCGCTTCCCGATGATCGAGCGGATCGAATACCGGTGGTCAGGCCAGGTGATGGAGCCAGTTGACTACATGGCTTACATCGGAAAGAACCCGGGCGGCGACGAGCACATCTACATCGCCACCGGTGATTCCGGGAACGGAATGACCCATGGCACCATCGCCGGGATCATTCTCAACGAGTTGGTCCAGGGCCGGAAACACCAATGGGCGAAGCTCTACGATCCTTCACGCGTCAAGCTGCGCGCAACTGCCGAGTACCTAAAAGAGAACGCCAACGTGGGGAAGCAGTACAAGGATTGGTTCACCACAGGTGACGCGGAGGACATCGAGGATATTAAGCCGGGTGAAGGGGCCGTCCTCGGCACCGGAAAAGGGAAGATCGCTGTTTACCGCGATGAGCGCAGCAACATCCACCAGCTTTCAGCAGTCTGCACACATCTCTATTGCATCGTCCACTGGAACGACACCGAGAAAACCTGGGATTGTCCCTGTCACGGATCCCGGTTCGACCCTTACGGAAAGGTCGTCAACGGTCCCGCTATCGTCGGGCTTTCGCCTGTGGGCTCTCGACGGAAGAAGGTGCGCGCAAAGAAGCGCTAACACGATGGCGCTTCCCATCGTCAAGGAGCTGGATCCCCTTCTCGGCCCCGTTTCCGTCGACGCTAAGGTCAACTGCACCATTCTGTAGACCCTCAGGATTATCGATCGTTACCTCGTAAATCGACGATCCGAATCGATACTCGATGGCGAACTCCTTCCAGCTTGCTGGAATGCGCGGCTCGATGAACAGCATATCTCCCCGCTTCTGGAACCCGAGGATGGACTCGAGAGCGACGCGGTACATCCAGCTTGCCGACCCGGTATACCATGTCCAGCCACCACGCCCGACATGTCCATTCGCCGTGTACACGTCTGCCGCGACGACATAAGGTTCGACCTTGTAGATATCAACCCCCTCGGGCGTGTCGGCGTGAGTGATCGGGTTGAGCATTTGAAACAGATCGAACGCCCGATCCCCATCGCCTTGAAGCGCGGTCGCGAGCACGGCCCACAGCGCCGCGTGCGTATACTGCGCTCCGTTCTCGCGTACACCAGGTAGGTATCCCTGAATGTATCCGGGATCGTGCGTCGTCTTGTCGAACGGAGGCGTGAGCAGAGTAATGATCCGTGCATCTTCACGAACCAGACACTTGTGGAGAGACTCCATCGCGATCCGGGCCCGGTCGGGTCTTCCCGCGCCTGAGATCACGCTCCAGCTCTGGGCGATCGAATCGATCTTGCATTCATCACTCGTCCGTGAGCCGAGTGGAGACCCGTCGTCGAAGTACGCACGGCGATACCATTCACCATCCCAGGCCGAGCGCTCGACAGCCTCCGCGTAACCATCAGCCTTGGCGAGCACATCGTCGCGCATTGCCTTATCACCGCGCTTGTCGGCGTGCCCCGCAAATTTCCTCAGCGTTGCGATGAGAAACCATGCCAGCCATACGCTCTCGCCTTTCCCCTCGATTCCCACACGGTTCATCCCGTCGTTCCAATCGCCACTTCCGATCAGCGGAAGCCCGTGCACTCCCTTGGTGCATGCTCTCCTCAGCGCGCGAACACAGTGGTCGTAGATGCTTCCGGATTCTGAGGAGACCTTTGGCAAATCATAGATCTCGTGTTCGTCGGGATTGAGCAGCCGCATTGTGAGATATGGAACTTCGACGTCGAGTATCTCGGGGTCGGACGCGACGGTGACATAGTGGTCGATTACGTATGGAAGCCAGACCAGGTCATCAGAGAACCGCGTGCGCACACCGCGGCCCGTCTGGGGATGCCACCAGTGCTGAACGTCACCCTCCACAAACTGGCGTGCCGCCGCTCGAACGATGTGCTCTCTGGCTATATGTGGATCCGTATAGACGAATGCCATTACGTCCTGCAGCTGATCGCGGAAACCAAAGGCGCCACTCGATTGATATAGTGCGGACCGTGCCCACATACGGCACGAGAGTGCCTGATACAGGGACCACCGGTTCACCATCAGATCGAATGTTGGCTCCGGAGTTCGCACTTTGATGGTGGCCAGCCGTTCTTCCCACGCTTTCGTGTTGGCGCTGACCGCCTGGTTCGCCGCAGCCGGACTGCGATGACGTCCAATAATCTGCCTCACCGCTTCTTCATTCTCGGCGGCACCCAGTAGCATCACGATATCGCGTTTCTCACCGGGCCCCAGAATCACGCTCACTTGTAAGGCGCAACAGGGATCGATGGTGGCGCCGATCGAACCCGACAACCCAGCGCGCTCGAGCGCCGCCGGACTGGATATCGTTCCGTTTCTGCCCAGGAACTCGCGCCGGTCCGCCGTATAGTAGGCGACACGCTCGCTAATCGATGCGAAGGCAACGTTTTCCGCATAGTCAGCGTCGAAATAATTTCGCGCGAACATCGACTGCGTACCCTCGTCGAACTCCGTACGAATCTGGTACTGTGTTTTTTCGCGCGTCACTCCGAGCACCCACTCCAGGTACCAGCTAAGCGTAACCTTTTTCCGAGCCGTGCCATCGTTGCGAAGAGTCAGAATGCTAATTTTCACCGGATCAGTCTGATCGACTCCTAGACGCAACGAGCTGACTATCCCCTTGTGATCATGATCGAACACGGAGTAGCCCGCGCCGTGTCGCACCCGATAGGGAGTCGGCTCCCGGATCGGACACGGCGTCGCGGTCCAAAGATCGCCGTTCGTGTCGTCCCGCAGAAATACACAGTCGCTCGACGGGTCCCGCACGGGATCGTTGTGCCACGGAGTCAGCCGGTAGAAGAAGCTGTTCCCCGCCCACGTCGTGCCGCTTCCTCCCTCACTCACCAGGAAACCACCGGTCGGATTGCCGACGACGTTGATCCATGGCGCCGGCGGAAGATCGCTGCCCGTGAGGTGAATCTCGTACTCACCGTTCGCGTTGAATCCGCCCAGGCCGTTGAAACACTGCAGGCCCGTACCTGGATCCGCCGTTGCCGCGTGAATCGCCACCGTGCCCAGAGGCACGATGTCACGGTTCATAATCTCCAGCTTGGGAGGATATCTGTCCTCGACACCCGGGAACTCGAGGAAGTTTCCGAGTCCGAGCCCGTCACAGTTGACCTGAACTCGGGCCATGGCCTGGAGCAACGTGATCTCCTCGGGGTTCAGAAGATCCGCGCGCCGTATGAATACGCCGCCCGGCCGGTCGAGGAGTCCGGCTTCGCTCGACGCCATGGAGGTCGCCAGGAGCTCGTCGCTGAGCTCCTGCATGTAGCTGGCAGGATGCATGTTCAGAATCACCAGATCACAGGTGATCCCCTTCAGTCGCCAGTAGTGATGCGTGCGGAGCAGCTGTCGCACGCTTGGCATTCCGACAGGGCTCTCGATTGTAGCCAAAAGAATCGGCCAATCACCGGAAATCCCCAGCGTCCATAACGCCTGCTGGCCAAGCCGGTTGTCTTCGACGGCACTTTGTGCGGGGCGAAACCCGGGATGAGGAAACAGCAAGTGCCCGGCAAGATCCTGATAGAGCGCCGCATCCGCTGGCGCGATCCCCAGATCACGCAGCTCGGCCTGGGCTTGCGCCCACGAAAGGTCGAGTGCCCGTCGCGCGCTGTATGGATCGTGGTACAGATCAGCGAGCTCCACCGCACGCTCTTTCTTCTCGGTGACGAAGGTGGTGAAGGCCACGTGTGCCGAGCCTCCCGCTGGAATGCGAACACGCACCCGCAACGAGAGAATCGGATCGAGGACTGCGCCCACGGTCCCGCTCAGCTCCGCACCTTCGTCCAGCGCCGTCGCGTTTCTCACCGAGCGGCCGCGCCCGACGAATTTTGCCCGGTCGGTTTCGCAGGTGACTTTCCCCACCAGCTCCGGCCCGGTTGCGACGACGTGCGCGCACCAGATAGAAGCTTCGGTGGCCGAGCGTGGGCGGCGCGTTGCCAGCAGCGCCGCTTTTCCCTCCAGGAACTCCGTCTGCACGAAGAGGTTCTGGAATGCCGGGTGCGCCCTGTCCGCATCGGGTGGTGCGAGCACGACCTCCGAATAGCTGGTGAGCTCGATCTCCCGGGACTGAAGCGCTCTGTTGGTAAGGATGATTCTGCGCACTTCGGCCGCATCGTCGGACGCGACCGCGATCTCCGTCACTGTATCGATGTCGCCATCACGCCGGATGAAGGTGATCCGGTCGCTGGCGAACAGCACCCGATACCACTGGGGCTCGGTTCCTGACGGCTGGTGCGCTGTCGACCAGACATGTCCGGTGCTCAGGTCTTTTACGTAACACCACTGACCATAGTTGTCGCGGGTCGAGTCGTGCCGCCATCTCGTGACCGCGAGATTCCCGTAACGGCTGAACCCGCCTCCGGCATTCGTGATCAGCGTCGTATACGGCACATTGCCGAGGATGCCGACAACAGGCTGCGGGGTGTGCGGTGTTTCGATCTCGCGCACCGCGGGCTTCTCCATCTCGCTCGGAACACGCGCCGCGTCGTCACCCTGGACGTCCTGCACCGTTAGGCGCCGCGGTATCCTCTCCTGCAGCACCAGCTCGGCCGACCGCACCAGGGGATCCAGGTGGAACCGCCTCGGCCATATCTGCCGGTTGAGCGCGTTGTTGAGCGCAACGATGCTCATACCGATGTGGTGAGCCATGAACGTGCAGACGATCGTTTTCCTGGAGCCGGGCGATGGCCGCGTGTAATCCAGCGCATCGCGGAACCCGTACGGGCCGAGCGCTCCCTCTGCCTCGAGTGTGGTGAGATTCTTGAGCGCCTGCCGCGGTTCGACCATGATTGCCAGAAGTGTCGCGTACGGAGCGACTACCAGCTCCTTGCTCAAGCCACGCTTGAGCGCGAGATCCGGTACACCAAAGCCGCGGTATTGATAGGTATGCAGCCTGTCGCGCACGGCATACGCCGATTCCGACACGCCCCACGGAACTCCCCGCTCGGCGCCGTAGGCGATCTGCCGCTTGACGCTCCCCTTGTGGGTCTGATCGAGCAGCGTGAAAGGAAAAGTTTGCATCACCAGAGCGGGCATCAGGTACTCGAACATGCTGCCGCTCCACGAGAGCAGTGTTCTCGTCCCCGCTGCAGCCGTGAGCGAGCGTCCCAGCCTGAACCAGTGATCGACCGACACATCGTCCTTCGCCACCGCCATGAACGAGGCGAGGCGCGACTCGGACGCGAGCAGATCGTAGTACGAATTGTCTACCGTGTTGCTCCCGATGTGGTAGCCGATCGTGAACAGCTTTCGCCTGGTGTCGTAGAGGAAACGGAAATCCATCTCGACGGCGTAGGCGTGCGCGCGCTCGGCGATTGCGCGCAATCGTTTCGTGTCGAGCTCCGGGCACGACGGATCCTTCATCATCTCGTAGCATGCTTGCTTCAGCGCGATCAGGTGTCCGGCGAAGTTGCCGCTGTCGACCGTCGACACGTACGCCGGCTCGAGGACGCGCAGCTCGTTCAGATCGTACCAGTTGAAGAAGTGACCGTGAAAACGACGCATCCTCTCCAGTGACCGGAAGACTTTTTCCACACGGTCGATCATGTCGGAGCGCGTGATAAAACCGAAGTCCACTGCGCTCACGGTGGAGAGAAGCTGCAGCCCGATGTTGGTGGGCGATGTGCGCAGGGCCAGAATGGGCTCGGGATCTTCCTGGAAATTGTCCGGAGCCAGCCAATGGGTGTCTTCGGCCACGAACTTCTCGAAGTACATCCAGTGCAGCTTGGCGTACCGGAGCGAAGCCTGCCGCTCTGCATCCGTGAGGTGTATTTCACCGAGAATCGCCGGCCGGCTCAGTGCGAACGCGATGCTCGGGCTGGCCAGCCAGGCCAGCACCAACGGCAGAGTCCCGGTCACGAACAGAAACTGCTCGTCAGAACTGGTGGAGGCGCCGCCTACGGTGACATGAAGACCTATCAATGCTCCGAGAGCCAGGCACAGTGCGGTCACCGGCCACATCTTGCGCCAGGTCTCGAGTTGAGAGCCAACGCCCATGGTCCGCTCGACCTGCGAAGCTGTCTGCCATTCCAGAAGCTTCCGGTGACTGATCAACAGCCTGTACAGAGTGCGCACGATCGCATCGGCACACACCACCGCCTGGTGCGGCAGGAAAACCATCGCCAGCGCGAACTGCTGCGCATTGGTGATCGCGTCACGCCCGACAGCGAGATAGTAGGCGAGCCAGGACTGATCACGGGGCGGCCGTAGCAGCGAGATCGTCAGTGAGAAAAGCCACGGGAATGCGACTGCGACCAGAACAATTGCCGTCCACTTGATGACGGAGCCCGGGAGCAGGAACCAGCCGGTGATCAGCATCGCGAGCTGCGCGATCTCGACGAGACTGCGGCGCAGGTTGTCCAATATCTTCCAGCGTGAGATCGCGGAAAGCCGGTTTGGCATTGGCCCGTCGGGCCCCGGAACGGTTCCCTTGAGCCACCCCAGGAGCTGCCAGTCGCCGCGAATCCAGCGGTGCTTCCGGCGCGTGTAGGTGAGATACCGGGCCGGGTAATCGTCGTACACTTCGATGTCGGTCGCGAGTCCAGCACGCGACCACGTTCCCTCGATCAAATCGTGGCTGAGCAGCGTATTCTCGGGGAATCTCCCGTGTGTCGCTTCTTCGAACGCGTCAACATCGTAGATGCCCTTTCCGGTGAAGCTCCCCTCACCGTAGAGATCCTGAT
>JALYKQ010000113.1 GCA_030774675.1 Gemmatimonadota bacterium | reverse complement strand
CGACAGCGCGACGAGAATCGCCGCACCCACCAGCGGGATGATGAGCAGCGCGGGCAGTGCCCAGGCGTTGTAACCGATCGATTGAAGGAAAGACGTCATCGTCGGTTTCAGCGAAGGGTGGCGGCGCCGAGCACCACGAGGACACCGATAACCAGCACCCAGGCATACGTGCCGACGGCGCCGCTCTGGGCGCGCGATCCAACCCAGCCGAATGCCCTGGCGACAGCCGCGCTGCCGTTGACGAACAGACCATCTATCAGTCCGTTGTCGATCACCCTCCAGAGCAGATTGCGCGACAGCTGGTAGGTTGGATTCACTATCACGCGATCGTAGCCCTCGTCAACGTAATACTTGTTGGCGAGAACGAGATCGAATCCCTTTTCCGGCGGCGACGCATTCTTTGGCACAAGCGATTCCGGCTTGAGGCGAGCCCAGGCGAAGGCAATACCTGAGATGCCCACCAATACAGCCAATCCAATTAGCAACAGCTCCGTATCGGCCGACTCAGCGGCGTGGTGACCGGCCGTGAGTGCCAACCTCGCGGTCGGCGCGCCGAGCACGGGCTCGAGCCATCTGTCGAGCACTCCGGCTGGACCGATGGGGATCAGCTCCGGAAGATTGAGCCAGCCGCCGAACGCGCTCAGCAACCCGAGGGCAACCAGCGGCCCTGTCATCACCCACGGAGCTTCGCCCAGATGTGCCCGCTCCTTTTCACCGGTACGGTTGGGACCGTGGAAGGTGTAGAGCATCATCCGAGTCATGTAGATCGCCGTCAGGAATGCCGCGGCGAGTCCGAGCACGTAGATCAGATAGAGCCACGCACTTCCGGATATTCCGAAAAGAGACGCGTCGGCCAGCGCCGATCCGCCCGCCCGGGAGAATGCGGCCCCCAGGATCTCGTCCTTGGAGAAGAATCCGGAGAGCGGCGGAATGCCGGCGATGGCCAGCGTGGCGATCCACATCAGCCCCCAGGTGATCGGCATGTATTGCCTGAGGCCACCCATGTTGCGCATGTCCTGCGCGTCTTCATGGCTGTGCGTGCTGTGATACGCCGCGTGAATCGCGTAAATCACTGAACCCGAGCCAAGGAAGAGCAGCGCCTTGAAGAAGGCGTGCGTCTCGAGGTGGAACAGTCCAGCGGTGTAGGCGCCGACTCCGACGCCGATGAACATGTAGCCGAGCTGCGACACGGTCGAATACGCAAGGACCTTCTTGATGTCCCACTGCTTGAGACCGATCGTCGCGGCGAAAATCGCGGTGGCGGCGCCGGTAAGGGCGACGACGAGGCTCGCCACGGGAGCCAATGAGAACAATGGGGAGCTTCGCGCAACCAGATACACGCCAGCCGTGACCATCGTCGCCGCGTGGATGAGCGCCGACACAGGTGTCGGGCCAGCCATTGCATCAGGCAGCCAGATATAAAGCGGAATCTGCGCGCTCTTGCCCACGCAGCCCAGGAACATAAAGAGGCAGATTGTCGTCAGTACCGCTCCGCCGTAGGGCAACGTCGCAGCGCCGGCGAACACGCCTTGAAAGTCGAGCGTTCCGAGCGTAGCGAACGCCATGAACATCGCCACCAGGAATCCGAAATCGCCGATTCGATTGACGATGAACGCTTTCTTCCCGGCGTCGGCATTTGCCTTGTCGGAGAACCAGAATCCGATCAGCAGATAGGAGCAGAGACCCACTCCCTCCCACCCGACGAAGAGGACCGGGTAGTTCGCGCCGAGCACCAGCACGAGCATGAAGAAAACGAACAGATTCAGGTAAGCGAAGTAGCGGGGATATCCCGGATCCTCGCGCATGTAGCCGACACTGAAGATGTGGATCAGTGCGCCCACTCCGGTGATCACCAGGACCATCATCATTGACAGCTGGTCGAGCTGGAGGGCGGCGTCAATCTGGAGCTTGCCTACCGGCATCCAGCTGAAATAACGCTGGATGAAGGGCGTCTCCATCGAAACACCTTTCATGGTGAAGAAGATCGCCAGCGCCAGAACGAACGAGAGTACGAGCACCGCTGGACCGATGATGCTGACTATTCCGGCGTACGGATGAGGTTTGTCCGAATCATGATCGTCGCCGGTCGCGCCGTGACCTTCACCAGCGTCGTCCCGACGCCCCATGTCCGGATCGGGCGGACCGATGCGTGCCGTGCTCACCAGAGAAATCAGCCCGTTGACCACAAATCCAAGCAACGGGAGAATCGGCAGCAACCAGACCCAGCGCGCCACGGTTCCCGCCAGTGGATTGGCGGCCGCAGTTACTTCCTCTATGAGCATCAACCCTTCATGAGATTGATGTTCTGAAGGTTCACCGTCTGACGGTGGCGGAAGATCGCGATGATGATGGCCAGGCCGACCGCGGCTTCAGCAGCCGCCACGGTCATGACGAAGACGACGAATACCTGCCCTGCCGCCCCGTAAACCCGCGAGAACGCGACGAAGGTGAGATTGACCGCGTTGAGCATCAGCTCGACGCACATGAAAATAATGATCGCATTGCGGCGGATGAGGACTCCGACAACGCCGATCACGAACAGAACCGCCGAAAGCGCGAGAGACTCAGCCAGCACGTCCGTCCCTCCTTCGACCGAGCACTACCGCGCCGGCGATCGCGACGAGGAGAAGCACGCTGGTCAGCTCGAACGCCAGCAGATACTCATTGAACAGGGGCCGCGCGACAGTGCCGACGGCGCCGTACTTCTGCATCTGGTCGGCCGCAAAACCCACCGGCACCTTGTAAGGGGCGGCGACTTTCCCCCTTCCGATGACCATGATCTCGGTGATGAGAACTATCCCGATTACCGCCGCCGCGAGCTTCGGCCAGATTCCACGCGCGTCGGCGACGTCCGACGGATGACCGAGGTTGAGGAGCATGATCACGAAAAGAAATACCACCATGATGGCGCCCGCGTAAACGAGCACCTGCATCACGCCGATGAACTGCGCGTCGAGCAGGACGAATTCAGCGGATAGAGCGAACATCGTGTTGACCAGCCACAGTGCCGCCGCAACCGGACTCTTGCGGGTGACGAACGTCAGCGCCGAAGCGATCGCCACGACGCCGAAGAAATAGAAATGGAAGGTGTAGAAGAGTGGATAATGCAGCTCCATCACTCCCCCTTCGGGTCGTCGGGATCCCACATCTCGCAGACGGGATGCGTCTGTGCGGTGAGACGCTCCAGATCGTAAACGAATCCTTCGCGGCTGTACTCGGCGTTCTCGTAGTGCCGGCCCACATGGATCGCTTCCTCGGGACACACCTCCTGGCAGTATCCGCAGAAGATGCAGCGGAACTCGTCGATCTCGAAAATCAGCGGGTAGCGGTTCCCTTCTTCGTCTTCGCCGGGTACGAGCTTGATACAGTTGGCCGGGCAAACCGTGGGGCACAGACCGCACGCGACGCATTTCGCCTTTCCGGTCTCGGTCGTGAGCATCCGGTGGGTCCCCCGCCACCTCGGCGAGATGCGCCATTTCTCCTCCGGATACTGCACGGTGACCTTGTGCGGGTTCACGAGGTGCTTGAAGGTCAGAGCCATCCCCTTGAGCGTCGCCCTGACGTAGCTGACATCCTCGATCGGGCGATCGAGCACCTTGATGTTGATCGGCATTATCTGCCTGCTCCGGATGCGAGTGGGGATCGCGATGAGACCGCGCGCAGGCGCGCGAGGCGAACGGCATCCATCCGGCCATACGCCGGACTGATTATTCGCCCACGATCCAGAATCGCGAAGACGATCATGACCAGCGCGATGTTTACCACGCCGAGGACCGAGCTGTACATCGCTCCCCGGGTGATACCCGCGGTATCGAGGACCAGAATCACTGCCGCGATCACGACGATGTAGGCGAGCGCCAGCGGCAGCATGAACTTCCATCCGAGTGACATGAGCTGGTCGTATCGGAAGCGCGGTAGCGTCCAGCGGACCCACATGAAGAAGAACAGAAAGAACAACAGCTTGGCGAGGAAGATCAGCACCGAGAGAAGCGTCAGCCAGCCGCTGAACGGGCCGATATTGTCGTGGCCGGTGAACGGCACGTCCCATCCCCCGAAAAACAGCGTCACCATCAGTGCGCTCGCCGTCACCATGTTTGCGTATTCGGCGATGAAGAACAGCGAGAACTTCATCGCGCTGTACTCGGTGTGGTAGCCGGCGATCAGCTCGGACTCGGCTTCTGGAAGATCGAACGGCAGCCGGTTCGTTTCGGCGAACGCCGCGACAAGGAAGATGAGGAACGCGATAGTGAGATTGACGACGTTCCATCCGCCGTACGCCTGCTGAGTTACGATCGACCCAAGCGTTACGTTCCCGGCCAGCAGGAGCACGGGGATTGTGGACATTCCCAGTGAGATCTCATAAGAGATCATCTGCGCGCTCGACCTGAGTCCGCCGAGCAGTGCGTACTTGTTGTTCGAGGCCCATCCGGCGAGGACGATGCCGTAAACGCCGAGCGACGAGATGGCAAGAATGAAAAGGAACCCAACCGGCAGATCAGCGAGCACCATGTCGACCCTGCCCCACCGTGTCGGGAGCGGCGCCCCGAAGGGAATCACCGCCCAGGTGGTCAGCGCCGGAATGAAGGAAAGTATGGGAGCCAATATGAATAGCGGCTTGTACGCGGCTTCCGGATACGTTTCCTCCTTCATGAAGTTCTTGAGGCCGTCGGCTGCCGGCTGGAGCAGGCCCCAGGGCCCAACGCGGTTAGGTCCATGCCTGTCCTGGATCCACGCCGAAATCTTTCGCTCGGCGAGCGTCAGCAGCGCCACTCCAATCATGTAGATGGTGAAGACAACTACCATCTTCACGAGGGTAGCGATAACGAACACGCCGCTTCCCGATGGCGGAAGCTGGGGGTTCGCGATCTGGAGCAGCATCGGAAGCCCGTGACTCATTGCGCCTTTCCGGCCGTCTGGCCGTCGAGAACCGGCAGTCCGCGCATCCCGAGCGCTTCGTAGGAAAGCCCGGAGAATGCGGGATGCGAGCTCGCGATCTTCGCGAACACATCCGATGGGAGATAGAAGCTGTCCTGCTCACCGAG
>JALYKQ010000112.1 GCA_030774675.1 Gemmatimonadota bacterium | reverse complement strand
GCAGGTAGCGCGCCTAGCATTCCAGCAAGCGCGAGCATCATCTTGCGCCCACAGTGGCCGGTGTCCACGCGTCTCTCCTGCCCATGCCGACAATCGTTCCGATCACAGCCCCTACAATTCCGCCGGCCACTCCCGAGTATGCCGCGTTGCTTCCTTTCGAGTCCGGTCCGACTATGCTGAAGTTACAGCCGAACAAACTCGGATCAGAGCACTTGGGCTCTTCGTAAAGCGCGTATCCGAGAACCGCGCCGGTGCCTGCGCCGATCAACAGCCCCCAAAGTGCTCCCTTTCCTTTTCGTGTATACGTTCCCTTCGAGACTTCCAGAGCTGTGATGTCGGAAGTCGCCACAGATCGAGTGGCGATACTGGCACCCTGCCGCAGCACGAGCGTGTCGCGTGTCAGCGATACGACCGTGCCGACCTGTTTTTTGGGGCCGAAGACCGGCGCGGCGATCCGCACCCTGGATCCGGCATCCACGACGGCCACCACCGTGGTGCCTATCTGCTGGGAGCGGCCGACGACGGGTGTCATCAGCGCGACCGCGCATAGTGTGAAGATGAATCGCATGGGACCTCCTTCAGCTTGCGGGTCCGCGACGGCGAAGGTGCCTTCGCGTCTGGCACTTGCTTCTCCAACGATGGGGTCCGCGGCTGGGAAGGGAAATACGTCAGTTGACGTAGGAGCCAATCCGCTCCGGAGGGCCGCCCCTTTTATATATTGAACTCGTGAAACCGCGAACCAAATTCCTGATCGGCGGGGCCCTCGTGATCGGCACCGCAGGATACCTCGCCGCCAGTGCCATCAAGGACACCGGCGTCTATTACCTGACGCCCGGCGAGCTGTCCGCGAAAACCAGGTCCGACCCGACGTTCTACGAGACTGGGGTCAAGGTCGGCGCACGCGTCGTCAATGGGTCCATAGTTCGGGACCCGGGCGGACGGCAGGTCGCCTTCAGGATGACCGATGGCGCACAGACCTATAACGTCGTCTACCGTGGCATCACTCCGGACACCTTCACCGACGGCGTCGACGTGGTCGTCGAAGGCCGGCTCGGTCACGACGGGACTTTCCGCGCCACCACGCTCCTTGCCAAGTGCGCGTCGCGCTACGAGAACGCGCCCGAGAAGTACAAGGACACTCCCGGCTACAAGAGAGCGGAGCAGCGGGCGTGATCCTAGTCGGTGAGCTGTCGCTCTGGGTCGCGCTCCTCATGGCGGCCTGGGCGGCCACGGTCTCTTTCGCGGGCGGACAGATGCGCCGCTCGGACCTGATCGAGAGCGGAGAGAGGGCGATCTACGCGACGCTGGCCATGGTGGTCCTCGCATCGCTCGGGCTCTGGACCGCGCTCCTCACCCACGACTTCTCGATCAAGTACGTCGCGTCGTTCACCAGCGCGAATCTTCCCAAAGTCTACACGATTACCGCTTTCTGGGGCGGCCAGTCGGGATCGCTGCTCTTCTGGGCGCTGATCCTCTCGATTTATTCGGCGATAGCGCTCTGGACCAATCGCACCCGCAATCGCGAGCTGATGCCCTACGTGTCGGGGACTCTTGCCCTCATTCTCGTTTTCTTCCTCGCCACGATCTGCCTCGGCTCCAATCCGTTCGAGCGGCTCGACTGGATTCCGCCCGACGGACGTGGCTTGAATCCGCAGCTGCAGAATCCCGGCATGGCGATCCACCCGCCCAATCTCTACCTGGGCTACGTCGGGACGTCGATTCCTTTCGCATTCGCCATCGCGGCGCTCCTGACGCGACGGCTGGACGCCGAATGGCTGGCGGCAGTGAGACGGTGGGCGCTGCTCGCCTGGTTCTTCAACACCGTCGGCATCGTGCTCGGCATGTGGTGGGCGTACGTCGAGCTGGGATGGGGCGGGTATTGGGCGTGGGATCCGGTGGAG
This sequence comes from Gemmatimonadota bacterium, assembly GCA_030774675.1. Taxonomy (GTDB): domain Bacteria; phylum Gemmatimonadota; class Gemmatimonadetes; order Gemmatimonadales; family Gemmatimonadaceae; genus UBA4720. Next base: position 3,322 of record JALYKQ010000112.1, on the reverse strand, counting down.
AACGCATCGCTGCTGCCGTGGCTCGTCAACACGGCGTTCCTGCACTCGATCATGGTGCAGGAGAAGCGCGGTATGCTGCGCAAATGGAACGTGACGCTCGTCGTATCGGCCTTTCTGCTGTCCATCTTCGGGACGTTCATCACCCGCAGCGGCGTGATCTCGAGCGTTCACTCCTTTGCGCAATCGCCGGTCGGGAAGTGGTTCGCGGCGTTTCTCGTGGTCGCGATCGTAGTGACCGCGTACCTGGTCTCGACGCGATTGAACGACCTGAAATCCAACGCCCAGCTGGAGAGCATGATCAGCCGCGAAGCCGCGTTCCTTTACAACAATCTGGTGCTGGTTGGAATCGCGTTCTCGGTGTTGTGGGGAACGTTGTTCCCGATCATCAGCGAAGCGATAAGGGGGAACAAGATCACCGTCGGTCCGCCATTCTTCAATACAGTCAACATTCCGCTCGGACTATTGCTGCTGCTGCTCACCGGCATCGGGCCGTTGATCGCGTGGCGCCGGGCATCGGTGGCAAATCTGAAGCGGCAGTTCATCGTCCCGGTAAGTGCGGCGATAACCATCGGCGTTCTCTTTTTCTCATTCGGCGTACACAACCTGCCCGCACTCCTCTCTTATACGTTTGGCGCGCTGGTCGTCACCACCATCGCTCAGGAGTTCTATAAAGGAGTTTCCGCCAGGCACCACATGTACGGCGAGTCGAGGCTGGTCGCGCTTCCGCGATTGGTCGCGCGCAACCGGCGGCGGTACGGCGGGTACATCGTGCACTTCGGCGTCGTCGTCGTCTTCGCTGCCTTTGCCGGCCTCGCGTTCAAGCGCGAGTTCGATCTCACCCTCAACGCCGGCGACTCCAAGGTCGTCACCGATGCGTGGGGGCACCGCTGGACTTTCCTCAGCCAGGGAATCTCGCGCTACAACGTCCTCAATCGAGAGGTCACGGCGATCGCGCTCGACGTCTCGCGCGACGGCAAGCCAGCGGGCGTGATTACAAGCGAGAAGCGGCAGCACGTCGATTCCCGGGGAGTTCCAACGTTCGAGCCGTCGACCGAAGTCGGTATTCAGGGCTCGTTCAAACAGGATGTGTACGTAGTGCTCGCCGGAGTGCGTGGTGCCGATGCGGCGGAGATTCGGGTCACCTTCAATCCGCTGGTGCGCTGGGTCTGGCTCGGCGGTGTTCTGATGGCGATCGGCGGACTGGTGGTGATGTGGCCGCAGGCCGACCGGCAGCGCGTGCAGAGCGGTTACGCGGCGGTGCTCAAACCGCAGCACCTTCCGGAGAGGGTTCCGGACCTCGTGGGAGCGTGATGATGCGCCTGCGGCAGGTCCTTCCCGCTGATTCTCCGATCAGCCGTCGCGACCTCGTGCTCGCCATTCCGGCATTGGGACTGGCTGCTGCTTTTTTTCCGCGCCGCATTCTAGCAGCTCAAGCCGCAGTACAGACCTTCAATGGACCGATGGCTGACGCCGGAGAGGTGTATCGTACCGTCACGCTCCCCGCGAAGGCGGGCGCGAAACCGTCGATGACGGATGCCGAGCGCGACGATCTCGAGCACCAGATCCACTGCCAGTGCGGATGCAATCTCGATGTCTACACCTGCCGCACGACGGATTTCGCGTGCAGCGTGTCCCCTGCGATGCACAGCGATGTGATGGGACTCGTTGCCGGCGGTCACACCGCGCCGGAGATTCTCGCGGCGTTCAGGGCTGTCTACGGCGAGAAGGTCCTGATGGCTCCCGTCAGGAGCGGGTTCAATCTTCTTGGCTACACCGTGCCGTTCATCGCGCTCGGCGCCGGTGCGCTAGCCGTCGCTGCGCTCATGCGTCGCTGGAAATTGCGCGCGCCCGTCGGAGCGACCGTACCATCCTCACACGTCGATGCGACGGAAGGTGAGCTGGCCGCTCTCGATGCTGCCGTGAGAAAGGACCGGTGACCGCGCTACTCGTTGGTACCGCGCTCGCCGTGGCCTCCCTCTGCTACGTGCTCTATCCGCTCTTTCGCGCTGATATCGCGGTGCTGCCCCCGCCGGTTTCCGGCTCTCGCCGGCCCAAAGGTTACGCGATTGATGCGCTGCGGGAGCTCGAGTTCGACCGGCAGACGGGGAAAATATCCGACGCCGATTACGAGCCGCTGAAAGCGCGCTACACGGAACAGGCGATCGCCGTGATGCGCGCGGGTGATGCCCGCGTCTGTGAGAGCTGCGGCCCGCGACCGGAGCGAGATGCGGAGTTCTGCTCGACGTGCGGAGCCCGGCTGATAAGCTAGCCATGAAAGAGACCCGATTGAAAATCCCTCGACTCCTGTCAGTCACGCTGGCGATGCTTCTTACGCTGGCGTCGACAACGATCGCGCAATCGCTGCCTCCTGTGCGTCAGCTGGGCCGGATCACTACAAAATCGCCACTGACCGTGCGTAGCATCGCCTCGACTCGCGAGCTGTCTCGTGGGAGAGTCCTGGTCAACGATACCGTCGCCCGTCGACTTTACCTGTTCGATTCGGCTCTCCGCTCGCGCGTCGTTGTGCTTGATTCGACCGATGGCGCGAAAAACTCGTACGGTAATTCTCCGGGCGGGATGATTGCTTATCGGGGGGACTCGACACTCTTCGCCAGTCCGGCTCTTGTCTCAATGCTTCGAATCGATCCCGCCGGAAGAGCTTCTCGCCTGGCCGCTAGTCCCAGGCCCGTCGAGATGCTGTTCCTTGCCGGTGGGCCGTTTGGAGCTCCGGGCTTTGATTCGCGCGGCCGTCTTGTTTATCGCGGCAGTGCGCGGGACCGAACCGCACCGCGCTCTCCTGAGACGCGCAGTCCCTATCCGGAGAATGACTCCGCACCAATCGTTGGCCTGAATCTGATTACCGGGAAGATGGATACGATCGCGCGCTTCAGGATTCCGAAAGAGGTTGTAACGATCACCGAAGAGCCGAACGGAGTGTTCAAGACAACGGTGAAGACAGACCCATTGCCGATTGTTGACGACTGGGCAGTTCTACCCAACGGCTCGCTCGCATTGATACGCGGCCGTGACTTCCACATCGATTGGATTGACCAGAACGGGAGACGTTCATCGGGCGGGAAAATACCGTTCCAATGGCGGAGCCTGACGGAAAATGCAAAGGTCGCGCTCATGGATTCCGTTCGATTCGCGACCGATACCGCAATAGCGGCGCAGGAGATTCGCCTGGCCGAGCGATTCAAGGGCACCGACAATGAGCCACCGGAGCCAATTGAGCCGGATTACGTATCGCCGAGCGAGCTGCCCGACCGTCTACCTGCATTCGAGCCGAACTCGACTATTGCCGACCCTGAGGGAGTCCTCT
>JALYKQ010000111.1 GCA_030774675.1 Gemmatimonadota bacterium | reverse complement strand
GAGCAGGAGGGGCGGTTCTTCCACGGCTATTACGACTGCTACTGCTACCTGCCGCTCTACGTGTTCTGCGGGCGCCATCTGTTGGCCGCCAAGCTGCGGCGCGCGAACATTGACGCTGCGGCCGGCGCGGTGGAGGAGGTGGCGCGCATCGTCGCCCAGATTCGCCGTCGGTGGCCGCTGGTGCGCATTCTGCTGCGCGCTGATTCAGGCTTCGCGCGCGAGGAGCTGATGGCCTGGTGCGAGGCCAACGGCGTGCACTTTCTATTCGGGCTGGCGAAAACCGATCGGCTCATCGCCGAAATCAAGGCCGAGCTTGAGGGGGCTGCGGCGCAGAGCCGGCGTACCGGCAAGCCGGCGCGGCGCTTCAAGGACTTCAGGTGGATGAGTGTGCTGCAGAGGAAGCGAGGAAGGAGGTGCAACCAAGCCGTACAGCTGCGTGAAAGATGAGGGCGGGCCCCTCGGGATCGGCTTTCAGGAGCAGGTCTCAAACCACTCCAAGCTGCTGCGGTAAAGAGCCGTGGTGGTGAGCATTGGAGCAAAAGCTCAAGGAAGACCTTGAGCAGGTGAGTGTCCGAGAGACGAACGAAAGTGAACCCATCGAAGACGCGTCGTTAAGAAGCTTGGCGTCGTCAAAACCAGAGGCGTTGTCCACCTCTGGGACAAGTCTGTCGGAGGCCTGATGACCGGGCAGACGACGACCGGCGTAGAGAGGGCGTGACTCGGATGCAGGCTTTTGCGCGGAACTGCAGGAACCAGTCGCTTTGATGTCAAGGGAGAAGCACAAGCGGCGAAAACCGCGAGGCGAGAGTACCGAGGCAAAGCACTGGGGCGGACCGATCCGTAGGAGCGAGGAAGGCCCGTAATGGGGCTGGAGCAAAGGGATCGGGTCAGGTGGTCGTACGAGTCGAAGCAACTGGCAACAGGAGGACGCTGATGCGTACGACGGACAAGCCGTTCAAGATCGACAAGAGGCTGGTGTACGAAGCGTACAAAGCGGTCAAATCCAATGCAGGTGCGGCCGGTGTGGATGGGCAGACGATCGAGCAGTTCGAAGCCGACTTGCGGAATAATCTCTACAAAGTCTGGAATAGAATGAGCTCGGGAAGCTACTTTCCGCCGCCGGTGCGCGCCGTCTCCATTCCGAAGAAGTCTGGAGGGCAAAGGATTTTAGGTGTGCCCACTGTGGCGGATCGCGTGGCTCAGATGGTCGTCAAACAGCTCATTGAGGCGGACCTGGAACCGATCTTTCTGGCGGACTCCTATGGCTATCGGCCGAGGAAATCGGCACTTGATGCTGTCGGCGTCACGCGCAAGCGGTGCTGGAAATATGACTGGGTTCTAGAGTTCGACATCAAGGGCCTGTTCGACAACATCGATCACGAGCTCATGCTGCGGGCCGTCCGCAAGCACGTGACGTGCAAGTGGGCGCTGCTCTACATCGAACGATGGCTGACAGCGCCGATGGAACAGGACGACGGGACACGGATTGCACGAACCCGCGGCACTCCGCAGGGCGGTGTGATCAGTCCGATTCTGTCGAATCTGTTCATGCACTACACGTTCGACCTGTGGATGACACGGACCCACCCCGACCTTCCCTGGTGTCGGTATGCGGACGACGGGTTGGTACACTGTCGGACCGAGCAAGAAGCCCAGGTCCTCAAGGCCGAACTTCAAGCGCGGCTGACAGAGTGTCGCCTCGAACTCCATCCGACAAAGACCAAGATCGTCTACTGCAGGGACGGAAAGCGCAGAGGCCAGTATCCGGACGTCAAATTTGACTTTCTCGGCTACTGCTTTCGGCCTCGGCTGGTCCAAAATTCCCGAGACAACACACTGTTCTGCGGGTTCACCCCCGCAGTCAGTGTCTCGGCGATGAAGGCCATGCGGACGACGATCCGGGAACTTGGGCTCCGCCATCGAACAGAGGCGTCGATGGCCGACATCGCCCGGCAGATCAATCCGCTCCTTCGGGGGTGGATCGCATACTATGGGCGATACGCGCCGTCGGCGCTTGATCCCATGGCTCGATATGTCAATCTGACACTTCGCGCCTGGGTGATGCGGAAGTTCAAACGCTTTGCCGCAACGAAGACCCGCGCCGGTCGCTTTCTCGAACGAATGGCTCGGGAACATGCGGATTTGTTTGTACACTGGCGGCTCGGTCTGACCGGCGGGTTTGCCTGATGGGAGCTGAGTGAGGCGAGAGTCTCACGCTCAGTTCTGTGAGAGGCCGATGGTGCAAGTCCATCGGCCGACTCGACCCTGCACCGGTTGTGGGTCGCCCGTCGGCAGGCCCGGCGAGAGCTCGCCGGCTGGCCCGGTCACTCCAGCATGGAGATGTCCCCCGGTGGAACCGCCCGTCAGACCTGTCGGACCGGTGCCTGCGCCGGCCGCGCCGGTCGGTCCAACGGGGCCAGTTGCACCTGTGGGTCCCGTCGGTCCCTTTGCGCCGGTCGCACCCGTCGCTCCCGTCGCCCCCGCGTGCCCGGTTGCGCC
>JALYKQ010000110.1 GCA_030774675.1 Gemmatimonadota bacterium | reverse complement strand
GGCGACATCTCGTGCGCGCGGAAAGGACGCCGGGGAGCGCCCGACGCGGGACAGCAGCGCTGTTTTCGGGTACTCAAAAGGGAACCTGAAACTCGTTGCTTTCTTTCAGATCGGGGCGCGATTAATGCCATAGAGGACTGTACTGGGTCAATCCCACCAGCCCAGTTTCCCGGACAATTGCAGTCCTCTTCTCGTGGCGCTTCTGGCGACGCCTATCTCACAAGGCGTAGCGTGATCAACTCTATAAAAGTCTCCCCCATCGCCCGGCGCCTCGATAACGGCGACGCTGGCAGAAAACCTGCCCTCGTACGACAGATCGCCTGCGACCAGAGGACAGAGGGAAATGCGACTCGCTGATTTCATACTGGCAAATCGCGCTGCGATCCTGGCCGAATGGGAAGCTTTCGCCAGGACATGCGCTCCCGCCAGCGGCTCGATGGGCATCGCGGCGCTGAGCGACTACGCCAGTGAAATGTTGACCGTCATTGCGAAGGATCTCAAGACTCCGCAAGGCGGGTTGGAGCAGTCCGAAAAATCGAAGGGCAATGCGCCGCTCCCGCAGTCCACGGAAAGGACCGCCGCAGAGAAGCACGGCACAGGGAGGGCCGAAAGCGGGTTTACCATCGACCAGATGGTGGCCGAGTACCGGGCGTCGCGAGCTAGTGTCATCCGGCTTTGGTCGAGGGACCAGGGAGAGGTCACGGCGACGGACCTCGATGATCTTACTCGGTTCAACGAAGCCATCGACCAATCGCTGGCTGAATCCATTACCCGGTTCACCCAGGACCTCGATCATTCCAAGGAAATGTTCCTCGCGATCCTCGGCCACGATCTACGCACACCGATTGGCGCCGTGATGACGTCGGCGAAGTTCATGCTCGAGACGAAAGAGCTGGTTGAACCGCATCTGACACTCACAACGCGAATTGTCAGTAGCATCAGCCGCATGAACCAGATGGTTACAGCTCTCCTCGACTTCACCCGCAGCCGCCTCGGCGGCGGGATTCCGATCGCGCCCGCAACCATGAACATGGGGAAGGCCGTACACGATGTGGTGAACGAGCTCCTGGCGGCTAATCCCGGGCGAAAGATTCAGATCGACGCGCGAGGGTCGCTGCAGGGGGAGTGGGACTGTGCCCGCATGACACAGGTATTGACCAATCTCATGGGTAATGCGCTGGAGCACGGTTCTGACCGAACGATTGTGACGGTGAAGGTTGAGGGCGACCAGAAAGAAGTTGCCGTTGCCGTGCACAACCGGGCCGCACCGATCCCGGAAGATCAGATAGAGGGCATTTTCAGCCCGATGAAGCGCCAGGGAACTGCAGATGGGCCATCAGCCAACCTCGGTCTGGGCCTCTATATCGCCGATCAGATAGTGCACGCCCACCAGGGAAGAATTGATGTGGAGTCGTCGGAAGAGCGCGGCACGACGTTTACGGTGCACCTTCCTCGCCGCGTGTGAGTATCCTTTCCGCGCGGGTCGACTTCGCGGGCTCATTCGAGCAAGAGAACACGGCCAGGATGGAAAAGGTTCGCAGCTACATTGCCAGACGGCTGAAGAAAGCTTGCAGCCATTTGTCTGAAGAGGAGTTCGAGGCGCTCGTCAACACGATGACGAAAGTGCAGCTCGGCGCAAACTGACCACGAACCAAGCGTAGAGTGACAAGAAAAACCCCGACAACGAAAGTCGTTGCCGGGGCTAGAGATAAATCAGTCGGGGCGACTGGATTTGAACCAGCGACCTCCTGCTCCCGAAGCAGGCGCGCTACCGGGCTACGCTACGCCCCGAGTACAAAAACAAGACGATTGAGGTGGAGAACCCTCATCTTAACAGCTAAAGCTTGGCTATGGGAGCCTCAGCCCGGCGACGCTCAAGGGTTTAGTTCTTTGGTTGCGCTCCACAGGGGAACGGGTGATTATTTCAAGAGCCCGCCAACCTCAGGCCGGCCGTTCGACTCGTTCCTTCCCCCTCCCGGAGAGTCGGTATGCATTTCACCCATCGTGTGTTGAGGATTCGCACATTGCTAACTGGACGTCAACTCTTCCTCGCGTCTGCCCTCGTTGTCATCGGTTTCCTTGTCATCCCAACGGAAATGGTGGCGCAGGCTACCGCTACCCTGGCGGGCCGCGTCACCGATCGGCAGAACGGGCAACCCCTCTCCGGCGCGCATATTTCGGTGCCGGGCACTTCGCAAGGCACCGTCTCGCGCAGCGACGGCACGTATCGCCTGACCCTTCCGGCAGGGCGGCATCCGATCTACGTGAACTACCTCGGCTACACACCGCGCCGCGATACGGTCACCGTTGCCCCTGAGGAGGGTCTGACCCGGGACTATGCTCTCGACAGAGGAATCGCCGAGCTCAACGCGGCGGTGATCATCGGAACCCGAGGACGCGATCGCACGGTCCTCAACTCTCCGGTGCCGGTCGATGTTCTCACTCCAACTGAAATCCGCCAGACTGGAGCGGTCGAGACGAGTCAGATCATTCAGCTCCTCGCTCCCTCGTTCAACTTTCCGCGTCCGACAGTTGCTGACGGAACCGATCACATCCGTCCGTCGACGCTGCGGGGACTCGGTCCTGACCAGGTACTCGTTCTCGTTAACGGGAAACGGCGTCACACCAGCGCGCTCGTAAACGTCAATGGCACTATCGGACGTGGCTCGACGGGCGTGGACCTCAACGCTATCCCCGCGACCGCTATCGAGCGCATCGAGATACTCCGCGATGGTGCCGCGGCCCAGTACGGATCAGATGCTATCGCCGGAGTCATCAACATAATTCTCAAGTCCGACGAATCGACCGATCTGGAATACATGGTAGGGTCGAACAACACGAAACTCAAACGCCTCCCGGGCGACAACAAGCTGAACGACGGAGATGTAAGCGCTGTTTCCGCGAACACCGGAACGCTCTTTTCCGGAAACGGGTTTCTGCACGTCACCGGACAGTACGAGAATCGTGGCTCCACCAATCGCTCGCTTCCGGACACTCGCCTTCAGTATTTCGCGGGCGACCCTCGCAACACTGATCCCGCGCTAAACAATCAGGGCGTTCACTTCCGGCAGGGCGACGCGCATGCGAGCGATGTGGCGTTCTTTGGCAACAGCGCGTTCCCGGCATTCGCTAACGGAGCGCAGATCTACGCGTTTGGCGGCATCAGCCGCCGGGAAGGTCAAGGCGCGGGCAACTGGCGCCTGCCGAGCAACAACAACACAGTCCGCTCGATCTTTCCAAACGGATTCCTGCCGTTGATCAACAGCACCATCGGTGACTACTCGGGAACGCTGGGGCTCAAGGGAGACGTCAAAGGCTGGACCTACGATTTGAGCGGGGTTTACGGCCGCAACCGGTTCGATTTCGACATCACTAACAGCGACAATCCAACGCTCGGCAACGCCAGCCCGACGGAATTCTATTCGGGTTCTCTCAAGTTCGGAGAGGCGACCGCCAACTTCGATCTGGTACGGGCGTTCTCGATCGGCCGACTCGCTGCACCGCTCAACGTTGCGATCGGCGTCGAGGCACGCCGCGATAGTTACGGCATCATCGCGGGCGAGCCCGATTCGTATCGGGACGGCGGTGTGAAGGTGCTCGACGGCCCGAATGCCGGCGCGCAGCCGACTCCAGGAGCGCAGGTCTTCCCGGGGTTCCAGCCAGGGGACGCCGGCGACCACAACCGCACCAACTACGCGGGCTACATCGATTTCGAGGCCAGTCCCATCCAGAGGCTTCTAATTGGATTGGCGGGCAGGACCGAACACTACAGTGATTTCGGATCGGCGACGATCGGAAAGGTGTCCGGACGGTTTGAGCTGTTCCCGG
>JALYKQ010000109.1 GCA_030774675.1 Gemmatimonadota bacterium | reverse complement strand
GGTCCCGAAACCGATGGAATACGCGGCGCTACCGAATTCCTCCCTGCACAAGTGGCCGATGTTGTATTCCCCGCGTGCAGACATCTCCGTTGCCGCCGAGTCGCCCACATGCGAATTGTGCGCCCAGACAATCGCCTTGCTTTCGGGGCCATGAAAATGCAGCAGGTTCTGCAAAGTGCCGAACATGTGGCTGTCGCGCAGATTCCAGGAGGCGCTAGAGCCGTAGTACATGATCCGGTAATACTGTTCGGCACTCGCGACCAGCTTCGCGTTCTGCACGGCGTCGAGAAAACGCTCGCCATCGTGCTCGGCGTAGGCCCGGTGCTTTTGCAACAGTTCCGTCAACATGCTGACCACCTCATGCTCACAGGTCTCGTAGGCGCCCGTGAGCGCCGCGTGCCCGTAGGTGGCAGGGTCGGCCTGCCACGGTGTCAGGCAACCGTAACGCTGGCGCGCGACCTGTGCGGTTTCGGGGTCGATGTCGTCCAGGTAGGTCAGGACCGACCGAATGGAGGTGTAGAGGCTGTAGAGATCAAGGCCATGAAATGCAACCCGCTTGCTGGGTTCGACCAGGCCATTGCGTTTCCGCAACCAGTCAACGAATTCTCGTACCTCGCGATTGCGCCACATCCAGGTGGGAAAGCGAGCGAATGCCGTCCATTCGGAGGCAGGGTATGTGGCATGTCGAACGTAGTGATCGATGCGCGCCGCGTCGGGCCAATCGCCCTCAATGGCGATGAAAGAGAACCCCTTGCGATCGATGAGTTCGCGCGAGATTCGCTCCCGCATACGATAAAACTCGGAGGTGCCATGAGTGGCTTCGCCGAGAAGAACGACGCGTGCATTGCCGATCCGCTGGAGCAGTGGTTCGAGGTCCGCTGAGGTAATCGTCTCGAACTCCTCGCAGGAGGTCGCAATTGCCCTTTCGAGAGTTTCCCCGCCCGCCGAAATGCTGCGATGGTGTTTCGACGTTGCGGACTCGTCCGTCGGCGCGGCCCAACCCTCCGCACCCACCAGCGGTACGAAGCGGACATCCGCAATATCTTCGGTCTTGTATTGAAGCTCCGAGATACGCGTCACGCGCAGCAGTCCCTGGAACCCCCGGTCGGCTCCAACCGGAATCACCAACCGTCCACCGATCTTGAGCTGGGACTTCAGTGACTCCGGGACCTTGGGACCACCCGCCGCCACCACGATCGCGTCATAAGGCGCGTGATCCTCCCAGCCGCGCGTGCCGTCTGCGTGCCGCACATGCACGTTCCGGTATCCGAGGTCGGACAGCACCGTCGTCGCCTTTTCGGCGAGCTGGCCGATGCGTTCAACTGTGTAGACCTCTTCGGCAATCTGCGCCAGGACAGCCGCCGCGTAACCCGAGCCGGTGCCGATTTCGAGCACTTTTTCGCCCCCCTCGAGCGCCAGCGCCTCTGTCATCAGCGCGACGATATAGGGCTGCGAGATCGTCTGCCCCTCGGCTATCGGCAACGGTGCGTCCTGATAGGCAAATTCGCGAAGGCGCTGGGGCAGGAAGGCCTCTCGCGGGACAGTTTGCATCGCTTCAAGCACCAACTGCGAGCGTATGCCACGGCCGGCGATGTGACTTTCAACCATCGCGTCGCGGCGCTGCGAAAAATTGATCCTATTCATCTGTCATGCCTTCACGCTGGTGGCCGCATGTGTTGAGCCGTTTGCGAGTTGCCGTGGCCTTGCTCCCGGTTGGCCGCTGCGCCACGTATCCCGCCAAGCGTTTGACCGGCGTGCGTGTGCGATGCCAAAACGCAGCACACCGGCCAGGCTCGTGGCGATGGCGTACTTGGAATATTCATTTGGCGCGCCCGACCGCAGATTTGGTCTTTCCCGGCAGGAAAACCATCATCGGAAGCGATGACAGCGAGAGCACCTTAATGGTCACACCGCCAAGAAAAATCTGGGCAATGCTGCTGCGCCCGTGCGAACCCATGAAAATCAGATCGCATGCGTGTCGGTCGGCGGCATCGATAATGGCGACGACAGGTTGCTCACTGGTTACCGACACCCCGCTGAACGGAACGCCTGCATCCTGCGCCATCTTCTCGATCTCGCCAAGATACTTCTTTGCGTTTGACTGCTTTGCTGAAATCGGCTTCCGAGAATGTTCCGGGCGCAAACACCGCATCTTCGATGACGCGCATTTTGTCCTCCGGTGTCGCGACAAAACCGACCACATCGGCGCTCAGGTTTCGGGCAAGCTCGACGACGGCCCGGGCGGCCTGCTGGGAAAGTCTGGAGCCGTCGGTAGGAACAAGAATTCTCTTGAACACTGGATTCTCCTTCGCAATGCTGCATCAGCAACGGCGCCTGCAATGTCGATGCCTACGCCACTCTCCCTTCTCAGTATTGACATGTAGCGGCAATTCGTTTTGATATGCGTCAAGCAATGAGCGCGATCCGCCTGCGAATTCGTTGCGAAGAAGAATCCATGCCCGGCCAGGCACCGCAGGCCGGCAGCGATCCCACACTCAAAGTCGGCTCGTTGCTCGTTGGGTCCGGTTTCGAAAACGTCCCTCCGATGATGCAGCAGTACTTCCATGTTCGCGTTAGTAGCCTGACGGACCCGAACCTTGATACCGCCCTGACGACACTCCACCGTGGCATCCTTGGACTTCCTATTACTAGTCGGCGTGCTTGACTCGCCGCTGGAAAAAGTACGTTGCAGCAGACCGGCGCTCAAAGCTGGGCGATGCTGCCTGAACCGCGGGGTCACGGGACGACGCGCGGTTTAATCCGGTTTGTTTTCCCGACCGGACTGAGTGAGTGTGTGCACGATCTCATCCACGTTCTGTTGTCCTCCGAGGCTCTCAAAC
>JALYKQ010000108.1 GCA_030774675.1 Gemmatimonadota bacterium | reverse complement strand
TCTATGCATTGATGATGTTCCCTTACCCGTCCGCCGAAGGACTCCACGTCGGGAATCTTTTTGCGTTCACTGGGAACGACATTTATGGACGATTCCAGCGTCTCATGGGACACAACGTGTTCGAGCCCCTCGGATACGACGCCTTCGGGATTCATTCGGAGAACTATGCCCTTAAGGTGGGGCAGCATCCGATGGATCTCATCCCGCGCAACATCGCGAACTTCCGGCGCCAGCTCGAGAGATCCGGTTTGATGATCGATTGGCGGTACACGCTAGAGACGACCGCACCCAATTACTACAAGTGGACCCAGTGGCTCTTTCTGCAGCTGCTGAAGCAGGGACTCGCGTACAAGAAGCAGGCTGCGGTCAACTGGTGCCCCGACTGCAAGACGGTGCTTGCCAACGAGCAGGTCGTGGCGGGACTGTGCGAGCGCAGCAAGACCCCGGTCGAGCAGCGGCTTCTGGAGCAGTGGTTTTTCCGCATCAGCGATTACGCACCAAGATTGCTGGAAAATCTCGACCACATCGATTGGTCGGAGACCACCAAGACCGCGCAGCGAAACTGGATTGGTCGCTCCGAAGGAGCGGAAATCGCCTTCGCGGCACGGAGAGTGGATGGCGCCGAGTGCGAGATCCGCGTGTTCACAACGCGCCCCGACACGATTTACGGCGCCACGTACCTCGTGCTCGCGCCCGAGCATCCGTTGGTTGATGGTTTCGCGAAGCCGTCGGAGACGAAGAAGCTGATCGCGTACCGTGAGAAGACGAAGAAGCAGGACATCATCACTCGAAAGACGAGCACCGAGAAGACGGGCGTCTTCACCGGCTCGTACGCGATCAATCCCGCCACGGGCGGGGAGATTCCGATCTGGGTCTCGGACTATGTGTTGATGGAGTACGGGACCGGCGCGATCATGGGCGTCCCCGGTCACGATCAGCGTGATTTCGAGTTCGCGACGAAGTTCGAGCTTCCGATCGTGCGGGTGGTGTGCGGCGAGCGCGAGGACGCCAGAACCCCGCTCACGGCTGCGTTCACGGAGTGTGAGTCGGGAACGCTCGTGAACTCGGGCGTGTTCGATGGGTTCCGGGTGGAAGCGGCGAAGAAGGGGATCGTCGAGCTGCTGGCGAAAGGAGGCTCGGCCAAGCCAATCGTGCACTATCGGCTTCACGACTGGTGCATTTCGCGGCAGCGCTACTGGGGTCCACCAATTCCAGTCATTTACTGTGATGCGTGCGGAACGGTGCCGGTGCCGGAGAAAGATCTGCCGGTGGTTCTTCCGTTCATCGAGGACTTCAAGCCGGACGACTCCGGCGTATCACCCCTCGCGCGCCATGAGGAGTGGTATCGCGTCGCATGCCCCAAGTGCGGAAAAACGGGACGTCGCGAGACCGACGTGTCGGACACATTCCTCGACAGTGCCTGGTACTTCCTGCGCTATCCGAGCGTGGGTCACGACGATGTTCCGTTCGAGAAGGCCATCACGAAAAAGTGGCTGCCGGTCACCTCCTACATCGGCGGCAACGAGCACGCGGTGCTGCACCTTCTCTACTCGCGCTTCATCACGATGGTCCTTCACGATGCGGGGCACCTGGAGTTCGAGGAGCCGTACACCCGCTTCCGCGCGCACGGGCACATCATCCGCGAAGGCGCGAAGATGTCGAAGACCCAGGGCAACATCGTCAACCCCGACGAATACATCGAGGAGTGGGGCGCGGACGCCTTTCGCACCTACCTCATGTTCCTGGGGCCGTACGAGCAGGGCGGTGACTTCCGCGACCGTAGCATCTCGGGCACCCGTCGCTTTCTCGACAGGCTCTTCGCGTCGGTGCAGAGCATGTCGGCTGATGGCGAGCCCGATAATTCAGTAATGCGAAAGCTGCATCAGACGATCAGGAAAGTCGGCGAGGACATCCCGCGCCTCAGTTACAACACCGCCGTCGCCGCGATGATGGAATACATGAACGTCGTACGGAAGGGTGAGCGCACGCCACACCGTAACGAGGTATTGCCGCTCATCCCACTGGTCTCGCCGTTCGCGCCGCACATCGCGGAGGAGCTGTGGGAGCAGACCGGTGGAACCGGAAGCGTTTTCGACACCGCGTGGCCCAGCTTCGACCAGGCGCTGGCGGCAGAAGACAATATCGAGCTGGTTGTCCAGGTGAACGGCAAGGTGCGGTCGAGGGTGCTCGTACCGCGGGACATTCCTGAGGAAGCTGCTGTGGTGGCGGCCCTTGCCGATCCTACGGTGGCCCGGTTCGTTGCCGGCGCGCCGAAGAAGATCATCTTCGTTCCGGGCCGACTGCTGAATATCGTCGCGTAGGGTCTGAGGTCTCGGTCCCGCAGAGTGAAAAGGTCAAAAGACTCAGCGCGGATGCTTCGGATTTTCGCGGATGCTCCGAATTCGTTTTTTTTATTTCGTGAGGGCTCCGTGTCGCGCCTGATGCATCCCGAGCGGCACTGAAAAAAACCCCGGCCCCGGTGTTAGAAGCCGTATCGCCAAAACGGAGCGATCCTGATTCATCCGCTCCAATTCGAAGCATCGGCGTTAAATCTTTTGTCGTCTACCCGGCAGAGTCTATGACTCGGTTGCGCTAAGCGATTTGCAGCTTCCCCGCGAGCTGAGCAAACAGTATCGCCGAGAGTGTGTAGCCGTCACGAATCTCGCCGCGGCGAACCTTTTCTTTCAGCTGTGACTCGCTAAGCGCAATGATCTTCCCAAAGGCTTCGCTTTTTTCTGGGTGATCGTGTGGCGGACCCGGCTCGAGCTCTGCCCAGAAGATTGGAAGGATGCTTGCCAGGAGAGCGCTGTCGCCACTGACGTCGCCGATCTTTTCGATGCTCTTCACGCGAAACCCCAACTCTTCGTCGATCTCTTTCCGGGCTGCTTCCTCAGCGGAGAAGCCGGTCTCGCGTTGGCCACGAGGCGTTTCGAGCTCCCAGTGTCGGGTGGCGTGAAGGAACATCTCCCGGAGATAGATTTTCCCGTCCCGCCAAGCCAGGGCGATTACACCGGACGGCCCGTCAGCCGTCGTGCACCCAATCACCCGCATCTGGGTGCGGACCTCTCCGCTCGGAAACTTCACAGCATCCCGGACAAAGAAATGCAGCTTGTCTTCGATCAGGATTCCGGTCTTGGCGCGGATCTTTGACGCTTCCAGCTTGTCGATGATTTCGATTTCGCCCGCGCTTGCGTCGCCGATGTATTGAGCGGATTCAGGCAGCTTGTTCAGATAACGAGGGCGTGACATTCGCGGCTACTCGTACATGTTGTGCGGATCCGCTTTGGCGAGCTCGACCAGAAAGCCGCCAATTCTCTCGGTGACCGCCTGGAGAAATTTCTCTCCCTTGAGCGGCGTCGACGCCGCCGGATTTCCCGTGCCCGTGTCGCTAGTGACTTTCGACCACTGCCTCGGCGCCCAGGCCCACCCTTCGCGCAGGCCAGCGATACGGAATCTCTTTGCCTTGCCTGCGCCCGCTTCCGACAAGGGAAGAAGTAAAGCGGGCTGGAGCGCCATCATGATGCTGGTCTCCATCTCGCCGGCGTGATCGCCGGGCTCGTCAAAGTAGTCCGCTCCCTTAACGCACGTCCACCAGTTGATCGTACAAATGAAGACGTCCAGGCGTGGCTGGAGCTCGCGGATCATCTGCCGGAAATCGTTGCCACCGTGCCCGTTGAGTACAAGCAGCTTCCGAACCCCCTGCTTCGAGATTGCCGTTGCGATATCGGCGAGTACTGCATGCTGAGTGCTCGGATTCATATTGAGCGCGAGACGAAGATCGAGCTGTCCGGTATTCACGCCGAACGGCACCGTTGGAACCACCACGACCTTCGCGCCCTGCTTCCAGGCGATCTCCGCCGCCCGCTCGGCAATTGATCCCGTCTCGTAATTGTCGGTGCCGTAAGGCAGGTGATAGTTGTGCGGCTCGGTCGCTCCCCATGGCAGGATCGCGACATCGAATGGAGTGTCCTTTACCGTCTTCCAGCTGGTTTCGGCAAGAACGTAGGGACGTGGTGGCATCCATGATGGTAGCAAAAAAGCAGCGTCAGCGACAACATTCAGCCTTCTCGCGTTCCCAGCTGCGTCGCGTTTCCGGAGGAATCCATGATGCTTCAGGTTCATCCTCGCTTAATCGTCGGCCTGTTCGGTGCTGTGCTCACGGCGTCAATGGCCGCGTGCGGTGGGTCCGCAGGCCGCAATGTTACACAGGTTGGCGATGATGTGGTTGGGTCGGGAGTCTTTTTTGGTCCGGCAGACAGCGTGACTGGCGACGTCATCCTCGCCAGTCGTGACGTGAACTTCCGCGGATCAGCCGGCGGTGACTATCTCGGGATTGCGGGGAGCCAGGATATAAGTGGAAGGATTCATGGGTCGGTCCGCGCCGCTGGCGGCGAAGTCCACGTAACGGGCGTTGTCGATCGTAACGCGACCGTTGCGGGCGGCAACGTTGCTCTTGATTCTGCGGGAGTCATAGCGCGCAATGCTTACTTCACCGGCGGGAATGTTGAGATTGCCGGGACCGTGCGAGGTGGGCTGCTCGCCTCCGGTGGCAACGTCACGATAAATGGTGTCGTCGGCCGCGACGTCAAGGTTTTAGGAGGCGAGCTTCACATCGGGCCGCGCGCCCAAATAGCCGGGAACCTGCGCTACAAAGTGTCTCCCAAAAAAGTCAAAATCGATCCCGCCGCGCGCATCTCAGGCACCGTTACCGCCCTTCCGGTCGAGACCCAGTGGGGCCTCGGACGCTGGGTCTGGATGCTGGGATTCCTCCTGATCGGGTTCGCATTCGTGGCACTTTTTCCCCGATTCTCGGCCGAGGCAGCGGAGATTCTTCCTCGCCGTCCGATACTTACGGCACTCGTTGGCTTGGGCTGGGTCTGCCTCGCCCCGATTGCAATCGTACTCGTGGGATTCACGGTCATCGGACTGCCACTCGCCGTCCTGACGGGGGTCGTCTACGCAGTTCTCCTGTTCCTGGGCGACATACCCGTCGGGATTTGGTTGGGCCGGCGGCTGCTTGGCATCCGCGAAGGTGCGCGACTGTACGGCGCAGTGGTCAACTACCTAGTCGGAGGGCTGGTCCTGCTCATCGTGATGCTGATACCGGTGATCGGCAAGGTGGTGTTGATGATATCAACCACCTTGGGCCTCGGGATGATCCTGCTCCAAGGGTGGACGGCGAAGAGACAGCATCGGGCGTAGCCGGGTTAGATCCGTCTCCCCACCCACCCGCCGACGAAGTATCCGACGGCCGCGACACCGACACCCACTACGAACATGTCGAAGCCGGAGCGGAAGACCCCGCGGCCGGTGAAGACCGATCTCGCCGCACCGACGACAAAGTGGGAGAGCATCGCGACGGAGAAGGAGATCACGATCGCGGTGGTGCCGCTCCAGATGAGAAACGGGAAAACCGGAATCGCCGCTCCAAACGCGGTCGCGAGGCCCGTCACCCACCCCTCGCGAAAGGGCGACATGGCGAACTCACCGATCTTCAGCTCTTCCTGAACCTGCTCCTTCAGCATCTGCTGCGGATCGGCCATCATTTGAGTCGCGAGGGTGTGCGCCGAGCTGCGGTCCATTCCCTTCGCTTCATAGATGACGGCGAGCTCGTCGCGCTCAATCTCGGGCATGAGCTCGACTTCGGTTTTTTCCATCGCGATTTCGTACTCGTATACCTCGCGCTCGCTTTTGCTGGCAAGATATCCGCTCGAGCCCATCGACAGCGCATCGGCGATCAGTCCGGCCATGCCCGCTACGACCACTGCCTGGTGCTGATTCACGGTCGCCGCGCCGATCACTCCCGCGACCAAGCCGAAGTTCGCGGTGAGCCCGTCGTTGAATCCGTACACGACGTTGCGGAGGAACCCGCCCGATTTGGTCCTATGCCACGGCTCGCCGCCCTTTCCCGCGATCTGTCCCAGCGTCGTCGCATGTTCCGCTGATTCGCGCGCCAGAGTCAGCGCCTCCGGGCCACCTGGGGCGCCTCGCGGGGTCTCGCGGTGCATGTCGAGATAAGCCTTCACCTCGCGCCCTTCTTCCTCCAGGAGCATCGGCAGCAGGAACCCGGGACCAAACCAACGTCCGAGGGTGGCGAGCAGCCTTGCACGTCCGCTGGGACGGAATTTTGGAGGAGGGTGGCCGTGCTGGGATAGCAGCTCGCTCCAGACTACGACGTGCCGGTCTTCGACATCAGCCAGCCGCGCATAGACGTCTTTCTTCTTCGGGTCGGGCTCCGCAGAGGCGAGCAAACGATACAGATACGCCGCGTCCGCTTCATCCTGCCAATGGTGCTCGAAGGAGTGTACGTCGATCGCCTGGAGATTCGGCCTTGGCTTGGGGGGCTCGAGCGTCGTAGACATGTCTCAATATCGCCGGAGCCGTCCGGTTTTGCACCGGCAACCCTTGAATAGCGTTCGATGTCCTATGTCACAGAACCTGGAGGAGACAATGAGGAAAGGCGTACTGCTTTTTTCCTTGGTTGCTGCGACGTGTGTTGCGACAACGCTGAACGCACAAGTTGCAACCAGCAAACCCGACTCGACGTGTAAGAACTTCCCGGTTGGGCGCGTCGAATGCGGAGTCCTACGGGGCTCAGCGAAAGGTGATTCCGCATTTCGTAGCAGAATCTTTTACCGAATGGATTCAGCCATGGCTAAGCGCGCGGCCCTTGGCATTGAGCTGCGCGCCACCGGTACCCGCCGCGACACTCTGGGGGTGTTCGTGGAAGCCGTTACACCGAAGGGGCCGGCCGAGACCGCTGGCATCATCGAAGGCGACCGTATTGCCGCGATCAACGGAGTCGATCTTCGGACGGCCGGCGGTGACGTTGATGATCCGTACACAAATGGTCTTGCCGCCCATCGACTCACCCGCGAAGTCCAAAAGCTCGCACCGGGCGCTCGGGTGACTCTGCGCGTCTACTCAGGTGGGCGCTTTCGCGACGTGCAGGTAACCGCGGGGAAGGCCAGCGATCTCGTGCGGCTCGGTGGGCGCTTCAGGTTTCCCGGCTCGGAGGGCATGATGGAGTTCAATGGCCCTGGGGCAGCGATGATGTTCGGTCCAGACATGCCGATGCTGCGCCAGCAGATCGAGCCCCTCGTGCGCGAGCGCCTGAACAGGGTGCCGAACAAAGTTCAGCTCCGGCGTAGTCCGTTGCAGTTCATTCCGATGGCTCCGACGCGCGTACCGAGGGTTTTCAAAGTGGAAGGCGGTCAGGACACTGAGCTCGTTCCTGGCCGGGCCCTGGGGGACTACGAAGACATGATGATGTTCGATCTGGACGACCCTCTCTTCGACATCGAGAACGAGATCGGGCAGGTGTCCCCAGCGGTTATCAGGGATCTCGCGGCAACCGCGATTCGGGATGCGCAATCCGCTCTAAAACGGCTCGCTGCGGACGGAGTTGTCTGACGAGATCGCTGCTGCTCTCCTGCCACCGATTCCCCATAGATTGGGTGGCGTAACGGACGCGTTGTCCCAACAGATCTGTTGAGGACAACGCGCCCATCGTTTCCGGCCCCGTCGAGGGCAGCGCAGCCCTGGTTTCGGGATCGATTGCGGGCAGCGCGGCGGTCGTTTCAGGACACCACAACTGCGGTGGATTCTTCGGGTCCACCCTCGCGTATCCGGTGCGTGGCAGCACTTCGGCCGCGATCAGAACCAGACCGACGAGGATGATCAAGAGCGACAGCGCGTGCATCTTCGGAAGTCGATAGCGCCAGGTCGTAAAGGCTACCCATAACCCTCCAGCGACGATTACGGCTTCGGTACCCACATAGCCAAACCACCCCGCGCCACAGTTCTTCGCGTACGGCCAGATACCCAGTGCACCAAAAAGCGCAAAAACCAGGATGAGGCGGGCGCCTGCGCCGATCATCGCGGCGCGCTGTTGGGTACGCTCCTGGGCGCGGCGTTCCTCCTCGCTCTGCATTTTTTTGAACGCAGGCGAAGGCTCCGGCGGAAGCCCATCGAACTCCCTTTCTATCTTCTTGAGTTGGGTCGACCAGTCGTTTTCTGCCACGGATGTCCGCGCAGGGGGAAAATCTGCCTTATCTTCAGGACTCCGAAGCCTCGAAAAGGGCAACGCACACCCTCTCTGCCGCTCGAGGAGCCGCTCAACAGATGAATTCAGAGGAGACACTACGGATCCGGCTCGACAAGTGGCTATGGGCCGCGCGCTTCTTCAAAACGCGCGGTCTGGCGGCTGATGCCATCGAAGGCGGGAAAGTGGAAGTAAATGGGGAGCGGGCGAAACGTGCGAAGCAATTGCAGGCAGGAGATACGGTCCGGATTCGGCTTGGCCCGTACTACCATGTGGTCAGCGTGCTGGCGCTGTCCGAGCGGCGTGGGCCGGCGTCCGTGACGGCGAGTCTGTACGAGGAAAACCCCGAAGGACGTAAAGCTCGCGAAGCGCTGCAGCTCCAGATGAAGGCAGCGCAGTCGGCTTCGGGTTATCTGCCGGGACGCCCAACCAAAAAGGATCGGCGCGAGATAGAGAAACTGCGGCGGCGTGGGGAAGCCTGAGGGAGAAGGGCCGAGTCCTCAACCGTGTTGACGACTAAAACTCCATCTGTGCGCCCAACTCCACGACCCGATTGGGTGGAATTCCGAAAAACTGCGTCGCAGGCCTCGCATTCCGCTGCATGAAGATGTAGAGCTTCTTCCTCCACCGGGCAAGCTGCTTGGTTCCGGTGGGGATGAGATTCTCGCGCCCCAGGTAGTAAGTGGTCTCCGACGGCTTCGCTATTATTCCGCGCTCGGCGCCCAAAGCTAGAACCTCGGGCACGTTCGGGGTCTGCATGAAGCCGTATTTCGCCTTGATGCGGGAAAAGTTGTGAGGGAAGCACGTCACTTCGATCCGTTCCGCGAGGGGAACTTCGGGAACCGGCGCCACGAGGATCGAGAGAAGAACGACGTTCTCGTGAAGCACCTTGTTGTGCTTGAGATGATGCAGCAGTACGAGCGGAGCGTTCCTAGATTCGGAGGTCAGGAAAACGGCGGTGCCGGGAACTCGAGCCGGCTTGAATCGCTTGTCGGGATTCTCGTCCCCCAAATCCTTGAGCAGCGCGTCGAGTGGAATCGAAGCGTCCACCAGCAAGCCCCGCACGATTCCGCGTCCGCGTTGCCAGGTCGTCATCAGAATGAAAATCCCAAGCGCGATGGCGAGGGGTACCCAACCCCCCTGTGCAATTTTAAGCATGTTCGCGGAGAAGAACGCAAGATCGATGATCAGAAAAAAAGCGGTAAGCGCTCCCGCCCGCCAAATGCTCCACTGCCAGTGCGAGCGTGCGAGCACGTAAAATAGAATCGTGGTGATGGCCATTGTTCCCGTCACTGCGATTCCGTACGCGGCGGCCAGCGCGCTCGAAGACCTGAATGCAAGCACAACCAGAATGCACCCAAGTGCGAGTGCGCGGTTCACTTCAGGAACGAAAATCTGCCCTGTTTCCTGATGCGACGTGTGGATGATTTGCACGCGAGGGCTGTAGCCCAGCTGCACGGACTGCTGCGTGAGCGAGAATGCGCCGGAGATGAGGGCCTGGGACGCGATGATCGCTGCGATCGTCGCCAGGGCGATCAGTGGATACTGCAGCGCACTTGGCGCTAGCAGATAGAACGGATTGATCGCGCTGGCCGGATCCCGCAGAATCAGCGCGCCCTGTCCAAAGTAGTTCGCCAGCAGCGCGGGCAGCACCAATAGGAACCAGGCGAGCCTGATAGGCCGCTTGCCGAAATGCCCCATGTCGGCATACAGTGCCTCCGCTCCGGTGACAGCGAGAACCACGGCACCAAGGAGAATGAACGCGGCGTGGCCATGCTGGCTGAAGAACTTCAGGCCGTACCACGGATTCGCCGCGACGAGGACCTGCGGAGCCTGCAACACTTCTCGAAGCCCGAGGCCCCCGATCGTGCCGAACCAGACTACCATCACCGGGCCGAATATCCGGCCCACTTTTGCTGTACCGTGCTGCTGGAAGAAGAACAACGAGGCGAGGATCGCCACGGTCAACGGAATTACCAAATGCTGCGACTGGGGAGCTACCACTTCCAGGCCTTCAACGGCGCTCAAAACCGAGATCGCAGGGGTGATCACACCATCGCCGTAGAGTAGGGCCGCGCCGATCAATCCCAGTGCAATGATGGTTTTGCGCCGAAGGGAATCGTCAGCGCGCCGCTGCTTTTGAAGAATGAGGGCCAGCAAGGCGAGAATGCCGCCCTCGCCGTTATTGTCCGCCCGCATAATGAAGATGATGTACTTGATCCCGACGATGATTATCAGCGACCAGACGATCAGCGAGAGAACGCCATAGATGTTCGTCGGGACCGGAGCGAGGCCATGCTCCGGCTTGAAGCATTCCCGCAGGGCGTATAACGGGCTTGTCCCGATGTCGCCGTAAACGACGCCGAGCGCGAGAAGAGTAAGTTTTGCGAGACGGCGGCCGCTCGGGTGGGCTTCTACGTTAGTACTGATTTGCGCGACCTATAGAGGTTGTTCACGCTACCGTACAGCTGGTGGCTGACCTCGGAATTTCCGCAAGCGGCGAGGCCTTTGCAAGGTCGGTACCGGCCTCGTAAAAAACAGACGTAGGTGCGGGCATATCGCTTGCATTTATGACGGGCAACTAGAACGACTAGAATCCACATAGGAGGCGCAAATGAAGGACCTAAACGAAAGGGGTCTCGAGAATCAGGTCAAAGGGACCGCCAAAGAGATGAAAGGCCAGGTCCGTGGCGACCTGGGGGATGCCACCGACAACACCAGCGAACACATCAAAGGCCGCACCGAAGAGCTTCAGGGCAAGATCCAAAAGAACTTCGGGAAAGGCGAGAAAAACGCTGACCCCGACAACCTCTAGATCAACTGAT
>JALYKQ010000107.1 GCA_030774675.1 Gemmatimonadota bacterium | reverse complement strand
GTGCAAAACTGATCATCAACACTGAAACCGGTCAGTGGGGTACGGACTATCACTCTGAGAAGGACCTAACCCGGCTGGATCTTACGAGCAATAAGTTGTCGACGCCGGTCGAGCAGTTCGTCGTCGGCGTCGCTCCGCAGGCATCGGGCGGGGTGCTTCGCATGGCTTGGGACGATAGGGAATACCTGATACCCTTTACGCTCAAGTAGACCGGTGACAGCTGTCCAGATGGCCGCGCGGAGAGCTCGCTGGCTCCGCGCGGTGGGGTATGGATTGTTCGCGGAGATCTCCACCATTGTCACCATCATCGTGGTGATGCTGCTCTACAGGTTTGTCTTCGCTCGCGGGTTGGCGGAGGCGGATTACAATGCATTCGGCGAACGTGCAGGCGCGCTCGTCGGAATCGTCGCGGGCACGCTTTACACTTACGTTTTTGCGCGACGCCTGATGCCGAAGGTCACGTCGCGTTTTGTGACGCACGCGATTGTCGTTGCCCTCGCCGCTATCGCTCTCTCCATTTCAGGATCTATTGCGGGACACCAGGGCGTTCCGGTGGGCTACCTGCTCGCCTCAGCCCTGAAGTTGGTTGCCGGGGCGCTGGCGGGATTCCTCTACACGCGGTCCGCAGTCCGAAATCGGACGGTTTGACCAGGAAGCGGCATGACCCATCCTGTATTGGGTCGCAGGGATCGCCGCAAACTGCGGACGAATTGTCGCAAATCCGTCGCGCGGCTCAGTGATGTAGGTAAGAGCTGCGAGCGAAAGAATGACTCCCAGTGGGTGACCATCACTGCGGCGGGCTGGAGCACCCGCAAGAGACTGTCTGGAGCCGCGGTGACGTTCGAGGATGTCGCGGCGCAGAGTATCGCGAGGTCCACGCCTCGTTCCACTTGAAGCGTGTGTGATGGAAACCCCAGGGGCGGCTCGCTCGGTGCATCCTCGAAGTAGATCCGGAAAACCGTGCGGCGAGGCGAACCGGAAAGTACGTCGATCAGAAACGCAAAAGGTTCGCCCAGTTTCCACTCGGCAGCCGTGCGCGGCAGGTGCTTCATGTCAGTTGATACCGTCCCCGAAGCGAACGTGTAACCAAGAGGTCCGATCATGTAGGTGGCCGCGTGGCCGGCGACGAGTGCGATGAAACGGAACGCGCTGTCAGGCGAATAGAACCAGTCGCCATAACGAGTCGAGTTCCCCGCCTCCTCTGCCGAAATCGACACGAGCCGACCCGCGTTCGACCGCAGATCTCGATCGCCCATCAGCATGCGAATGATCGACGGACCGCCGAAGATGATGGCTGACTTTGCCCGGTGCGTTGCGATGTACGGCACGTCGAGGAGATGATCGTAGTGTCCGTGCCCAACCAGAATCACCGTGGCTCGATCGGCCCGACTTGGAAGCCGGCGCTCGATCATTGCCGTATCGGGTTTGATGGGCGGACCATTTCGGAGCCACTGAATTGCGTTGGGCCGCCTGCCGGCGAACGGCGGATTGCTGAAGAATGGGTCGGTCAGGAGAGCGTGCCCACCATGCTCAATGAGAATGCCGGAAATACCCAGGTATGTGACGGAAACGAGATCACGACTATCTCCACACTCGCTCGCTGCGCAGCCGACGGCATGAGGGAACGATACAATCTGGTGCCGGACGATGTTTGCGTTCCTGCAGCCCGCAACCGCGATGAGTGCGCTCGCCAGTGCTGTTAGCTCAAGCCCGGTTACTCGACGCACTGGAGTGTGAGGTCTTAACTCAGCCCGAGCTTCGTGAGCAGCCGGCCAAAGCGCGGGTCGTCGCGAATGACCTCGTACATCGGAGCTCGGAGTCCGAACCCAAGAGTGCAGTCTCGCTGGTCATACGCCTTCTCGAGCCATTCGAATGCACGGTCGTGCTCGCCGAGATGCGAGTATATCCACGAAATCACGGTCGGGCCGACGTACATTCGCTTCGAGCGCTCGAGTAAATCCTCGAGGACTTGGTGCGCAGCGGTCGTCTCATTCGCCATTGCGTACACCGCGCCAAGAACGCCGCGCAGAAAGTGTACGCCAGGAGAGAGGCTGACTCCGCGCTCGGCGTGAAGGATCGCCTCCTTGTGCGCGCCCTTCGCTGAGTACGACATGCTGATGCAAAGCAGAGAAAGGGCCGACGTGGGATCCCGCTCCAGGGCCCGCTCTGATTCCCTGATTGCTTCGTCGTAACGACGCCCATGGTAGGCCACGAGCGCAGCGACGCCATTCGTAGCCGGGAGAAACGGATCCAGCTCCATGCCGATTCGAACGGCTTCGGCTGCTTCGGTGGGTCTGTCCAGGATGCTGAGCAGCCAGGCGCGAAACGTGTGCGCCTGGGCATACCTCGGATTCAGGTCGATTGCCTTATCGAACGCAGAATTCGCTCCCTTCCAATCCCAGTCCAGCATCTGCACGAACCCGAGCGAGGTTTGAGTCTCAGCCAACTCGGGAGCAAGCTCGACCGCACAGGTCGCAGCAGTCATCGCCTTTTCAACTACGGCCGCAGGCGGCTGGAAAGCGTAGAGGCCGAGAATGCTGTAAACGTCAGCCAGACCGTGGTAAGCGAGGGCATACTCCGGATCTTTTGAGAGCGCCGCCTCGAAGTACTCCAACGCCTTCTGCATCATGCCCGAGATGTTCCACCGGTAGGAACAGTGCCTTCCGCGCAAGTAAAGCTCATACGCTTCAATATTCTCGGTGTGCCTTCTGCCGAGGGCCTCATTCTGCGCGGCTGTGAGCTTGACCTTGAGCCGATCGACGATCGTTCTTGCGATTTCGTCCTGAATTGCGAAGACGTCTTCGACTTCCCGATCGTAGCGCTCCGACCACAGGTGATAGCCGTCCGCGGTGTTGATCAGCTGTGCGGTAATTCTCACTCGCTGGTTTATTCGGCGTACGCTACCCTCGAGGATGGTGTTCACGTTCAAGTGCTGACCAATTTCTGCAATGCTGAGCGACTTTCCTTTGAGCGCGAACGCCGAGGTCCGCGAAGCCACCTTCAGGGTTGGAATGCTGGCGAGGGCATTCAGGATTTCTTCGGTGATCCCGTCGGAGAAATACTCGTTAGCGGGATCGGCGCTCATGTTCGCAAAAGGCATCACACCAATAGACGCTTGGGCAACTTCTCGGAGCCTTGCGGGCTCCCCAGACACCGGTTTGTATGCCGTGCCATACGTATTTGACGCGGCCCCAGCGCGAGACGAATCGTATCCTGGCGGCGATGGAGAAGGGCTGGAGGGGCGAATCGCGTTCACGTTGAGCGCGCGACCCAGATCTTCAGCCGTCCCGTAACGATCCGCCGGATTCCGCTCCAGCATTTTGGTCACGGCCGCATCGAGCCATGCGGGGATGTCCTTTCGAGACAACGACGGCGTCGGCGCCGGCTCAGTGAAGCGCTTCACGAATCCCTCCTTGCCAGCGAAGGGTGGCTTGCCGACGAGCATCTCGTACAGGACACAGCCAAGACTGTACATGTCGCTGCGCCCGTCGAGCTCACGATCGCCCATCAGCTGCTCGGGACTCATGTAGCCCGGGGTTCCAGGGCCGCCCATCCCGGTTCTCGTCAACTGCTGGATGCCTCCTACATCGATCGCTCGAGCGATTCCAAAGTCCGCTACGACCGCATGACCGCCCGAGAGCAGGATGTTCTCCGGTTTGATGTCGCGGTGGATAATTCCCTGACCGTGCGCGTACGCGAGAGCGTCTGCGACTTCGCAGGCGATCCGGACAGCCGCATCGATAGAAAGCTGACGCTCGCGGGACATGCGGATGCGAAGCGTCTCGCCACTCACATAGGGCATCAGGTAGTAGAGGAGTGCCTCTACATGGCCCGAGTCGTGGAGCGGCAATATGTTCGGGTGCTGGAGCCGCGCGAGCATTCGGATCTCGCGGATGAAGCGCAGCTCACCGGTTTCGGATGCCGGGTCTGCGTTCAGGACCTTGAGCGCGACGCGCCTGTCGTGCCTCGCATCCCGGACCAGATAGACCGTCGCGAACGCCCCCTGGCCGATCTCACGCTCGATCTCGTAGCGTCCGGCGAGCGCGGCACGGAGTGGAGCAAGCGTATCCTGCGGGACCGAAGGAGTTGTCATGCCTCCCTCCGACCCTGGGCTAGATCACCGCAACTGGGAATTGAACGTGAAAACTGGGCAGATCTCAACGCCGCGCTCGCGCAGGCAAAGCTGCGCAAACATAAGCTTACCCGCTCGGAGCTGCTATAGCCGGTGCACGCCTCTGACTGCAGTGGGCGGTCGCTAGTCGCTGATCGTCAGCGCAATCGGATTATCGAGATAGATGACTTTTTCTTCACGGCGTGAGTGGAGGATGCGCCAGAACCAGTTCTCTTCTCGCGGCTGGCCGCCATGCTCCATGAGGATCTTGCCCAGGTCCGCTATTTCAGCCGGGTCCATGCGCAGGCATCCGTGCGAGGACGCCGAGCCAAGACTCTCGACGTCCCCGGTTCCATGGATGTAGTAGTCCGGCTCCCGGAAGAAAATCTTTACCACCTTCATCGGATTGCCTGGCTCCCCCGGGCCTTTCGGTTGTTTCCCCTTTGCCCATTCGGCGCCCGGTGGTGGTCGCCAGCTCGGATTCCAGATCATCTTCCTGATCGTGAAGGTTCCGGTCGGCGTCGGGTAGCTGTCCTGGCCAACAGCCACCGCAAACGTCTTGAGAGTGCTGTCGCCCCGTTGCACCACCAATATCCGGGCGGGAACGTTCGCTCTGAGCACCAGAGGAGCGTCGGCGACCGAAGCGTGGGCGGGCGCGGTGTCCCTTCCGGCGGTAACGGCGGTATGAGGCAGTTCGATCTGGGCCCAGGCGACGCTCGAAATCGGGGCGAATGCGACGAAGAGTCCTAAAACCTTACGAGAAATGGTCATTTTTTGCTGCCGAGGGTCATGAGATTCGGACACATGATTTCAAATGCCGTTCCACCGGGATTTGGAATAGGTACTCGTGGAAGGGAACCAAACGATGAATGGAGTTTGATTTTCCGCTGGCACCAACCCCCGGCTGCTCTGCATTTTCATCCGAGCAGCGCTACTTACCGCCTACTGCCGACCTGAAATGTCATTCACGCGTATCTGCATGGTACTGATCGCCGCCCTCTCGGTTCCCCAGTTCCCGGGGAGCCTTATTGCGCAGAAGCTCGATCCCTCGCTCTATTCGACCCTCGAATGGCGGATGATCGGGCCTTTCCGTGCCGGACGTACGATCGGCGCGACCGGGGTCCGTGGGCAGCCGAACGTGTTCTACGTCGGAGTCAATAACGGGGGTGTGTGGAAGACGACCGATTACGGGCGCGTCTGGACACCGATCTTCGACACCCAACCGACGGGATCCATTGGGGACCTGGCCGTTGCGCCATCGAATCCGAACGTGATTTATGTCGGAAGTGGCGAGGGGGTCCAGCGGCCCGATCTCTCCACTGGCGACGGGATCTACAAATCGATCGACGCAGGAAAAACGTGGCGCCACCTGGGGCTTAGGGACGGGCAGCAAATCGCCGGCGTCATCGTCGATCCCCGGGACGAGAACCGTGTGTTCGTCGCCGTGCTCGGCCATCCCTACGGTCCGAATCCCGAACGCGGCGTGTATCGGTCGACGAACGGCGGCGAGACATTCCAGAGAGTTCTCTACAAGGACGAGAACACTGGTGCCGCCCAGGTCGGATTCGATCCTCGTAACCCGCAGATCCTATACGCAGATCTTTGGGCCGGCCGGCAGGGGCCCTGGGAGAATTCGTCGTGGAATGGCCCGTTGAGCGGGCTATTCAAATCGATCGATGGCGGAACGACGTGGCGTCAGTTAACGAGCGGGCTTCCAACGGCCGCGCAGCGATTGGGGAGGATCGGCTTCACGATCGCACCGAGCAATTCAGGACGGATGTACGCGACGGTGGACGCGCCAACTTTGGGCGGGATCTATCGGTCCGACGACGCGGGCGAAACCTGGCGGCGCACCAATTCGGAGGTGAGGGTGTGGGGTCGCGCCTCCGACTTCGCCGAGGTAAAGGTAGATCCGCGGAATCCGGACGTCGTTTATTCAGCCAACACATCCACCTATCGGTCGACCGACGGCGGGAGGACCTTCACTGCGATCAAAGGTGCTCCAGGGGGTGACGACTACCATCGAATCTGGATCAATCCCGACAATCCGGACATCATGCTGTTCGCGAGTGATCAGGGTGCGACAATAACCGTCAATGGCGGACGAACCTGGAGCTCGTGGTACAACCAGCCGACGGCGCAGTTCTACCACGTGATCACCGACAACCGGATCCCTTACTGGGTCTACGGCGGACAACAGGAAAGCGGTTCTGTTGGAACGGCGAGTCGAGGGGACTACGGCGCGATCACGTTCAGGGAATGGAACCCGATGGGTGTCGAGGAATATGGTTACGTCGCCCCGGATCCTCTGGATCCCAACATCATATATGGCGGCAAGATCAGCCGCTTCGACCAGCGATCCCACGAGGTGCAGAATATAAGTCCGGAGGCCGTGAGGTCCGGTAAGTACAAGTTCCTTCGCACCGCCCCGGTGATTTTCTCGACGGTCGACCCTCACACTCTCTACTTCGGGTCGAACGTTCTGTTTAAGACGGCGAATGGAGGGCACAGCTGGGACATCATCAGTCCAGATCTGACGCGCCAAAGCTACGATGTGCCACCCAGCTACGGAATTTTCACCGACGGCAATCCCGAACGTGCCCAGAATCGCGGCGTGATCT
This sequence comes from Gemmatimonadota bacterium, assembly GCA_030774675.1. Taxonomy (GTDB): domain Bacteria; phylum Gemmatimonadota; class Gemmatimonadetes; order Gemmatimonadales; family Gemmatimonadaceae; genus UBA4720. Next base: position 7,709 of record JALYKQ010000107.1, on the reverse strand, counting down.
ACACCGTGGCGCCCTCGTTCCGCAGTGTGAATACGATTTGGACCGGCTCCGACGATGGTTTCATCCAGCTTACCCGCGACGGCGGGAAAGCGTGGACCAACGTTACACCGACCGCGCTCACTCCCTGGAGCAAGGTCTCGCTATTGGAGGGGTCGCATTTCGACGACGAGTCCGCGTATGCCGCGGTCAACCGATTCAAGCTCGATGATCTGCGTCCGCACATCTATCGCACCCATGATGGCGGCCGTAACTGGAAGGAGATCGTGAACGGGATCCCCGACAACGAAGTAGTAAACGCCGTTCGCGAGGATCCGATCCGTCGTGGATTGTTGTTCGCGGGGACTGAGCGCGCCGTTTACTTCACTCTCGATGACGGTGAGAATTGGCAGCCGCTTCGCCTCAACATGCCCGCAACGTCGATTCGCGATCTGGTTATCCACGACGACGACCTCATCGTCGGTACTCACGGGCGCTCGTTCTGGATACTGGATGACATGACTCCGCTGCGCCAGCTCGAGCCCAAGGTTGCGAGCGCCGCTGCGCATCTGTTCAAGCCGAAGCTGACCTACCGCTTTCGGCGCAACAGAAACACCGACACGCCGCTTCCTCCGGAGGAGCCGGCGGGGAAAAATCCGCCCGACGGCGTGATCATCCACTATCGGCTGGCTTCACCGGCCACGACGCCCGTGATGCTCGATATCATCGATGCCGCGGGGCGGGTGGTTCGCACTTTCTCCAGCGCAGATTCGGCGGAGCCCGTAGAGCGCGAGCTTCCTGTGCCTGACTACTGGCTCCGTCCCCCGCAGCGAGTCGAGGGCCGAGCGGGCGCGCACCGCTTCGTCTGGGATCTACACTATGCGCCGCCTAAGGTCCTCACCCACGAGTACCCGATCTCGGCGATCTTCGGCGATACTCCGCGTCATCCGCTCGGACCGGCGGTTTTGCCCGGCGTCTATACGGTCAGACTGACCGCGAACGGGCGGTCCTATTCGCAGCCGCTCACGGTGAAGATGGACCCACGTGTGCAGATTTCGGAAGCCGGACTGAAGCTGCAGCACGACATTGGCGTGCGCATGAACGACGCGATCAGTCGCGATTTCTCCGCGCTCGGCCAGGTGCGCCAGCGGCGAGCACTGTTGCGCGCGCAACGCGAAGGAGCCAAGGCAGGCGAGATCGCCGATTCGCTGGCGGCTCTCGATAGCCTCCTTCTCAACATTGAGAGCGGACCGCGTGGCGGTACGGCCGAGAATCTCGTGAGACTCAACGGAGAGCTCGCCGCGATTCTCGACACAGTAGAAGGTGCTGACGCAGAGCCGACCACCCAGGTTGCGAGTGCCGCGACCGATCTGGAGCGCGCCCTCGCGGCCGTGCTCGCACAATGGTCGGAGCTCCGGCGGACGGGGTTCCGCCGAAATTAGGGATAGATTTCAGGGCGACGGAGTTCCAACGCACCTTTCACGATCGTACCGGAGTTTTTGGAGAGCGAGATGACCACGAGCAAAGAAACCGAGTGGATGAATCACCCGAGACTGCGCAAACTCGTTACCGCAGTGAATGAGCTGACTCTCGCGGAGCGAATCACGCTGGTAAAAGGGCTCGTGCCCGCCATCGCCGACGAGCTGTCTGACACCGAATACGAAAAGTTCGTCGATTCGATTCGGCTGAAAGGAGAGCGTTTTCACGAAGCACAGGCGCACCCCGGCGAGGGCAGGGCTGAGCGGAAGATCCCGGGCGAGCGCGACATCGAGGGGCGTTGAGATGGCCGTACACCCGTGAGCTTTACCTGGATTATCGGGATTCTCGTCGGCGCCGCGCTGCTCTTCGCCCTCTACGCAGGCAACACTCGGCGAAAGCCGTGAGCTAGATCCCCAATCCCAGCTGCACCGGCGCGCTCACGACATCTGCGCTGGTGCCAGCAGAGAAAGGGCCCACCACCGCGTCCTGGGAGGAGGCGGTGAGGCGTCCCTTGAACCGCGATCGCCGAAGCGCGTCACCGACGGTGTTCACCGCGGTCCGGGGGTTGTTGCACTTCTCGCTCAGATGCGCGAGCACGATGTTGTTCAGGCCAACGTGAATGCTTCGACTAGCCGCTTGCGCCGCGACGCGATTGCTCAGATGACCGAAATTGCCGGCTATCCGCCGTTGTAGCGACGGTGGATACGGCCCCGCGCGCAGCATTCCTTCGTCGTGGTTGGCCTCGAGCACGAGGATGTCCAGTTTATCAAGCGCCCTGAAGACGCTCTCGGTCACGTGACCAAGGTCGTAGATGATCCCAGCTCTTACTCCTTCATCCAGCGAAGTCACGATCACGCCGATCGGCTCGTTGGCGTCGTGGGAGACAGGAACGGTCTCGAGATAGAAATTCCCAACCGTCACTGTGCTTTTCCGAGGGGTGAGAATGGTGGTGAGGCCCGCCCAGTCAGGACACATCATCCTTGTGCCCGCCGTGGAGACGATCGTCCAACCCCACTTCCGTGCCGCCGCAGCCACGCCCTTCACGTGATCAATATGCTCGTGCGTTACCACCACTGCTTCGATCGATTCCGGTGCAACACCAGCCACAGCGAGCCGGCGCTTCAGGACTCGGGGCGCGAAGCCGGCATCAATGAGGATGCGCGAGCGGGCGGTTTCCACGAGCACCGCATTGCCGCTGCTACCACTTCCGAGGACCCACAGCTTCATCAGGTGCTCCAACGCCTCCTGTGCGCTTCCGCCAGCTGCTTCCGCGCTTTGTCTCCAAGCTCAACGTGCCGGCGCGCCATAGCACGCTCAGCCACCACAAGAAATCTAGTGACGTCGTACGTATCGTAAGGCTCGGCGCTTCCCCAGGCGAATGGAGGGATCACCTTCGGGGGAGTATTCGCACCAAAGACGTTGGCGCCGGCTCCGATTACCGTGCCCGTCGTCAGCATGGTTCCAATACCTGTCTTCGCGTGGTCGCCGAATAGCGTTCCCAGGAATTGCTGCCCGGTGCTTCTTACGCCGGACGGAGTCCAAAGCTGAACAGGGCCATACGTGTTTTTCATGTTACTCGTCGTCGTCAGAGCGCCGAGATTCACCCATCGCCCCAGATACGAATGGCCCACGAAACCGGCGTGGGTCTTGTTGCTGTGACCGAGAACTATGGAGTTGCTGAGCTCACCGTGAATCTTGCAGTGGTCGCCGATCGACGACGCGGCGACTCGATCACCGAGAATTTGCGATTCGCGTCCGACGGAAATCGGCCCGACGAGGTGCGTGAACGGCGCCAGCGCGGCTCCCTTCCGTACGAGTATGGGTCCGGCGGACGCATCCAATACGACTTGAGGCCCTATCTTCGCGCCTTCCTCGATGAACACGCCCGACGTACCGATTACCGTGGCGTCGGTCAACTCGGTCGCCCCCAGTGATTTCGCGCGCAGAGGGATGTCTTCGGTGAGCTGTTCGACCAGCGTGCCGACGAAATCCCATACATCGTCGATCCAGCGACCAGTGATCCTGCGTCCGCCGAGACTGGTCTGAATGCCTCCGAGGTCGATCGACCCATCGGCGAATTGCGAAGCGGGCAACGCACGGGCGAGTCGCACCGCGCACGCGGCGCCTTCGCACATCAGCAGGTCGAATCGATCGAGCTCGAGATCGAATGGGATCACGCAGCGCGTGTTGACGACGATCGACCCTGCCGGAATCTCGGCTTTCGGTGCGACGGCAGGGGGTGCTAAACCTTCCTCGAAATCAGCGAGGTGTGGGGAGCTGATAAACCCGGCGCTCTCCAGCGATGTCGCTCTCTCCCAGCGTCGGCGGATGAGTGACGTGCCCGCGCGCAGCTCCGAACCCGGCCGTGTCAACGCGAACGGCTCGAACTGCCGGGCGCGCGCGTCGTCGTAGAAGTAAAGAGCGCTCATGTTTTCCCCGCACCGTCAGCCGAGAGTGACTCAACCAGTCGCTTCAAATCCGAGGCCCGCTCGGACGTCGTGACCAGTGTCAACCCGTTCTGCATAACTACCACAAGATCGTGCACGCCGTACATGACCACCAGTCCTGATTCGGCGTGAACGACGTTGTCGGCGCAATCCAGCAAATGGACGTCTCCGCTAGTGACGTTTCCAAACTCATCCTGGCTGCGAACTCGGAGGAGAGCAGCCCACGTGCCGATATCATCCCAGCCGAAATCCCCCGGCACCACCATCACTTTGTCGCTCCGCTCGAGCACTCCAATATCGACCGAAACGGGCATCACCACACTGGCAAAGAATTGATCGGGATCCGATCCGCGACCATGGCGGAGCGCGGCTGCAAGCTCAGGAGTAAGCTTTGCCACTTCCTCCAGGAAGTCGCCCACGCGCCAGACGAAGATTCCCGAATTCCAGAGATACCCGCTGTTGCACATTTCTTCGGCGCGCGCTCGATCGGGTTTTTCGACGAAGCGCTTGACGCGCGATGGCTCGTCGGTATCGCTCTCAGCGGGCTGGATGTAACCGAATCCTGGATCGGGGCGCGTCGGCACAACTCCCACGGTCACGAGCGAGTGGGTGCTGATGGCGACTTCCTCGGCGCGAAGCAGCGCCTCTCTGAATCGCGTATCGTCGCCGATCGACCAGTCGGCGTGCACACAAATCATCGTCGCGTCCGCGCCGTCGCGTTGCTCGATCTGGAGCGCCGCCCAGGCCAGCGCGGCCGCGGTGCCGGAGGGCCTCGGCTCGGCAATGATATTTTCTCGCGGGAAGTTGCCCAGGAGCTTCCGTATCGGCTTCGTCAGACCGGCGTTGGTGAGGATCAACGTGTGATCGGGATCGACAATCGTGCTGAGGCGCTGGACGGCATCGAGCAGCAGCGGCTTCTCGGTTACCAATGGTAGCAGCTGCTTTGGACGCTCTGGCGTGCTCAGCGGCCAGAAGCGCGACCCGACGCCGCCGGCGAGAACGACGGCCCAGCGGCTCACTCGCCGATTATTCCCGCTTCGTCAGGCGCTCCGGTGAGACGCGCGACGAGCGCGTAGAGTTTTTTCGGACTGAAAGGTTTGGTGAGAAACTGGGTCGCGCCAAGCTCGAGCGCATCTCGCTCGTGCTTGGCGTCGCCGCCTGCGGTAAGAATGATGCAAGGAAGCGACTTGAACTTTTCCTGTTCGCGGATGCGTCGCAGAACATCGAGCCCGCTCAGTTTGGGCATCATCAGATCGAGCAGGACGAGGTCCACCTGCTCGCCGCCGTTGATGAAATCGAGCGCTTCCTGGCCGTCGTACGCGAGGGTGACTCTGAACGGCCCTTGCTCGAGCTTCATCTTGATTATGCGGCCGATGTGTGGCTCGTCGTCGGCTACGAGAATGTGGCAGAGCTGGGTCGGTTCCGTCACAGTCAGATCAACGCGGCGATATTGCCACGGTAGCGGCGTACGTCGAACAGCAACCCGCCGAGATCTGCGGAGGGGCGTAGAAGGACCAGGAGCAGCGTCTCGTCTGCGAGCGCCGCAACTATCGCATAGCCCTTCTGGTGCTCGAGGATCGCGGTATTGAGTGGGCCCTGGAGCGTTGCGTTGCCGAGACTCTCCGCTTCGGATACTAGAGCAGGAACGCGTGCGGCCAGATCCTCGTTGTTCAGGCCGGGCGCGGCAAAGCCTTCAATGAGAAGCCCGTCCTTTCCGAGCACCAACACGGCGTCCACTCCCGGACGCTGGCGCAGCGCGCTCGTAAAATCTCTGATGTTGGGCATTGATGGGTAAGAAGTTGCGAAGCTAGGAAGCCGAAAGAGTGAAGTCAAGCGGAGCAATCGCTTGAACTGTCATAAGTTACGGGGTATTATCGTGAAGCAACCCCTCCGCTCTCTCATCTGTCTCATCATCAACATGAAAGGTCGTCTCGCCCTGCTCGCGACGATGTCTGTCGTGGTCTTTCTCAACGCCTGTGGAGACCCTACAAGTCTCAGGGCGGCTATCAGCACATCCGTCGATACTCTTTCCGTGTTCGCACTGTCCGGCACACCGCCATCGTATCCAAGCGGCATCTCGATCCTTGCGAGGCAGGCTGTCCGCGTTGACGGATTTGCCGGGTTTGATATCGCGTTCGATATAAACGCGTCTGGCAACGTCGTCGTGTATCCCGTCAAGCTCGTGGTGGCCACGCCCGCCGGGTCGCGCCCGGTCGGCCTGCAGAAAGTGACCGGATTGTTCGACACCGTCCTCGAAGCACCGAAGAGCGGCTACGAGAACGACTCCTCGCTCGTTCTGACCCCGGGTGAAACTCTGGTCATACAGTCCGCGCACAACGCCTCGCAGGATATTTGTCAGTTCGCGGTGTCCCCCTACCTTTTCGCCAAGATCGGCGTCGACAGCGTCAACCTCGTATCCAGGACTATTTACCTGCAACTGGGACTCGATCCGAATTGTGGATTCCGGTCATTCGCGTCCGGCATACCAGCTAGCTGAGTCGTGCACGACCTGAGGATGGTGCGCGAGAACATCGACGCACTTCGTGCCGGCCTGGCCCGGCGCGGAGCTCTCGATGCGCTCTCCACTCTCGATCGTGGCGTGACTCTGGACAAAGCGCGGCGCGAAACCATCCAGGCTGTCGAAGAGCGCAAAGCGGCGCGGAACGCCGTCAGCCAGCAGGTAGGAGAGAGGAAGCGTGCTGGTGACTCCGCGGATGACCTTCAGCAGCAGTCCCGTGCACTGGGTGATGAAATCGCGCGCCTCGACCGCGAGCTCGCCGATACCGAGAGCCAGCTGTCATCGATCCTGCTCGAGCTTCCGAACATCACGCTTGACGAGGTGCCGACTGGCGGGGAAGAGAGCAACTCCGTTATCAGGAGCTGGGGTACCGCGCGAGAGGGCGCGTCGGTCAAGCCGCACTGGGAGATCGGCGCCAATCTCGGGTTGATCGACTTCGAGCGGGGCGCGAAAATCAGCGGCTCGGGGTTCATAGTTTTTCGCCGAGCCGGCGCCCGCCTCGTGCGCTCTCTGATCAACCTCATGCTCGACGTGCACACCCGCGACCATAGCTACGAGGAGACCTGGGTCCCCCTCGTAGTCAATCGCGCGAGCATGACGGGCACCGCCCAGCTGCCGAAGTTCGAAGAGGACATGTACGCGCTGAAGGATGAAGACGCGTTCCTCATTCCGACTGCGGAAGTGCCGCTCACGAATCTCTATCGGGGCGAAGTTCTCTCTGAGTCCGAATTGCCGAGGGGATTTGCCGCATATTCGGCTTGCTTCAGACGCGAGGCCGGCGCAGCCGGCAAAGACACTCGCGGGCTCCTGAGGGTCCACGAGTTCGACAAGGTCGAGCTCGTACGCTACGTGACTCCCGAAACATCGCGGAGGGAGCACGAGCTACTCACAAGTCACGCCGAGAAGATCCTCGAGCTACTGGAGCTTCCGTATCGCGTGGTTCGGCTCGCGGCCGGTGATACAGGGTTTGCGAGCGCCCACACCTACGACCTCGAGGTTTACGCGCCTGGAGTAGGAAAGTGGCTCGAGGTCTCGTCGTGCAGCAACTTCACCGACTTTCAGGCACGCCGCGCGAACATCCGGTACAAGCCCGCCGAAGGCGGGAAGCCTCGCTTCGTACACACCCTGAATGGATCGGGTCTGGCGCTTCCTCGCGTTATCGCCTCGATTCTGGAGCACCATCAGCAGGAGGATGGCAGCGTGCTCGTCCCCGCTGCGCTCAGCACCTATCTCGGCGCCGAGCGCCTCGCTTAACCAATGCGCCGGCTCGCTCCGGTAACGCTCATCAC
>JALYKQ010000106.1 GCA_030774675.1 Gemmatimonadota bacterium | reverse complement strand
CTTCGTGATCAGATCATCGATCCGGTTTGCACCGTCGAGAAGGGAGTATTCGGAATGGCAGTGGAGGTGGACGAAGGACACATGATAAGAATATGCGACGCGGTTTCCTCGCGATAGCGGTTGCGCTTGCGGTTTTGGCGCTAATCTCTGCTCCGACAGCCTGTTACCTCAGTCGGGGAGCATGGGAGGAAGCCAAGATTCTGAGCCGGAGGCAACCGATTTCGGAGCTTGTTGCTGATCCGAGGACGCCGAAAGGGGCGCGCGAGAAGCTGAAAGTGGTTTTGGCGGCACGAAGGTACGCAAAAGACAGCCTTAAACTGCGTACTAAAGACAGTTTCACAACATATTCACGTCTAGACCACGACACTCTTGTACTGGTTGTCTCGGCCGCCTACCGCGACACACTGAAGCCCTACACGTGGTGGTTTCCGATCGTCGGGCGAGTCCCGTACAAGGGATACTTCGACTTCGATGAAGCGCGACGCGTGGCGAAAGGGCTCGCCGCAGATGGGTTCGATGTGTACGTCAGGCCGTCCGACGCGTTCAGCACCCTTGGGTTCTTCAACGATCCGCTCCTCAACACGACTCTCAAAGGTGACTCGCTCGGTCTCGCGAATACGGTGATTCACGAGCTCACCCACAACACCTACTACGCGTCGGGACAGGCGCCCTTCAACGAGTCGTTCGCGATGTTCGTGGGAGCGCGGGGCGCCGCTGTCTTTTTCCGGTCGCGCGGTCAGGAAGCTGCGGCCGCGAAGCTCGACGCCGAGTGGGAGGACGACAAGCTCCTGGCGAGGTTCTGGAGCCGAGTGATCAAGTCGCTCGATTCGGCCTACGCCGCGCATCCGGAGAGCAGAGAGGCAAGGATCGGGGCGCGCGACACTGTTTACCTTCGCGCGCGTTCGGCGCTGGTCGGAGAGATTGCGCCCCAGTTAAAGACGATCAATCCGCGTTACGCTGAGCGCGTCCCGCTCGACAATGCATCGCTTCTCGCTCGACGCGTGTACGCGAGTGATCTCGATGTGTTCGATCAGATCTACGAGAAGGAGGGACGGAATCTCAAGCGAACGATTGGACGGGTTATCGGGCTGGCGAAGGCGAATCCGAACGCGCCTTTCGCAGCATTGAGGAAATGGGTGGGAGTGAGCGCTGATTCATCGGTCGCACCACGACCGGTATACTAGAGCGTTGTCGGCGCGGGAGCTGAGTGCCGCTCGGGGCTGGCTACAAGAACGGAAGGGTTATCGCGGATGCTTCGGATTGGGGCTGATCAATTCCGGATCGCTCCTCGTAGCGCGAGGGCGCGTAACACCAAGGTCGGGATTCTTTGGGAACTGCCGCTCGGAATGCTTCCGTCGCCAAACGGACCTCTCCTACGAAATAACAAAAAGACAACGGCTCTGGCGAATGGAACTAACCGACACGCGAAGCGATCCGGAGCGATCCGGAGCGATCCGGAGCATCCGCCTAAATCCGAATCATCCGCGATAAACCTTCCGTTCTTATAGCCAGGCCGAGCGGCTGTTCTTGACCGCGCTACAACGAGCTGAATCTCGAACGTAATAGCGCGCGCAGGTCGAGCAGCTGCTGCTTAGGCGCTTCCTCTGCCGCCGGTGTGTTGTTCGCGCTCAGGGCAACGCGCTGCATGTTGTCGCGAACGCCTCTATCGATGAATCGGCAAAGCTGATCGAGTGAATAGTCGGCCCCTCTGCGCGAGGAATAAGCGTTCAGCGGATATGTCACGCTTAGATAATTGCGCGCCCGAGTGAGAGCGACGTACATGAGCCGGCGCTCTTCCTCTGTCTCCTCATCATTATTGAGACACCGGGCAGAGGGAAACCAGCCGTCGACTGCCCAGATCACGAACACCGCGTCCCACTCCTTTCCTTTGGCGGAGTGAGCGGTGCTGAGAACAAGGCAGTCGTCGTCCTCCTTACTTCCACCTGGCAGGTCTTGTGTCGCCTGCGGTGGTTCCAGGGCCAGCGCCGACAAAAACGTTGCGCGATCGGGATAACCACCCGCGATGATCTGCAGCTGGTCGAGATCGGCGAGACGCGGCTCGACGCGATCGTACCGCTCACGAAGGATGTTGTCGTACAGGAGTCGCACCCGAGCAATGTCGGCGGAGACCTGTGCCTCATCCTGGAGCGGTCTGTTGCGCAGACCGTCGAGCAGGTTGACCAGCGCCGCGTGCGCCGCTTTCGCCCGTGGCGGGGGATTGTAGCGTCCGAACGCGCCCGATTCCCAGGCAGCAGAAATCATCGAATCGATCGCCGCCCGTGCTGTCGCGTCGCCGATGCCCGGAAGCAGCATCAGCAGGCGATACCAGCTGACCTCATCGCGTGGATTTTCGAGGATGCGGAGGAACGCCAGAACGTCCTTGACGTGCGCCGCTTCGAGAAACTTGAGCCCGCCCCATTTCTCGAACGGGATCTTACGGTTCGTCAGCTCGATCTCCAGGTCGGCCGACATATAACCGGCGCGGAACAGTACCGCGATCTCCCGCAGCGGGGTTCCCTCCTCATGCAGCTCAAGGATGCGATCGACGACGAACTGTGTCTGCTGCTGCTCGTCGCGCGCGGCCACTAGCCACGGCGATTCTCCTCCCGTTCGCTCAGTCCACAGGTTTTTGGTGAAACGCTCCGCTGCCCGCGAGATCAGGGTGTTGGTGACGCTCAGGATCGGCTGGGTCGAGCGGTAGTTCTGCTCGAGTGTGACCGTCGTCGCCCCCTCAAACTGCTTCGGGAAATCGAGGATATTCCTGAAGTTGGCGCCGCGGAAGGAGTAGATGCTCTGCGCGTCGTCGCCAACGACCGTGATGTTTCTGTGTGTGCTGCACATGCCCTGTAGGACGCGAGCCTGGAGGACGTTCGTGTCCTGATACTCGTCGACGAGGATGTGGTCGTACATCCCCGAGATCTTCTTGGCCAGCTCTGGCGCAGCCTCGACCAGCAGGGCCCAGAATAGCAGAAGGTCGTCGTAATCGACCAGATTCCGCTCCTGCTTCCGTCTGGTATAGTCGGCGTAGATTTTCCCAAAATCCTCGAGGTAATCGACGAACTGCGGGTAATCGTCTCGGATAATGTCCTCGATCGAGATGCCCGTATTGATGTGTCGGGAGTATACGTACTGGAGCGTTTCTTTCTTCGGGAAGCGCTTCGTCTTGGCGGCGTATCCGAGCTGGGCCCGCGAGAGCTGCATGAGATCAGACGAGTCGCCCTGATCCATGATCGTGAAATCCTTGGCCAATCCGGCGGCCGGTCCGTAACGGCGGAGCAGCCGGTGGGCGGTCGCGTGGAATGTGCCACCGTGCACCCGCTTGCTGTTGCCTCCAACGAGCCTTTCGGCCCGCGACAACATCTCCTGCGCCGCGCGACGCGTGAAGGTGAGCAGCAGTATCCGTTCGGCTGACACGCCGCGCTCGATCAGATGGGCGACCCGATATACGAGCGTACGCGTCTTCCCCGTGCCGGCTCCGGCGATGATGAGGAGCGGCCCATCACCATGCGTTGCCGCCGCCGCCTGCTGCGGATTCAGCTCTGAGGAGAAATCACGCGGAGACGGCTTTGCTTCCGCTCGCGGGCGCGGCGGATAGACCTTCAGGGTCTCGGTCACGCCACGCTCTCGAGCAGCGCCGCGCGCGAAGTGACTACCGCCGTGAGATCAAAGGCTTCCGCAAACTTGGCCGCGACTCTTTCGCATACGCCCTGGGCCGAAACTTCTTCAGCGCCCAGCTCGCGGGCGATCGAAGTCATAACCACACCATTGATACCGCACGGGACGATGAGATCGAAAAACGAGAGGTCGGTCGTGATGTTGAGGGCGAAGCCGTGCCAGGTGACCCAATCGCGCGCGTGCACGCCGATCGAAGCGATCTTTTTTCCCCGCGTCCACACTCCGGTGTACCTGGTGTTGCGTTCACCGGGGATTCCGTAATCAGCGAGTGCGTTGATGAGCGCTTCCTCGAGCCTTCTCAGGTACCAGTGCAGGTCCTGGCGATGCCTCTTGAGATCAACGATGGGATAACCAACGAGCTGACCGGGCCCGTGAAAAGTCACGTCTCCGCCGCGCTCTACCTCAAAAAGCTCTACACCCTGGCTCTCCAGAAAATCCGGCGAGGCCACGACATGCTTTTCCTTCGACGATCTTCCAAGGGTGACGACGGGAGGGTGTTCCAGCAGGAGCAATACGTCCTGCGAGATCGCGCCGGAGATTCTGTCCCGCGCGATGCTCCGCTGCAGCTCGAGTGCTTCGGCATACGGCACTCGTCCGAGCGGTACCGTCCATAACTCGCGCTCAGCCACTATGCATCACCAGAATCACGCGTCCAGAACCTTGCCGAGTGAGTCGAGGGTGGCCTGGGCGACGGCCTCGGAGAGGGTGGGGTGGGCATGGATCGCCAGATCCACCTCTTCGACCGTGAACTCGTTTTCGCGGGCGACTGCGAGCTCGTGGATCAATTCCGTAGCGTGCGCACCAATGATATGGGCGCCGAGGATCTCGCCGTACTTGGCATCGCGTATGATCTTGACGAAGCCTTCGGTCTCGCCGGAGGTGCGGGCGCGTCCGTTGGCGGAGAAGGAGAACTTGCCGACCTTGTAGTCGATCTTCTTCTCCTTCACCTGTGCCTCGGTCATTCCGATCGACGCGACCTCGGGATGGCAGTAAGTCGCGTTCGGGATGTTGCCGTAGTTGACGGTGTGGACGTGCTTCTGTCCCGCCAGGAACTCGGCGAACACGACGCCTTCGCGCTGGCCTTTGTGTGCGAGCATTGGCGGGCCGGCGACGTCGCCCACTGCGTAAATGCCTTTGACGGAAGTCTCCATCCGCTCGTTGATCTTGATGAAGCCGCGATCGGTGAGCTGCACGCCCGCCTCCTTGAGTCCTACCTCCTCGATGTTGGGCGCGCGTCCGGCGGCGACAAGGACTTTTTCGACCTCGAGACTCTGCTTCTTGCCTCCGACGTCGACGCTCATCGTCACCGAGCTGTTTCCAACCTTTACGTCGCCGATCCTGGCTGCGGCAATCACATCGATCTTCCGCTTCTTGAAGCTTCTCGCCAACTCGGCGCCGCAGTCGGCGTCCTCCAGTGGAAGTATGCCGGGAAGCGCCTCGATGAGGGTGACCTGAGTGCCGAAGGCGGTGAAAACGTCTGCAAACTCGCAGCCCACCGCGCCGGCGCCGATAATTGCCATGGTTTTGGGCGCTGACTCGAGGATGAGCGCTTCATCGGACGAGATCACGGTCGATTTATTGAGCTCGAGCCCGATCTGCGGCAGGCCTTTGACCCGCGATCCGGTGGAAACTACGATCGCCTTCTTGGCTTCGTGTTTTTCCTCTTTGCCGTCGACTTTTACCGAGACCGAATTCTTGCCGGCGATCCGGCCCGTGCCCTTTATCCAGGTGATCTTGTTTTTCTTGAAGAGGAATTCGACGCCCTTGGAGTTTTGGGTGCTCACGGCGCGCGACCGCTTCATCGCGACGCCGTAGTCGAGCTTCACATCGCCGACAGTTACGCCGAAATCACTGGCGTGCGACACCTTGGTGGCGAGCGACGCTGATTCGAGCAGGGCTTTGGCGGGGATGCAGCCCCACAGAACGCAGGTTCCGCCGAGGCCTTCGCGCTCGACTACGGCGACGGACATTCCGAGCTGCGCCGAGCGGATGGCGCCGACGTACCCGGCCGGACCCCCGCCTATAAAGATGACGTCGAAGGAAGCCATTTCTCGTGAGTTGGTAGGGTGCGTATCGTCAGATGATGAGGCTGAGCGGATTCTCGATATACCGTTTCACCGTCTGGATGAACTTTGCTCCGGTCGCCCCGTCGACCGCGCGATGATCGCAGCTCATGGTGACACGAATTCTCTGGCGAATCTCGAGCTGCCCGTCGATTACAACGGGCTTCTCCTCGACGCCACCAATGGCGACGATCCCCACCTCGGGCGGATTGATGATCGCGGTGAACTGATCGATGCCAAACATGCCGAGGTTCGACACGGTGAAGGTGGCGCCGGTGTACTCCTCGGGCATGAGCTTTCGTTCCCGGGCTCGCTTCGCAAGATCTCGGGCTTTCTCGGAGATCTCCCACAGCGACAATCGATCGGCGTCGAAAAGTACGGGGGTGATGAGACCATCTTCGACCGCGACCGCCATGGCGACGTGAATCCGATTGAAATGGCGGATCTTGTCGTTGAGCCAGTGCGCGTTGACTTCGGGATGCTCGGCTAGCGCAAGCGCCACTGCCTTGATGACGATGTCGTTGAAAGAGGCCTTGTACTGGTCGCCCATTTCCGCAAGCTGGGTCCGAAGCTCCGCCGCGCGCGTGACGTCAAATTCGGCGGTGAGGAAGAATGTCGGAACGGGGCCGTTCGACTCGGAGAGGCGCCGCGCGATCGTTTTTCTGATCTGGGTGAGCGGAACATCCTTGAAATCGCCCTCGCTCGCGAGTCTCTCGGCGGCTGCCGAACGACCGGCTGTCGCCTTCGCGTTCTCGATGTCGCGTTTGACGATGCGGCCGCCGGGACCAGAGCCCTGGATTCCACCCAACTGGATTCCCTTCTCGTTCGCCAGCCTGCGCGCCAGCGGCGAGGTACGCTGACGTCCTGTCGGTGCGCCGGTGGCACCTGGCCGGGCACCGTTGCCTTTGGGCGGAGGTGCGGTGGGAGGCGAAGGCGGTGCCGGCGGCCGCGCCGGTGCTGCCGCTCGGGGTGCTGAAGGAGCGGCGCCACCTGCCGACGCAGCAGCTTGTTGTTGCGGCGGAGTCGATGCTTCGCCCTGAGATTGCTCAGCCGCCTGTGGAACCGAATTTTGGGCAGCCGGCGCGGGCTGAGCTGGCTGTGTCGGCGCTGCGGCGGGTGTTGAGGCAGCCGCCGGCGCCGAGGCGCCGACTATCGAATCGATGTTCTCGTCCGCGCTTCCGATAACCGCAAGCAGAGTTCCTACCGGTGACGCATCACCTTCGTTGGCCAGTCGCCTTCGAAGCACACCGTCCCCGCGAGCGACGAGTTCCATCACTGCCTTGTCGGTCTCGACTTCGGCGAGCACATCACCGCTTTTCACGGCGTCGCCCTCGTTCTTGTTCCATTTGACCAGGCGCCCTTCTTCCATCGTCGGCGAGAGCGCCTCCATCACCACTTTCGTTGCCATAGTAGCTCAGTCGAGGTACATGACTTTCTTGATAGCCGCGACCGCTTTTCCCGCGTCGGGCTTGGCCGCTCTCTCCAGGTTCTTGGCGTAGGGCATCGGCACATCTTCCTGGTGCACCCGCAGCACCGGCGCGTCGAGGTCGTCGAAGCATTCGCGCTGGATGAAGTCGACTACCTGGGAGCCCATTCCGCAGATCTCCCAGCCTTCCTCGAGAACCACCGCGCGATTCGTCTTGTGAACCGAGCGCGCGATCGCCTCCACGTCCATCGGTCTGACGGTGCGAAGATCAACCACGTCGATGTTGATTCCTTCCTTGGCGAGATCATCCGCCACCTTCATCGCAACGAGTGCCATCTTCCCATGGGTGATTACCGAGCAGTGATTGCCTTCGCGCTTCAGCTCCGCCACTCCGATTGGAACGATGTGCTCACCGTCGGGAACGTCGCCCTTGGTGTTGTAGAGCATTTCGCCCTCGAGAAAGACCACGGGGTTGTCGTCCCGGATAGCTGATTTTAGAAGTCCTTTCGCGTCAGCGGGCGTCCCGGGAGTGCAGACCTTGAGTCCCGGTATGTGAGCCAGCCAGCTCTCCCACGCTTGCGAATGCTGGGAGGATAACTGCAGCGCGGCGCCGTTGGGACCGCGGAAGACCATCGGCATCTTGAACTGTCCGCCGGACATGTAGAGCATTTTCGCGGCGGCGTTCACTACTTCGTCGATTGCAAGCAGCGCAAAGTTCCATGTCATGAACTCGACGATCGGCCGGAGGCCTACCATCGCCGCTCCGACGCCGACGCCGGCAAACCCAAGCTCCGTGATCGGCGTATCGACGATGCGCATCGGACCGAATTCGTCGAGCAGTCCTTTCGAGACCTTGTAGGCCCCATTGTATTGCGCGACTTCCTCTCCCATGAGGAAGACGCGGTCGTCGCGCTGCAGCTCCTCGCGGAGCGCCTGGGTCAGTGCGTCTCGATACGTGACTACCGCCATGTCAGGAGCTCGAATCCGAGTAGACGTCGGTGTACAGCTTCTCGAGGGCCGGCTCGGGGCTGGCGTCGGCGAAGTCCCATGCGTCCTGCGCGATCGCCTTCGCTTCGTCGTCGATCTTGCTCATCTCGCCTTCGGTGAGCTCGCCCGACTCGTACATCTTGTTATGCAGAACGAGAATGGGATCGCGCTTCATGTTCTCTTCGAGCTCGTCCTTCGTGCGATAGGTGCCGCTCACCGCATCGGACATCGAGTGGCCCATGAAGCGGTAGGTCCTCATCTCGATAAGCGTTGGCCGCTTTTCCTTTCGTGCTCTCTCGATCGCGCGCGCCATGGAGTCACGAACCGCGAAGACGTCCTGACCATCTACGGATTCACCTTCCATCCGATAGCCTTTTGCGCGAACGAGCACATCCTCATTGGCGGTGGAGCGCGATATCGCGGTGCCCATACCGTAGCGGTTGTTCTCGATGATGAATATGACCGGGAGATCCCACAACGACGCCAGGTTCAATGCCTCGTGAAACGCACCAATGTTGACTGCCGCCTCTCCAAAGAAGCACACGCACACCTGATTTCCGCGGCGATACTTGATTGCGAACCCAACGCCGGCCGCGATCGGAACGTGACCGCCAACAATGCCGTGTCCGCCGAGGAAGTTGGTCTTGGCGTCGAAGATGTGCATCGAGCCGCCCTTGCCGCCCGAGCATCCGTCCTGCCGCCCGAACAATTCCGCCATGACCGCGCGCGGGCTGATTCCGCGCGCGAGCGCCTGGGCGTGATCTCGGTACGCGGTGATCACGTAGTCGTCGGCCCGAATCATCGACATCACGCCGGTGGAGATCGCCTCCTGTCCTATGTACAGGTGGCAGAAGCCGCCGATCTTGCCGAGGGCGTAGGCTTCGGCGCATCGCTCCTCGAACCGGCGCTGCAGGAGCATCGAATGAAGCAGCTCGCGTCGAAGCTCTGGAGTCGTACCCGCGAGCTCGTTCGCGGGCGCGGCATCGGCGCCGTTGTCGCCCGGCGTGCCTTTCTCTTTCCGCTTCTGGGCAGGGACGGGTTGCCGCTTCGCTTCAGTGCTCATACGCCGGCCGCCTGCACCTGCTCCCATGCGTGATAGCTGGAGCGAACAAGTGGGCCCGATTCAACGTGCCGGAATCCCATTTCCATTCCGATCTCGTACAGCTTTCTGAACTCCTCCGGAGTGTAGTAGCGGTCGAGGGCGATGTGGGCATCGGACGGTCGGAGATACTGACCGAGGGTAAGGATATCGACGTCGACCTCCCGCAGATCGCGCATCACCGTGACCACTTCCTCGAAAGTCTCACCCATCCCGAGGATCATGCCGGTCTTGGTAGGAATATCGGGTGCGATGCGCTTTGCATATCGAAAGATCTCCATAACCCGGGGATACCTTCCCCCGGGTCTCGCTTTCTTGTACAGCCTGGGAACGGTCTCGGTGTTGTGGTTGTAGATCTCGGGGCCGGCGTCGAGAACTGTGCGGATGCTATCCTCGTTCCCTTGAAAATCCGGGACCAGCACCTCCACCGAGCAGCCAGGAATCCGTTCATTGATCTGCCGGATGGTCTCCGCGAAGACCCAGGCGCCGAAGTCCGGCAAATCATCCCGATCGACTGAGGTGATCACCGCGTGCTGGAGTCCCATTTCGGCGATCGCCTGCGCCACCCGATGAGGCTCCGCAATATCGTACTTGGGAGGGCGGCCATGAGCGACGGCGCAGTAGGCGCAATTCCTGGTGCAGACGTCGCCCAGAATCATGAAGGTCGCGGTGCCGTGTTCCCAGCATTCACCAACGTTCGGGCAGCGCGCTTCCTCGCACACAGAGTGGAGGTCCAGCTCACGCATCAAGTGCTTGAGCCGTATGTAGTTGGGGCCCCCAGGCGCCTTCACCTTGAGCCACGACGGCTTACGCTGCGGGAGCGGCTCGGCGCGGTGACGGCCCATGATCTGATAAAGGGGCCCCATGGTCTGATCGAGAGTATCTGTCATTGACGACTGGTTTCTGGCGCGACTAGAGGGGATGCAAGTTTCGAGTGGTCGGTTGGTTAGTTGTAAGTGAGTCAGTGGTTACCAGTTCGGGTTCGGGTAGGCTGACAACCACTGTCGACTGATCAACGAACAACTGACAAACTCACGACTTGCATTGCCCTCGGCACAACCCCGAACCATACTCCCCTCAATCTACATCAAAACCTTCCTGGCCGAAATTGTGACAGGTCGTGGCTAAGTGGTGTTCCAGTCACGACATCGGCGATTAAATCCCCCGTAAGGGGGGCCATCAACACGCCGTTGCGGGAGTGGCCGCAGGCGTAGAGGAGGGCCGGACGGTCCGGATCGACGCCCAGGATTGGCAGCATGTCGGGAGTCACCGGCCTCAGGCCCGCCCACGCTCTGATTTGAGCGGCCGACGCGAGACGCGGACAAATCTCTTCCGACCCCTCCCGTACTTTTTTCACACCACTGGCGGTGGTGCCGGAATCGAAGCCCACGTTCTCCACGGTACTGCCACCGATCGTAACTGCTCCGCGCGGTACCACGTAGCCGCGAGGTCCGTAGGCGACATGCCTGAGCGGAGACCTTGAATAGGACACAAGCTGACCGCGCGCTGGTGTGACGGCGCGGGCGAAGTGCGCACCGGCAATTTGTCCGGCCCAGGCACCAGCAGCGACGACGACGCGGCGAGCATTGTATCTGGCGCCAGTTGCGGTGGTCACGGCGGCGGAATCGGCGGACGCCTCGATCGCCACTACAATCTCCTGCACCAACCCGATCCGGCTGCTCATCGAAACTATCAGATTCAGGGCTTCGAGAAGTACGACGTTGTCGACGGAGCCATCATCAGGATTGAGCATCGCGCCCAAGGCGTGCGACAGCGCCGGCTCGAGCTCATGGAGATCCCTTGATTCGAGCCAGGTGCTGCTGGGGAGCGCCGGTTTCTGGAGGCCCTTGATGCCTTTTTCGCTCAGCGCTACCTGCAGAATGCCCAGTCGGTTGAGTGGGACATCGATTCCGGTGCGCTCGGCGAGAAATGCGACGTAGGATGGGTAGCGATCACGGGCAGCCACACCGAAAGCGTGGGCTGGCCCCGACGCCCTTTCGACCGAGGGCGCGAGCATTCCTGCGGCCGCCGGCGAGGCTTCTCCTGCCAGGTGCTGGCCAATCAGGGTGACCGAGACCGCGCGCTCCGCGAGCGCTACTGCTGTCGTCAGGCCGATCAAGCCCGCCCCGACTACGATCACGTCTCCGGTCAGCTTGTCCGGACCTCGCATTGCCTCTCGTGAAACAACCCGGGGCGAGCTATCGTAAGGATTCCTGACACTGTTTTGGAGAACGTCATGTTACGCGCCATTTTCATGATCGGCCTGTTTGCCATGCTGGGCCTCTTTGCCGTGGGCATGGTGTTCAAGCTATTCGGCGGACTCGTTGGTCTCACCTTCTTCATCGTGGGACTCGCGATCAAGGTGCTCATCGTCGGAGGCCTGCTCTACTTCGGAATCAGAGTGCTTAGCCCGGGGACGGCTCAGCGGCTTCGCGAACGATTCGCTGGTACCAGACTCACTCGGTACTAGAGACTGGAGGCTGTGAACTACGCTCAACTGAGAACTACCCTGCTGCCCGCTGATAGCCAGGAACGCTTTCGGCTGTGCGCTGCCAACGACAAGACAGATCGCGAGTCATGCGAGACAGGCGGGGTGGCATCGGTTCTCGGACTTTTCAGAATTCTGTCCTGAAGTCTGCAGTGCGTAGCGGGTTGCTCTTAAGCTGAGAGCGGGCAGCAGCGTAGTTTCTCAGTTGTTGTTCACCGGCCCTTTTTCAATTGCCTCGACAACCCCCCAGACCAGCAAAGGCACCATGATCTCATGGTGCCCGGTTATCTCGTAGCCCCTTCCGCTACCCTGCGTCGGCCGCTGGACCACGTTGACGCGCGGCCGGTAATGGCGCTGCATGTCGAGGTCGCACGTTGTGAACGCCGTCGGTTTTCCGTCGTTCAAGTTGCGTGCGATGGTGAGAGCCTTCAGAAACACTTCGGGCATGATGACCGCGCTGCCGAGGTTGAGGACGATGCCCCCATCGTGAAGACCCGCGAGCGACGCGGCGAGCCGTCGGAAATCACGGTGACTGGTATCTCCGATGGCGGCGCCGTTGGTGGCAGGGTGCTGGTGTATGATCTCCGCACCCAGCGCCGCGTGAACGGTGCATGGAATTCCGAGCCGGTGTGAACCTAGCAACACTGACAGCTCCGGGTTCGAGAGAGCAAGCGTTTCAAGGGCGCGCGACAACGCCTCGCCCATTCCCCAGCCGCTCTTCATTCCGATGGTGAAGGCCTCGTTCATCCCGCGCCCGGTTTCTTCGGCCATCCCGAAAGTGCCGTCGACGAGACCGCGTGCGACGTCCTCTGATGTCGCGCCGAAGCGCGCTATCTCGTAGTCGTGGATCGCCGCCGATCCGTTCATCGCGAGGTGAGTGATCACCCCGCGATTCATGAGATCAATGAGTAGCGGAGCGAGTCCCGTCTTCACGATGTGCCCACCGAGCATTACTACGACCGCCCGCTCCCGTTTTCTGGCCGCGGCGATGGCGTTCACAACAGACAGGAAATCCCGCGCAACCAGAACGTCCGGAAGTGAACTGAGGAAAGCGGAAAAGCTGCGGTCGTTGCCAGGTGGAGAAGCGAATTCGGCAGCTGCCACCTTGTTTGGCCGGCGCTCGATCGGAACCGTACGGACTTTCGACAGGTCGACTTCAGCAATCTGCGCCACCGGGGCGTTCCTCGACTTCGCTCCGCCCCGGGTCGAGGCGGAGGGGCGGGGACGCGGGCCGCGATTACCGCCTACGGATTCGGCGATTGGAAGTAGGACTTGAGATAGAGATTCAACGAGCCGAAGGAGAGCTTCGACTTGAGCTGGAGCATAATGCGGCGGTCGTCGTCAGAGAGCCAGATTTCGGCGTGTCCGTTCTCGGAGAAGATTCCCTTCGTCTTGATGACGGGCTGCACGACGATCGCGTTGAACGTTCCTGCTGGAACTTTCACCCGTTCCTTCCGCAGCACCCGGATGCGAACCGGATTGCGGTCCGGCCGGAAATAGCGGTCGAAGTCGTAGGTCTGGCCCACCTCGAGCGGAATTGTGCGAATGAAGTAGAGGAATGAGCCGTCGTCGAGCGGGTTAGTGACCGATTTCTCTTCTTTTGTTGGCTTCTTGGAAGTCTGAATGAAGACCGAACGCTCGGGATAGATCTCGAACCTGCGCTCGACCTCCTTACCGCCCTCCTCGAGCTCCTGGACGAACCGCAGCGATGAAAGATTCTCGGCGTCCATCCAGCTCTCGTACACATCATTCACGCGGTACAGGAAATTGCCACCCTGGACCCAGAAGGCGGTGTGCCAGGCGGCGCGGCCGCGGAGGTTTTCGAGTCCGACGACTTCCATGTGAGCGTTGCCCACTCTGAGCGCACCAAACCTGACGTCGTACTCCAAGCGCTCACCGGGACCGAAGGGAACCTTCGCCCGCCTGACGCCGGATGTCACAACCGTCTGGGCGGCCGCTGTCGGACTCGTGGTCGTCGACTGCGCCCAGGAGCTGGTGCTGGTCGTGGCCGCGAGAACGGCGACGTGCGACAGCAGAGCCCGCTTCACGCCGCACCTCCGGCCGAAGACGCCAACACGCGCGCCTTGCGACTGAAGCGAAAAAGGTTGAGCGCATCCGCCATCGGGCGCACTCTCGTTGCTCGCGTACGCACGTCGTAGCGCGGGGCCAGATCCACTGTCTCCACTCTGCGCGCAAACCGGCGCGCCTTGAGCAGCAGCTCCACGTTGGCTGCCCAGCCGTCGCTGGTCACGACCGGCTTATCGCCAACTGCCTTCAGGAGCTCCCGCAGCACCGAAATGCGATAGAGTCGGTACGACGTGAAAGGATCCGCACCTTCGGTCTTCGGAAATGCCGTGCGCTGCATCCACTTCGCGAGGCGGCGAAGTCGTCTCACTGGAGCCGGAGCCTCTGACGTTTCCTGTTTGGCCGCGACGATGTCCGCTCCACCCTCAAACCGTTTCACCAGCTCCGGAATGTGCTCTGGCTGATCCGTGAAATCTGCCTGCATGACGATCATGGCATCACGACGAGCATATCGCGTGCGTCGAGAAACCTCGCGGGCAAGCTTGTCGAGGGCGAACCCAAAGCCCTTACGCAACTCACCGCGCAGCATCGTCAGTGGAATCACGTCCGCATACTGCTCCAGAGTTTCCCGTGTGCCATCGGTGCTGCCGTCGTCATAAACGACGATTTCGTACTCTCGCGAATAGTCCTGAAAAACGCGCCGGATGCGCCAAAGCAGCACGCCGACGGTCGGACCCTCGTTGTAAGTCGGAATACAGATGTAGATCAAGGCAGTTCCGGTGTAGTTGGTGGCCGCGGCCGGGCCGCTGCTCAGGCAAGATAGAAGAACGGGTTGATTACCCGCTACCCCGCGGTCACTCTATGGTACACCTCAGCCATGCGTTCGATCATCCGCTTGACGCCGAATTCCTCCGCTCGGGCCAGCGCACCAACGCCGAGTCTCGCGCGGAGAGCGTCGTTGGTGACCAGCTCGGAGGCGCCGCGCACGAATGCCTGGACATCGCCGGGCGGGATCAACAGACCGCTCTTGTCATTCTCGATAACCTCGGGAAGACCACCCACCGCAAAGGCGATGGGCGGAATTCCCAGCGCCATCGCGTCGATCACTGATGTCCCGAGGCCCTCGGACCTGGCGGGATGCCAGAGCACATCGAGTCCCGCCATGGCGTCGTGGATTTCCTCCACGAATCCGGCGTCAAAGCCCTCGACACCGGACACTGTGGTCCCGCCCTTACCTTTGCCGCCAAGCATCACCAGTCGCGTGCGACGGAAAACTTCGCCGGGAAGGCGGCGGGCGATCCCGCCAACCAGATCGAGTCCCTTCTCGTGAGTCATTGCGCCCACGATGCCGCAGACGACACATGTCGGCGGCCAACCGCGCTCACGCCGCCAGTTTCGCGGGCGCTTCACTTGCGGAGCGGGGATGCCGGAATAGACGACTTCGATGCGGTCGGCGGGGACTCCGGCCTTCACCATCACCGCCTTGACCGCGTTCGATATTGCGATGAATGCGTCGATACCGTGGCGGTACTTGAGGCGAACCTGTTTTGGGGTAAAGGTCACGCGTCGAGTAACGACTAGTCGTGTCTTGCGCTTTCCGAGCAGCGCGAGCCGACCGATGGAATGGGCCCGCGCGTCGTGCGCGTGGATGACATCGGCCCGCCACTCGCCGGCGACTGCGCGTAGCTCGCGCGCGGCTCGGAGGTCCCACTCTCCGCGCAGAGTCAGCCGATAGGTCGGGATTCCTGCTCGATCTGCCCGTCGTATTAGCGGCGAGCCGGTTGGAGCTACGATCAGCGTGCGATAACCCAAGTCCCGAAGACCGGTGGCCAGCAGAAATACCTGGCGCTGGCCACCACGCCAGCTGCGCCCGGCATCGACGTGAAGGATCCGGGGTAGTTCCACTACACTCCGAGCTGCCGCGCAAACGCCTTGAACAGGCCTCGGTCCCAGGACTCTGGGGAGTTGGTCATTTCCTCAGGGTGCCACTGCACGGCCATCACCCACCAGTCTTCGTCGGTGGATTCGAGACCTTCGATGACCCCGTCCGGAGAGCGCGCAGTAACGCGCATTCCATCGGCGACGCGCTTCACGGACTGGTGGTGAAAGGAATTCACGGTCAAATGCTCAGTGCCGATGGCGTTAGCGATAAGAGAACCCGGCTCGACGACGATCTCGTGCGAGCGTGAATCGCGAGGACCATCTTCGTCGTGCGCGATGTCCGTCTCGCATTGAGAAGAGATATCCTGGACCAGCGTTCCGCCGAGTGCCACGTTCAGGATCTGGATGCCGCGGCAGATCGCCAGGACGGGAATTCCCCTCACCCTTGCTTCCACGACGAGGGCGGCCTCCGTCGCATCGCGCGCCGGGTTGACAGAGCGTACTTTTTCGTGGCGCTTTTCCCCGTAGCGCGCGGGATCGACGTCCTCACCGCCGGTGAGAACGAGGCCCGAAACGGAATCGAGGACCGCTGCTGCGGCGCGATCTTTCGAGAGCGGCGGAACGATGAGTGGTATGAGCCCTGCACTTTCGAGGGCCGTCACGTAAGCGGCAGTCAGGCGAACACGACTAGTATCTCCATCGGGGCGGATGCTAGCGGTAACAGCAACTGTGCAGGCTGGAACCGGCTTGCGCGCGGACGACACGAGTGATCTCTCTTCGACAGGGTACGTTGGCATTGCTGTTCGCCGCCGCGTCGGCGACTATGGTAGAGTCCCAAAGTCTGAGCGGCGTGCCCGTCACCTGCAAGGGGGAGCGCATCACCCGCATCGACATCGATGCGAATCCACCCTTCCGCATCACCGGTAACACGATGTGGCGCCGAGCGGGAAGATTCGCCGCCAGGCAGCACGTGACCACGAAGGAAGCCGTGATCCGCCGCTACCTGGCGCTCCAACTCGGCGACCGCTGCACCGAAGTGCGGAGGGCGGAATCAGAGCGCATTCTGCGCGCGCAGCCATTCATAGCCGACGCGACAGTGCTCGCCTTTGCCGACGGCGCCGGCGGGATCATTCTCAACGTGACCACGGTAGACGAGGTCTCGCTCATCTTTGGCGTCGGGATCAAAGCAAAGTCTCCGCATTTCCACGCACTGACGCTCGGCGAAGACAACCTCGTTGGCAGCGGGATTCACGCCGAGGGACAGTGGAAAGCAGGGAGCCCGTTCCGCGATGTCTACGCGGGGAAGGTCATCGACTACCAGTTCCTCGGAAGACCATACCAGTTTCGTGCTGAGGGAGGACGACGCGAGTTGGGGAGCGATTGGCAGACGGAGTTGAGCCACCCGTTCCTCACCGACCTCCAGCGTCTTTCGTGGCGGACCACGGCCGGCAACACGAATGCCTACTTCTATTTCCGGAGACCAAACGCGGATGTGGCGGCGCTGTACATCAAACGCTCATACAGCGACATCGGCGGTGTGGCGCGGATCGGGCCTCCGCTCGGGGGTCTCGCGCTAGTGGGCGGATCGATCTCGTTCGAAGACGAGCGGCCGGCCACCCGGCCAGTCGTCGTCACCGACAGTACTCTTCTGCCGGACACCAGCCAAGCGTTGATAAACAGGTATACGAACCATCAGACTGCCCGGCTCAATGCTCTCTGGGGCCTCCGCAACGTCCGGTTCGTTAGAGTCAGCGGATTCGACGCGCTGGAGGGAATCCAGGATCTGAGGACCGGTGTACAAGTAGCGACGCTGATCGGAAAAGGGGCGAGAATACTCCGAGGCAAGGAGCGCGACTGGTTCGGATCAACGGACCTTTATGCCGGAATGGCGACGCCTATCTCGTATACCGCCATCAACGTTGCCGGCGAAGGCCGTCGCGACGAGGACGGCCAATGGGACGGTCTCCTTGCTCACGGGCGGGGGGCGGTTTACTTAAAGCCGTTCAACAGACAGACCTTGATGTCGGATCTCACCTATAGCGCAGGCTGGAAGCAAAGGATTCCGTTTCAGCTCACCTTCGCCGATCGCGACGGCGGTTTGCGCGGATTCAGAACGGCAGACGTGGGAGGCGCGCGACGACTGGTGGCGCGCGCAGAGGACCGCTATCTCGTGGGGCGGTACAAGCAGTTCGCGACGATTGCGGTAGCTGGTTTCGCGGAAGCAGGAAAAATCTGGGCGGGCGATTCCCCGTTCGGTGTGAACACGCCGGTTTACGCTTCCACGGGTTTCAGCATTCTCGCGGCGTCGCCTCCACAATCGCGGCGCACGGTGCGGGTGGACTTCGCCTTTCCAGTCAGGGGTGAGGCGAAACACAACCTGGAAGTGCGCCTCACTGCCGGCGACTTCACTCGATCGTTTCGTGTCGAGCCGCGGGACATCTACAACAGTCGCGAGCGTTCAGTCCCGGCGAGCGTCTTCAGCTGGCCGTAGGCTGGCGGCCCTAGCGAGATTGACCGGGGACGAACTCCCACCGGCCTGACGCCTGGGCACTCACCAGTAAATCTCTCGGCGAAAGAACCGTTGGAACGGAACCCCCGGCTGACGTCACTCTTGCTTCCAATATGAATGGACCGTAGCCCGGCGGCATGCCGCTCTCGGCCGAGAGCGAGATGAGCCGGCCGAGTCTACCACCTGCGGCGCTCGCGATAATCTCGGCATCGGCTCGGGCTTGGCGGACGGCTTCGGTCATCGCGCTGCGTCTCGCGTCTCCGATAGTCGCCGCGCCGAATTGAACCGACGAAATATCAGTTGCGCCTCCTGCGAGCGCCGCATCAATGATTCTGCCGACCTGATCGACGCTGGGGACTCGCACCCTGATTGAATTACGGGCCGTAAAGCCAGCGCGTTGACTTTTCTCATTGTACGCCTGCTCGACGTTGTACCCTTCGTTCGAGACGTCTTCTGAGGCCACCCCTGCTGCTCGTAAGGAGCTCAGTGTCGACGCGACTTTTGCAGCGTTCTGTGATGCAGCTTCGGTAGCACTCCCCGCGCGGGTGGACACTGCGATCATCACGACGGCAAAGGTAGGCGGCAGATGAGTCTCTCCCCGCCCGGTCGCAGTAACCTCAGGCTCGCGCGCGGATGGTCCAGCTGGTGGTGTCTGAGCGACGCCAGCGCTCGCGATCACGCAAGCCGATAGCACGGTGGGAACGAACGATTTCAACATACGTCCTCCTCGCTTCCAGAATGGTCGTTAGAGAGAAGACGTCCGACGCTAAGCGACGTGCACACGTCGCCTTGGCACGATAGGTGGCGAGTAGATCAGCGAGCGCCTGTCACCGGTCTCCCGCGCGCACTCCTTTCATCATCTTCCCGACAGGGAACACGAGCAGCCCGCAAACCACCGCCGCCAGAAACAGGAACATCGACGTCTGCCGGAAGAGAATCGGCATCTGCTCGAGCTTCTCCGGATCGACTTTACCACCGACCAGACCGGCGATCAGGTTGCCCAGCGCCGCGGCCATGAACCACACCCCCATCATTTGACCCTTGAACTTGTAGGGCGCGAGCTTTGTCATCGAGCTGAGCCCAACCGGACTCAGAGACAGCTCGCCGATCGTCTGCAGGAAATAACTGAAGACGAGCCACCATGGTGAGACGCGAACGTTGCCGCCCCCGTTGATCACGATATTCGCGGCGACGAGCATCACCACGAACCCCAATCCGGCGAAGAACAGTCCCCAGGCAAATTTCGCCACGCTCGACGGGTCCTTGCCTCGCTTCCCCAACGCGATCCACACGACAGCGAAGACCGGCGCCAGTAGAATCACGAATACCGAGTTGGCCGCCTGCAGCCAGAGCGTGGGCATTTCCCAGCCGAACACCACCCGATCGGTGTAATCGCGGGCAAAAAGATTCAAGGAGGTCGGAGCCTGCTCGAACGCCGACCAGAAGATCGCCGCGAAAATGAAGAGCAGGATGATGATGACGACGCGCTTCTTTTCTTCGCCGGTCAGCCGACCGCCGATGAACAAATAGATGAAATACACCAGCGCGGACCCGACGATGACAAAGGTCATCTTCTGCGCCAGCGAAACGGGATTGATTCGAATCATGCCGCCCATCGTCAGCGCGATCAGCAAAACAATCACGCCGACGCCGATCGCGATAGACAGCTTGACCCTCCGGTGCTCGGCCGGATCGGCCGCCGCCGCCTCCACCCCGATATTTCCGAGGGTCTTGCCCGCACGGAGGCGGTAGGTGATGAGTCCGATCACCATGCCCACTCCCGCCGCGCCGAAGCCGAGGTGCCAGCCAACTCGCTCTCCCAGATAACCCGTGACGAGTGGGGCGACGAGCGCACCGATGTTGATTCCCATGTAAAAAATGGAGAAGCCGGCATCCCGGCGTGATCCACCTTCGGGATAGAGCTCGCCGACGATCGCCGAAATGTTCGGCTTGAGCAATCCCGTCCCCATCACGATCAGGACCAGACCGATGAAGAACGCGGAGTGCGCGAAGACGATGGACAGCGCGATCGACAAGTGTCCGAGCGCGATCAGGATCCCGCCGTACCAGATCGCACGTCTCAACCCGAGGAGCCTGTCGGCGATCCATCCGCCCGGCAGCGATGCCAGGTACACGCACGCGGCGTAAATCCCTACGATCGAAGATGCCGTCTGCCGCTCGAACCCGAACCCTCCCTGCGCCAGTGCGGCCGTCATGAACAGCACGAGGAGCGGGCGGATGCCGTAGTAGGAGAACCGCTCCCACATCTCCGTGAAGAAGAGTGTGGAGAGTCCTACTGGATGACCGAAGAACGTGCGGTCGCTCAGCCCGCGGTGAAATCCCGGCGGGGGTACGTCCGTCGTGACCGTTCCTTTCTCAGCTTGCTTGAGGACGTCTCTCGAGTCTCTGGCCATGGTCGGAAGAGTGAGGGTCGCTACGCATGTACTGCCGCGAGCGGAAGATACCGCTCGGGGGGATGTAAGCCACCAGCCTGCTGCTGTTCCTCCCACGTGATCATCGTGGGCGGCTGCTTGATGCACGCGGCAAAATGTCCGGCCGCCTTTTCCTCGAGTGGGGGAACGATCTTCGCGCACGCCACGTCTTTCGCGGGATGATGGCAGCGCGGATGAAACACGCACCCCGAAGGCGGGTTGGCCGGCGACGGCACGTCACCTTGCAGAATGATTCGATCCTTGCGCGCGTGCGGGTCCGCGACGGGCACCGCCGAGAGCAGCGCCTGGGTGTACGGCATGAGGGGCTCGCGATAGAGGTCTTCCGCCGTCGCCAGCTCAACGACCTTCCCGAGGTACATGACGGCCACCCGATCGGCGATGTGCTCGACAACCGAGAGGTCGTGCGCGATGAACATGTAGGTGAGATTGTGCTCGCGCTGCAGATCGCCGAGCAGGTTTATCACCTGCGCTTGGACGGAGACGTCGAGTGCCGACACGGGCTCGTCGCACACGATGAACTTGGGCTCGACCGAGAGGGCACGCGCGATGCCGATTCGCTGCCGTTGCCCACCCGAGAACTCGTGTGGATACCGGTTCGCGTACTCGGCACGCAGCCCGACTTCCTGGAGCAGCTGTCTCACCCGTGTGTCGGCAGCAGCACCTTCGGCCAGCTTGTGGATCGTGAGCCCTTCGCGAATGATCGCTCCGACGGTCATGCGCGGGTTGAGCGACGACACGGGGTCCTGGAAGATGATCTGCATTTCGCGTCGGAGGGCGCGCAGCTCGGAAGTACCCATCGACCTGACGTCCCGGCCTTCGAATTTCACCTCGCCCGATGTCGGCTCGATAAGTCGGAGAATAGTGCGACCGGTAGTCGTCTTTCCGCAGCCGGACTCGCCAACGACACCCAGTGTCTCACCGCGCGCGACATCGAACGAGACATCGTTGACAGCTTTTACCGCACCGACCTGCCGCGCAAAAAGACCCTTTCTGATTGGAAACTCCTTGCGGAGGTTGCGCACCGAAAGGAGGGGCTGGGTACCGTTCATGCGGCCGCGACTCCTTCCTGAACGACGAGTGGAGGATGTGGGTGATTCCGCCTCTCGGGCTCGATCGCCAGATGACAGCGCGACACGTGCGCTCCACCGACCGGATAGAGCGGCGGATGCTGCTGCTCGCACAGCTCCCAGGAATAAGGACAGCGGTCGCGGAAGCGGCAGCCCTGAGGCCAATCCGTCGGCGATGGCACCGTTCCCGGAATCACGTTGAGCCGCTCCTGGTCGTGGCCGATGTGCGGCATCGAGTGCATGAGACCTTCGGTATAGGGGTGGTGCGGCCTGGCGAACAGCTCGTCGACGTCAGCCTGCTCCACGACTTCTCCTGTGTACATGACGATTACCCGCGAAGTCGTCTCGGCAATCACACCCAAGTCGTGGGTGATCATCAGGATCGAAGTGCCAATTCGCTTCTGCAGGTCGAGGAGCAGATCGAGAATCTGCGCCTGGATGGTGACGTCGAGCGCCGTCGTGGGCTCGTCGGCGATGACGAGGGCGGGCTTCATCATCAGCGCCATTGCGATCAACACGCGCTGCCGCATTCCACCCGACAGCTGGTGTGGGTACTGTTTGCCGCGCGTCTCCGCGTCGGGAATGCCGGTGAGCGCCAACATCTCGACCGCGCGCTGCCACGCGTCTTTCCTGCTCATGCCCGCGTGCACTCGCGCAACTTCCGCAACCTGGTCGCCAACCGTGAACACCGGATTGAGCGCCGACATCGGCTCCTGGAAGATCATTGAGATTCGATTCCCACGGATGTCGCGTATCGCTTCATCGCCCAGCGTGACGATGTCCTTTCCCTCGAACTCAATGCGACTCCCGGATTCGATTCGACCGGGAGGCTGGATGAGGCGCAGGATAGAGAGCGCCGTTACCGACTTGCCACAGCCCGACTCTCCGACGATTCCGACGGTCTCGCCGGCGCCGATGTCGAATGAGACTCCATCGACCGAGCGGGCGACGCCACTTTCCGTGTAAAACCAGGTGCGCAGGTCGTGGATCGACAGGAGCGGTGCGGTCATAGTGTCACGACCGTCGCTCGTAGGCGTCGCGCAGGGCTTCGCCGAGGATATTGAGCGTCATCACCGTGAGCACCATGAGCAAACCCGGAAAGAGTGACATCCACCACAGCGTTGCGACCTGGTCGGCACCGTCATAAATGATGTTTCCCCAGCTCGCCTGCGGTTGCGGAACGCCGATGCCCAGGTACGAGAGTCCGGCTTCGAGGACGATAACGTGGGCGACTCCAAGTGTTGCCGCAACGACGATCGGAGAGACGAGATTCGGAAGCAGGTGCCTCAGGAGAATGCGTCGCCGGCTGGCGCCAAGCGCGCGCGCTGCCATGACGAATTCCGCGTGCTTCAACGCAAGAACCTGACCTCTGACTATGCGGCTAAGCCCAAACCAACCTGTAAAGCCGAGGAACAGGACGAGCGCCCCAATCGAGAGCCGCGGCCAGGCGACCAGCACTCCGATCAAAAGGAGAAGACGAGGAATCGAGAGGAGCGCATCGAGTAATCGCATCATCACGGCATCCATCAGTCCGCCGGCGTATCCGGCGATCGCGCCGTACGCGACGCCGAGAGTGAGGCTAACTATCGTGGCCAGAACGCCGATGAGCAGCGACAGACGCGCGCCGTAGACAACACGGCTCAGCACATCCCGGCTGTAGGGATCGGTGCCAAATGGATGCGCAAGCGACGGCGGCAGATCCTTGAGGGCGACGATGTCCGGCTGCGCCGAAGGATCGTAAGGGGCGACGAAAGGAGCAAGCAGGCCGATGAGCACGATGATCCCCAGCACCACGAGGGCAATGCGCGAGGATCTCCCGCGCAGGAGGTGACGCACTGCGAGCGCGAAAGGAGATTCGCGCGGGCGCGTCGGACTAATGAGCTCGAAGTCTCGGGTCTGCCCAGGCATACAGTAAATCGGCAAGAAGACTTCCCACTGTTACCATGATGCTGCCCAGGATCACGCCTCCGACGACGAGCGGATAATCGCGCGTGCCGATGGCGTTGAGGACGGCCAGCCCCATCCCCGGCCACGCGAAGATTTTCTCGATGAAGAACGCTCCGGTGAGGAGCGCCGGGAATGAGAGCCCCAGAAGACTGATGATCGGAAGCAGTGCGTTGCGCAGCGCATGGCGCCTGAGTATCTCGCGCTCGGTCAGTCCTTTCAGACGCGCGGTCCGAATGTAATCGGCCGGCAGTACGTCGAGCAGCGCGGCGCGCTGATAGCGGGCGACGCCGGGCGAGGCGAGCAAAGTGAGGGTGAGCGCGGGGAGGGTCAGATGTCGAAGGCGGTCAACGATTCGCGCCCCGAGTCCCATGTAGTCATGCATCACCGGATCGACAACGCCACCTACAGGGAAAAGGGGGAGCCAGTAGGTGAACGCCAGCAGCGCCAGAATCGCCAGCCAGAAGTCGGGCATGGAGAAGAAGAAAAGCGAGACTGCGCTTAGCGCCTGGTCGGTAGCGGAACCGCGGCGGGCGACCTGGATGAGCGCGACGAGAATGCCGAGGGCGAAGCTGCCCACGAGCGCGATAGCCATGAGAAGAAGCGTGTTCGGCAGCGCGCTGGCTAGAACCTCTCTGACGGGGCGGTCGTGTGAGAACGACCACCCAAGCTCACCCCGCGCGAGCTGACCAACGTACCGGACGAATTGCTCCGGCAGCGGCCGATCGAGGCCGTATTGAGCGCGAAGTGTCGCGCGCACCCGCTCATTGACGTTGGGGTTGTCCATCACGGCGCTGAAGGGGTCGCCCGGCGCGAGGTGGATCAACGCAAAGGTCACCGTCGCGACTATCGCGACGATCACCACGGCCTGGACGAGTCTTCCCGCTATATAGCGGAGCACCCGCTACGGGGTTTTCTTGCCGGCCGATTCCGACGGCGCAGTCGAAATACCGGCCGGGGCATTGTCGCGCGGGATGCGCTTGTCAGCCGGAATCCACCAATCCGGGATGTGTGACCACCACGCGTCCGATCTCAACGGCGCCAGCTGAAGCCGCGAATGATATCCGACCGTCGGTATGGGCTCGCCCAGCCAGATCGCCGGCGCATCCTGGATGATTGTCTCGTAAGCTTTGGTGAAGTACGCTCTCCGAGCGGATTGATCGAAAGCCGCCAGAGCACTGTCGACGTTGGCGTCGAAAACTGGGCTTTCATAGGAGCTGTAGTTGGTGCCGCTTGTCGAGCGCGAGCCGACCGTCCCCCACGAGCCGCGAACGCTTCCGGGGCTGGGTTGTGTGCTCCATTGGCCGATGGCGGCGTCGAAGGCGCGTTTTCTCTCACGCTCGATCAACACGGGAAAGTCCAGTTGCTCGACGTCGACTTTCACGCCTGCCTGCCGCAGCTGCTCCTGAATCAGCACGGCCAGTCGGACGCGAGACTTACTCGTGCCCGGCACCGCGAGGGAGAATTGCAACAGGCGCCCATTGCGCTCACGCACTCCATCGCCGTTCGCATCGCGCCATCCCAGCGAGTCGAGAATCTGACGAGCGCGGGGCAGATCGAACGGAATCTGCGGTAGGTTGGGATCGGTAGTCGGATACGCCCGCACGGTTGGCCCGAGCGCAGGCCGGGCGAGAGAGTCGTAGACGCTCCGCACGACCATCGCGCGATCCGTCGCCATCGTCAGCGCACGCCGCAGCTCCCGGTTTCCGAATATCGGATGCGGACGGGAGTGATTGACGGGATCTCTCAGATTGAATTGCATGAAAGTATATCCCAGACCCCGATACTGTTTCGTTCGCAGCTCTGGATGCTTGGCGACCTCGGCCAAGTTCTCGGGGCGCAGCTGTTCGAAAAAATCGGTCTCGCCGGAAAGAAATCTCGTAACCGCCGTAGTGAAGTCAGGGGCAATGCTCCAGATAATCCGGCTGAGTCTGGGCGCGCCGCGATAGTTCGCCGTGTCGGCAACGAGCTCGACCGCTGCGCGCGGGATCCAGCGCACGAACCGGTATTGTCCGGAGCCTATTGGATGCTTCGCGGCTTCTGAACCTCGCCAACTCGAGGGTGGGATTCCTTGCCAGATGTGCTCGGGCATGATCGGCATCTGGTAAGTGGCGTCATAGAATTGTTGGGGCGTGCGCGCGTGGAACCAGAAGACAGCAGTCGCTGAATCAGGCGTCGTCACGGAATCAATGTTCGATACGAGCGCCTGGATGCCGGACCCCAGGGTGGAATCGGTGTTGCTCTGAAAAGTGAAGCGCACGTCGCCCGAACGAACGGGTTTGCCGTCGTGCCATTTCGCCCGTGGATCGATGTGAAAGGCGATGCTGAGCGAATCCTGTCCCCACGTCCAGCGATCTGCCAGGCGAGGAGTGAATCCAGCGTCGTTCACGATGTTGAGCGAATCACCGATATTCGCCAAGCGGTCGTACACGAGGTCGACCATTTGCGCGGCCTGAACGCTGGCGAGAAGCGGGGGAATGAGTATGTCAGGATCGCCGCCGGTGGAAATGACAAGCGTGCCACCGTTGCTCTTGGCGGAGTGCGATTCGCTACCGACGCAGGCGCAGAGCACGATCGTGCAAAGGATCAGCGCCCTATTCATCGCCGCCATGTCCATCCCTCGTCCAGAAAATGTGGAATACGGCTCATAGTCTCCTCCCGAATCTCTTCTTCGGCCATCTCTCTCGCCTCTTGGTCCTCTCGTGATCGAACTGCGTCAAACATTGCGTGTGCGACCTCTGCGATGTCCGGACACCGGCCGAGCAGGGCGTGAAGCGTCGCGGGCCGCGGGATCGAGTCGCCCGCCGGAGCAGTTCCCGGAGCCGCAAGTGACGACAGCGCAGACTGATCATCATCGACGAGGATGGAGCCGTGTTGCAACAGGGCTCCCTCGTCCCGCCACTGCGCGCTGCCGACGAGCTTGCTTCCTCGCGCGACGAGCTCCCCCGCGCCCGGGGTCTCGAAGCAGGGGCGCGTGCTCGGCACGGGCGCCCGCTCGGACGGAGCCGCCAGCTCGACATCGACGCCGAGGCGGCCGAGTCCGTCGAGGAGGATTCGATTGATGCGGGCGTAAGTCTCACGAAGCGGTGCTGCATCAATCACGGGCGCCGTGACACTGTAGGTCACTTCATGGTCATGCAGAATCGCGCGACCGCCGGTTGGGCGTCGGATGACGTGGACGTTCGCTGAGCGAATCTTTGCGATGTCGTACATCCCGGTGGCAGGCTGATGTCGGCCAAACGAAAGTGTCGGGTGCGTCCATGAATAAACGCTGAACACAGTCTCTCCCGTTCTTGCTGCGCGCGCCTGAAGCGCACTATCCCGCGCCATGTTTTCGGCGCCGGAGCGCGGCGCTGCGAGCAGCAGGCGCCAGCGACTGTAACTTCGCCGGGGGTGCATAGAGTGTTAAATTGTCACTCCTATGAGCACCACAATCAAGCACGTCGAGGAGGCGATTCCTCCCGCTGAATCTTTCGTTCCCCGGCACATTGGACCCGACGATCGCGACGTTGCGGAAATGCTCAGGACAGTCGGGTTCCAAACGCTCGATGAGCTTGTAGAAGCGACGATTCCTGCCAAAATCCGCTTCCGCCGCGGACTCGATCTGCCCAAAGGGATGACGGAGCTGGAAGTGCTGACGTACTTCCGCACACTGGCGTCGAAGAATCAGGTATTCCGCTCTTTCGTCGGAATGGGCTATTCCGACTGTGTCACGCCTCCGGTGATTCAACGCAACATCCTCGAAAATCCCGGCTGGTACACTGCCTACACCCCGTATCAGGCGGAGATTGCCCAGGGCCGGCTCGAAGCCCTGCTCAACTTCCAGACGGCCGTGATCGACCTCACTGGCGTCGAGATCGCCAACGCCTCGCTGCTTGACGAGGCAACCGCCGCGGCCGAAGCGATGACGATGAGCTACGCGCTCAAGGGCAACCCGGAGAAAGAAGTCTTTCTGGTCGCTTCGGAATGCCATCCGCAAACGATCGATGTGGTAAAGACACGGGCCAGCGTCCGGGGCATCGAGGTACGCGTGTCGAGCCACGCGGATTTCCGGATTGGCCCAGATGTGTTCGGGGCTCTGGTGCAGTACCCGGCCACCGATGGCGCTTTGATCGACTACACCAACACGGTGGAACAGCTGCACGCGGTCGACGCGCTGGCTACCGTCGCGGCAGACCTGCTGAGTCTCGTGCTGCTCACTCCGCCCGGAGAGTGGGGAGCGGACATCGTCGTCGGCAACAGCCAGCGCTTCGGCGTGCCGCTCGGGTACGGCGGGCCGCACGCGGCGTACTTCGCGACGAGGGACGAGTTCAAGCGACACCTTCCGGGTCGTATCATCGGCGTGTCGCGGGATGCCGACGGAAAGCCGGCTCTCAGGATGGCCCTCCAGACCAGAGAGCAGCACATTCGCCGCGAGAAGGCGACCAGCAACGTATGCACGGCCCAAGTGCTGCTCGCGGTGGTGGCCAGCATGTACGCGGTCTATCACGGCCCTCAGGGATTGAGCCGCATTGCGCGCAGGATACATGGCTTCGCGACGGCGCTTGCCGACGGGTTGCGCCGGCTTGGTTACACGATAGTACACGATGACTACTTCGACACTATCCGCGTCGAGCTCGGGAAGCGGAACGCGCAGACCATCGTGGAAGAGGCGCGCCGACGCCGCATCAATCTCCGCGCGATGGAGGACAGAAGCGTCGTCATCGCGCTAGACGAGACGGTTTCCAACGACGACATCGCCAATCTTCTGGCGTCGTTCAACGGCGGAAAGGCGCCCGAGTTCGGTCTGGACGATCTGCTGGGCGTAGCGGACGCCCGATACGACGAGCGCTTCAACCGGACCACT
The DNA here is from genome assembly GCA_030774675.1 of Gemmatimonadota bacterium. Taxonomy (GTDB): domain Bacteria; phylum Gemmatimonadota; class Gemmatimonadetes; order Gemmatimonadales; family Gemmatimonadaceae; genus UBA4720. The sequence continues at coordinate 25,180 of JALYKQ010000106.1, read as the reverse complement.
CCTTTTCTCACGCATCCGGTATTCAACAAGCACCACGCGGAGACCGAGATGCTCCGCTACATGAACAAGCTTCAGTCGCGCGACCTGTCGCTCGTTCATTCCATGATTCCGCTCGGCTCGTGCACCATGAAGCTGAACGCAACCGCGGAGATGATGCCGATCACTTGGCCAGGATTCGCCAAGATCCATCCCTTCGCGCCTCTCGAGCAGACGGTGGGCTACCAACTGCTGTTCGACGAGCTCGAGAGCGCGCTGGCGGAAATTACCGGATTCACCGCGGTGTCACTGCAGCCCAATGCCGGGTCGCAGGGGGAATACGCGGGACTGCTGGCTATCGACGCGTACCATCGGTCGCGCGGTGACGGCCATCGAAAGGTCTGCCTGATTCCGCAATCCGCGCACGGGACCAACCCGGCCAGCGCCGTGATGGCGGGAATGAAGGTGGTGGTCGTGAAGACCGACGAGCGCGGCAACATCGACGTCGCCGATCTGAGATTGAAGGCGCAGGAGCACGCGCTGAACCTCGCCGCGCTGATGATCACTTATCCGTCGACTCACGGAGTGTTCGAGGAATCGATCGTCGAGATCTGCGATGTGGTCCACAAGTACGGCGGCCAGGTCTATATGGATGGCGCGAACATGAATGCGATGGTCGGCTTGTGCCGGCCGGCTGACATCGGGGCCGACGTGTGCCACCTCAATCTTCACAAGACGTTCTGCATCCCTCATGGCGGTGGGGGACCGGGAATGGGGCCAATCGGAGTCGCCAAGCATCTCGTGTCATTCCTGCCCGGCCATCCGGTGGTGAAGCTGCACGGTCGGCATGAAGTCGGCGCCGTCTCGGCGGCTCCGTGGGGAAGTGCCAGCATTCTGCCGATCTCGCACGCCTACATCCGGTTGATGGGCGGAGAGGGGCTTGAGTACGCGACCAAAATTGCGATCCTCAACGCCAATTACATCGCGAAGCGGCTGGAGCCGCATTTTCCCGTGCTGTACAAGGGCGCGCATGGAACGGTCGCGCACGAGTGCATCGTCGACACGAGGGTGGTTAAGCAGGCGAGCGGTGTCGATGTCGAAGACATTGCGAAGCGGCTGATGGACTATGGCTTCCACGCGCCCACCGTCTCGTTTCCCGTTCCGGGTACGTTGATGATCGAGCCGACAGAGAGCGAGCCAAAAGACGAGCTCGATCGCTTCTGTGACGCGATGATCTCGATCCGCGAGGAGATCAGGGAAATCGAGTCGGGCGGAGCGGACAGGCAGGACAACGTGCTCAAGAACTCACCGCATCCGATGAGCCGGGTGACCGCTTCAGCGTGGACGCATCCTTACACGAGAGAGCGGGCCGCGTTTCCGGCACCGTGGACGCTGGACTTCAAGTTCTGGCCCGCGGTAGCGCGAGTCGAGAGCGCGTATGGGGACAGGAACCTCATTTGCTCGTGCCTGCCGACTGATTCGTACGCAGAGGCGGAAGCCGGAACGAGCTGAGATGGCCGAAACGATCTGGCCGGGCAGAATCAGAGCAAATCGACTCCGATGATCGCGCTCGGCGCGATGGTAGTTGGGACGCTCGATATCCTCTACGCGATCGTTTTCTGGTATCCACGCGGCGTAACTCCAGCAAGGATCTTTCAGAGTATCGCCGGTAGTGATTCCGCTATCGGCGACCGAGCGCCCCGCGTTTCTATTGTCCTGGGTCGTGTGCAGTATAGTGGTGCACGCATTTCTTATCGGCGTTCCGGCGGCGCTGTTCGCGAGGGCAGCAGGTTCACGGTCTCGTTGAGTCCCGACCTAAGGTGGCTGGCAACGCAAGGTAAGGATAAAATTGTGAATCGTTGGCGGCTGCAGAATTAGCCCTACCCGAACGGAGGCGACATGTCGCGCGCGGTATTCCTCTTTGCAACGCTCTTGCTCGCAGCCTGCACGACCGCACCGCCTCCGACGACCGCAGCTCGGCCCGTCGTCAGCGGACTTCAGCTGATTCCGGCACCGGCGTCACTCGTGATCAGACCCGGCGCGGCCTTCGAGCTCACTCGAGCGACCGCTATCGTCGTGGACGGCACGAGCCCGGAGGCGACTGCGATTGCGCAGGGGCTCGGAACACTGCTTCGGCCTTCAACCGGATTTCCACTCGCGGTCACAGCATCTGATACGGCCGCGAACAAAATTCAATTGCGCCTCGCTGCCGATCGCACCTCGCTAGGTGAAGAAGGATACGAGCTGACAGCAGCGGCGAATTCCGTGACGCTGGTCGCCAACCGGCCGGCCGGACTATTCCGGGGTGTCCAGACGTTGAGGCAGCTCCTTCCAGCCGATGTCGAGTCGCAAATGGGGGCCGGACGCGCGGAGTGGACGATTCCCGCGGTCGCGATCGTTGACCAGCCGCGCTTTCCCTGGCGCGGTGCCATGCTCGACGTCGCTCGCCATTTCTTCACCGTGCGGGAGGTAGAGCAGTACATCGATCTCCTCGCGCTCTACAAGATGAATGTGCTGCACCTTCACCTGTCGGATGATCAGGGATGGCGCATCGTCATCAACTCGCGCCCCAAGCTCGCTAGCATTGGCGGTAGTACCCAAGTCGGCGGTGGGCCGGGCGGCTTCTATACGCAGCAGGATTATCAGACGATCGTGCGGTACGCCCAGGAGCGCTACATCACCGTCGTACCGGAAATCGACATGCCGGCGCACACGAATGCCGCGATCGTCGCCTATCCCGAAGTGGGCTGCAGTGTCCGCCCAACGCAGCTGTACACCGAAACCGATGTCGGCTGGAGCGCGCTCTGCGTCGACAAGGAAGCAACCTACGCGCTAGTGGAAGACATCGTTCGCGAAATCAGCGCGATAACCCCGGGCCCGTATTTCCACATCGGAGGGGATGAGGTAGAGGCCTTGACGCACGAGCAATACGTTCGCTTCATCGAACGGGTGCAGACGATCGTCAACCGTCACGGCAAGAAAATGGTCGGCTGGGAGGAGATCACGAAGGCGAAACTCGATCCGGGCACGGTGGCACAGCAATGGAAGAGCGATTCGGTGACCGCAGCGCTGCAATACGGGTCCAAGCTGATCATGTCGCCCGCCAAAAAGGTGTATCTCGACATGAAGTACACACCGGTCACGGAGCTCGGTCTCCACTGGGCAGCGTTCGTCGAGGTGCGCGATGCATACGACTGGGATCCGGCCCTCTATATGACCGGCGTGAACGAGGCGAGCATCGTGGGGGTAGAGGCTCCGCTCTGGAGCGAGACTGTCAGGAATATCTCGGCCGTTGAATACATGGCAATGCCACGACTTCCAGCCGTGGCGGAAGTTGGCTGGACTCCGCAGCGGCTGAGGGATTGGGAAAACTTTCGCGTCCGAGTCGCGATGCACGCGCCTCGGTGGAACTACCTCGGCGTCAACTATTACCGGTCGCCGCAGATACCCTGGTAGAGAAGCAACTGCAACGGAAGACTACCTGCCTAGGGCTATGTGCGGACCAGCCATTGGCTACGGGCTAAACATTGGCTACGGGCTAGTCTCGAACGCATCTAGAGGGAGCCCGTAGCCCGCAGCCACCAGCCGGCCCGCCGATAGCCCGCCGCAGGTAGTCTTCAGTTGTAGTTTACTGGCCGATGTGCGTCTTGTAGGCGTCGGACCCGATGAGCGCGTCGAACTCTGACGGGTTGCTCGGCTTCACCTTGATCATCCAGCCGGCGCCGTAAGGATCGCTGTTGACGAGCGCCGGCTCCTTGTCGAGGCGGTCATTGATGGCGACGATCTCGCCGGCGATCGGAGCAAACAGCTCCGAAACCGCCTTTACCGCTTCGATTGTTCCGAACACATCGTGCTTGCCGAACTTCGCTCCCACTTTCGGAAGCTCGATGTACACAATGTCGCCGAGCTCACCCTGTGCGTAGTCGGTGATTCCCACCTCCGCGGCGCCATCCTTTCCGGCGCGGACGTACTCGTGCTCTTCCGTGTACCGAAGATCGTTCGGAATGTTGGACACTTGTGCTCCGCTGTAGTAATGCGTGCGAGGACCGCAGGGCGCGAAGTCTATTCGCCCCGCAAAAGAGAGTCAAGAAACGCTGACCTGACTCTCCATCGGTCGGACATCGGTCCCCATTGCGCGGACACTGCTCACTTTGTCGACCGCATTTCGCTGAAGGGAGCTCCATAGCGCATCGACATCGCGCTCGAGTTCATCAAGTGACCCGCTGTTATCGATGAAGTAGTCCGCGCGTGCGCGCTTGAGCTCGGCGGGCATCTGCGCGGCGATCATGTTCATCGCTTCGGTCTCTTCCAGGCCGCGAGTGGTTACGAGGCGCTCGAGCCGGACGGGCCGTGGTGCATCTACCAGCACGATCGCGTCGAACTCATCGACCAGGTTCCTCTCGAACAGCAGCGGAATGACGCAGACGACGATCGGATCACCGCGCTCCTTGGCCAGCGCGACCTCGCGATCGCGCATTCTGGTGACGCCGGGATGAACGATTCTGTTCAGCGCGTCGAGCTCGTTCTGATCGGCGAAGACGATCCGGCGAAGCGCTTCCCGGTCGAGGCTTCCATCCTGCTTGATGACATCCTTGCCCCAGCGCTTGACGATGTCCCTGAGGGCCTGGGTCTCAGGGCGCACGGCTTCGCGCGCGAGCTCGTCGGCATCGATGATGGTGGCGCCGCGATCGGCCAGCATCTTCGCGACCTGGGATTTTCCGCTGGCGATATTTCCTGTCAGTCCGATGAGGATCATCTGGCCATGGATTGAGGTGGAATTCCCAGTCGGCGAGCGTCGCCAAGATAGGAAGTTCTGCCAACTCTGTCACGAATAAACTGCTGCTTGGAGCGGATCGGCTCCTCGGAGAGCTAAAGAAGTGGGACCTGGGCGGCGTCGCCGGCTGGCACCGTGTGACACATTCTGCAGCGCGCCTCGTACGACTCCGTGCCGCCGACCATGATTTGCGGAGAGTTGTATGGGGCAGGTCGCCCGCCAATCAGTCTCTGGTTACGACTCGCGGGACCCCCACATAGCACGCAAATCGCGTGCAGCTTGTCAACGACCTCAGCAATAGCCATTAGTTGCGGCATCGCGCCAAAGGGTTCGCCCCGAAAGTCTGTGTCCGTGCCGGCGACTATAACCCGGCGTCCCCGGCTAGCCAGCGATGTCACCAGCGGGACGATTCCCTCATCCATGAACTGCGCCTCGTCGATCGCGATTACGTGAGCGGTGGGATCGATCTGCTGCCCGATCTGGGCGGCCGAGTCGGCTGGAATCGCCTCGACCGTACGGCCGTCATGGCTTGAGATCGAATAGATCCCCCCATACCGGGCATCGAGGTGCGACTTGAAGACCTGCACTCGCTTCCGGGCGATGATCGAGCGCCGGACCCGCCGGATCAGCTCCTCGCTTTTGCCGCTAAACATTACGCCAGCAATGACTTCCACCCATCCACCGGTCTGGTGGAATGGTCCGCTCGGGCCGCTCACGACCGGTCGCGATCTCGGCGGGGACCTCCGCGGGGCGACCTGTCTGGAGGGCCGCCGCGGCGTGGAGCGCCGGGACGTCCGCGAGGAGGACCACCTCTGTCGCCCCGCGCGCCCCGATCAGGCCGATCTCCCCTCGGTCCGGCAGAGCGTTCGCGGTCCTCTTTATCCCGCTCGCCTCGAACTACGACACGTCGCCCGCGAACCATGGCTCCGTTCACGCGGGCGATGACGCTCGCGGCATCGGCTTCAGCGACTTCTACCAACGCATGGCTTTCACGCAGATCGATTTTCCCGACGTGGTCGCCGGGTATGCCGCCTTCGCCCGCGATCATCCCCATCAAGTCTCCAGTCTTTACACCGTCGCGAGTGCCGACCGTCATGAAGAGCCGCGTCATTCCAGCGGCACTGCCCGAAGCGCGAGCCGGGTCGCCGTCCGCTGGCCTGGCACGCGCAACGGGCGGTTGATTCGCCTCGGCTTTTCGTCGCTGTGCTCGCTCGCGCTCCAGTACGTGAAGTGCGGCGGCGGCCAGCTCGGCGGCGTCGAATTCCTCGAGCAGCGGCTCCAGCGAAATGAGCTCGCGCGAAGAAACTCCCTGTGCGAGTACCACACGAAGCTCCTGACGCACGGCATCTTCGCGGTCGTGGGCGCGGCGATCCGGGCCGTGAAGAGCGAGCGGTGAGAGTCGTCCGCTCGCCAGTTCTCTCAGCCACGCGAGCTCGCCCGGCTGTGCGAGAACCACGACCTGCACCGGCTTCGCCTTCGCGACTCGCTGCAGCTCCGCCGGCGTTACGGGTGGCTGATAAAAGATCACGGTGTGCGCCGCTTCCTTGAAATCGCCTTGCGTCACCCGAATGGTCGGGTCATCTGCGTGGTATCCGAGCGTTCTGATCGTGCGCGCAGCGTCAGCAGCGGCGCTTTGGTCACGCGCGACTATGACTACCGAAGGCGGATCGAGGTCGTCGAGCAGTCTTCGTAGCGCGCTCGCTCGGGCGCTTCCCGCCACGGTGACATGCCTGATGATCGGGAGCTCATAGTTGTCCGGCAGCTGCGGGACTTCTGTCTCGGCGATTCCTACGCGTCTGGCGCGCCGAGCGTAGCGCTCAACCAGGTTCTCGATGGCCGGCGTCAGCTTTCTCGCGACGATGATGCGCCGCGCCTCGCCAAGCTCGCCCAGCAGCGCCTCCAATGCGGCGACAGGCTCCGGCCCGTCATCGAGGATGTCATCGACCCAGGCAAGCACCACGGTGCGAACGGTGTCCAGCTTGAGCTGGGAGGCGCGCACCAGGGAGCCGAGCTCGGACGCGGTGCCAGCGACAGCGAGCACGGGTCGGCTATTGAAGATTCTTCCCGCGCGAGCGGCGCTGGTTACGGGCACCAATTCAATGCCTGCCGGTCCCGAAAGGCGCAGAACCGTCTCCGAGATCGTGAGTGCAGTCTCGGGATCGCGAGTCACGACCACGACCTGGGTGCCGCCTGCGGACGGATCGATTCGAGCAAGCGCCGGAGTCAGGAATTCCGCGATCGAGTCGGTCGTATGCGGAACGGTATAGACCAGATTCTGACTGCGAGACAGCTGTCCAGCTGCGCGCTCTCCGACTTCCTCCAAATCCGGCATTCCATCCCTCTATTTCGCAACGTGGCGTAGCATCCGCCCCGCCGGTATCGTTATATGTCCTGCCGCCTCGCGGCCGCGCGGCAACGCCGCTCACCAAAGATAGCAGCATTGAGGCACCGATGATTACCGCCATTGTACTGATCAAGGCCGAGCCGCAGCGAATCGCCGAATGCGCGACCAAGCTAGCGGGAATTGATGGCGTGTCGCAGGTCTACTCGGTCTCCGGCGAGTGGGATCTCGTCGCGATGGTGGAGGTCGCCGAGCATGAGGCGATAGCTCGCATAGTGACCGAAGAAATAACCGTGGTTCCGGGAATCAAGTCCACCCACACTCTCACCGCATTCCGCGCCTACTCGAAGAGGGATCTCGAGCAGGCGTGGGACATCGGGCTGGAATAGGGCTCGATGCTCGCGAGCAATTCCGGTCCGGACGCGGCAAGCCGGGCCGCCCTTCGTTCGTTCATGGAGCGGCTCCCCGGAATGAGCGCGGTGGAGGGAGGCGGTTCGCTCGAGCCTGTGGCATCGAACGACCCGCCGGTTTTGAGATCGGCGGAGATGGTCGAGGGAAGCAGGCTGCGCGCGATCAGAATTCCGGCGCCGTCGCGGCAGACCCGGTCCGAATTTGGCGCGTTCCTCGATGGTACGCAGAGAGTCCAGGTCGTTGGGCACCACTTTGGAATACCGATTGTTTTCGGCACCGCATCCGCAGCGGTGCGTGTGCGTGTCAATCGGCGCATGATCACATGGGGACACCAGCCACCGCGGGTCGAGCGCCGGATATTTCTGCCGCTCAGGTATTTGCCCGAGCTGGCAGACTCGCGTGCATCTAGCTTCGGTGTGGATGGATCACGGTGGCAAATCGTTGATACGTCGACTGCGGACAGGAATGGCGACTATCCGAGCCAGCATCCAGCCGTTCTACTCGAGCGCGCGATTCGAGCTGTCGATCAGGAGCGCGAAGCGCTCGAAGACCAGCTGGCCGAAGCATGGTGTGTGCGAAGCGAGGCGCCCCTCTTCATCGATGGCGGCATCAGCCGCAGCTCCCGGGTCGCTTCATCTTCCTGTGCGGTGGGCGTCATCAAGAGCCATCGCACGCTGTACGTCGAGGGTGACGCGCTTCGAATCGTGCTCGGGCTCGAGAAGGGCGAGCGCTCCTCCGTGTTCCGCGTTGCACCCCGCTCGCGTAGCTCGGTGCTGAGCTGGTACCTCCGTCTGCGCGACGCCAAGGGTCGCGATGCGATGTGGGGTCTGGTGAGAGTGGAAGCCGCCGAATCCGATCGGCCCGCCGGGAGAGCGGACGAGATCTCGAATTGGGTGATGGCAGAGACAACACCTTTGTCGCTTCCCGACGGAAGGTGGGACAAGATGGCATATGGCGTACGCGACTGTGAGGAATTTCTGAGAGCGATTTCATGAGCGAAGCGCTGGGCCGCATCGTTGCGACGGAAAGAAAGCCGAACACTCCACACGAATTTCATTTCTGGACCGCAATTGATTCGCCCGTAGGCATCGGGACCATAGTGCGAGTCGATGGCGCGCAGCCAGTCGACGGCCACATCCCTCACATCTATGGAATCGTGGTCGAGGGCTTCAGCTACACCGATTTGCAGTCCCCGATGCACGACGTGTTGGGCCACGATGGATCGCCGACCGCGGCGGGCTTCGCAGCCACCGAGCGCGCTGAAATCCGCCTCTACACGGCCGCGGTGCTCAGGCAGATTCCCGAGGAGCCATTGCAGCCGGTTCCGATGGGCCAGGTCTTCCTCGCCGACGAAGCCGATGTCCAGGTCGCGCTGCGGATGGACGGCTATCTCCGCGAGGGCGCGAACACAGGAATTCCGATCGGCGTCTACCGGGCGGGCGGCACCGATGCGGTGATCTACCTCGACGCGGATTTTCTGCTTGGACCCGAGGCCGCGCATCTGAACATCACCGGGGTGTCCGGCCTCGCCACCAAGACGAGCGCAGTCGAATGGCTGCTCGCATCGCTGTTCAAACATTTCCCCGACGAGAAGGGCTCGATCGCGGCAGTCTGCTTCAACGTGAAGGGACCGGACCTCTGCTATCTCGATCAGCCGGGTAGAGTCGAAGAATCCGACGAGGCTCTGTACGTGAAGCTGGGCGTCGAGCCCAGGCCGTTCGAGAGCGTCCAGTATTTCGCGCCGTACACGGCGAAAGGGCTCGCGCTCAACACCTTTCGCAACAATGAGGCGCTCCTCGACAACGTCACGCCACTGACCTGGGGCCTACGCGAGGTGCTTCAGTTCGCGGAGGTCCTGCTCAACAAGGATGACGTCGACGCCAAAGCCGATGCGCTGATCGACTTCATCAAGGAGAACATCGTCGACAGGGAGTTCTCGGATCCGATTCTCCAGAAGAAGCACACGGTCCAGTCGTTCGCTGATCTCGACGCGTGGTTTCGTGACGTTCTGCAGGGAATGGAAAAAAAGGACGGAGACAGCTGGCGGACCCACCACGTCGCCACGATCCGCAAGGTTCGGAACAGGCTGTCGAACATCTCGACCCGCTGTGCCGGACTGGTGACCGATTCGGGGAACGTGAGCGACCTTCCCTTCGGGAGCTTTGACGACCGGACGGTGTACGTAGTCGATGTCGCCAACCTCGAGGAAGATGCTCAGGATCTCATCTTCGCTCGCATTGTCTCGAAGCTCCGCGAGCACCTGGAGAGACGTGATCTGGGCGTCAAGCACCTCGTCGTTTTCGTCGATGAGCTGAACAAGTACGCGCCTGGTGATGGACCCGACACTTACGTCAGGAAGATGCTGCTCGACATAGCGGAACGTGGCCGCTACCTCGGCCTCGTCCTCTTCAGCGCGCAGCAGTTCCGCTCTCAGGTGCATCGCCGGGTGGTGGGGAATTCGGGAACAGGACTGTTCGGCAGGATGGATCCCGACGAGCTCTCGACTCCCGGATACGCAGTGTTGACTCCGGCGACACGGACCAAGCTCGCGACGCTGGAAAAGGGGCAGTTGATGATTCGCCATCCACATTTCACGCAGCCGATCTTCGTGCGCTTCCCGCGTCCATCAGTCATGCAGGGCCGCGAAGGCTCGGAGCGGTATCCTCAGGCGAGCGAGGTCTCCCTCGAGGCGGCGATCTTGCGCGCCCTCCGGCCGCTCGATTCCACGATTACCCTGCCATGGATACAGGAGATCACCGCGCTTTATACAGAGGAAGAGGTGATCCGTGCACGCAACGCGACGCTTCTCGCGCGGCCGGAGAACGTGAAGGCCTACTTCGTCTCGCAGTTCCGGCGGGTCATACCCGCCCAGGCCGCACCGCGTCCCATGGCGGGGAGCATCAAGTCTGCTCCGGAAAATGATCCGTACGGTTTCTAAAAACCAAATGCGAGGCGGTCTTGTCGCCCTTGCCTTGTTCGCCCGTGCCGCACTCGGCCAACCGGTCCAGCTCCAGATCCGCCCGCACATTGGCGATACCCTGCGCATGCATCTCTCGCAGACCGTCGAGATGACGGGTACGACTCGCGGCGCGCGCACCGATTCGACTCGATCAATGACCACGTCGGTCGAGGTATTCACCCGCGCGATTGCCCAGCAATGGACCTCCAACGGGACCCTGATGCAGACGATCACCGATTCGGTAGCGATCACCCCAAGCTCTCCCGCCGCGCTCGCAGACCTCAGGCGCAGGGCGATGCAGGCTAGGAAGGTGTGGCTGAGGGTGTCGACGGATGGAGGCATGGAGCTCGTCGACGATGGTGATCCCAACAGCGAGCTTCGCCACATCTTTGGTGAGATGCCAGCGGTCCTGTCACGGAGCACGGTTTCGGTAGGCGAGAAATGGACGCGCGAAATGCAGATACCGCTCAGCAGCGAGCCCGGCGCCGTGGGCGCGGTGCGCGCAACGTTCCAGCTCGACTCGCTGGGGAAAAATGGCGATATAGCCTATATCTCAATGCGTGGAAGCATGTCACGAATAAACACGCCGAATGCTGCTCCGGCGGGACCGGGTTACGGAACGACGGGTCAGCTGTCGGGAACGATTCAGATAGATCGCCGGCTCGGCTGGATTACTGACTCGAAGAGCAGCATCATCGTGCGGTCGACGATCGCCGTCCCTCCATCCCGGAAGGGTGAAGCGGAGCGGGCGCCAATGGAGGTGCGCACGAAAATCACACAGTGGATAAGAGCGATGCGGGCACGATGAGACTTGTTCACCTGGCAGACATACACCTCGGCTTCAGACAGTACCAGCGACAGACGCCGGCTGGCATCAACCAACGTGAGGCGGATGTCGCGACCTCGCTGCGCCGGGTGATCGACAAAGTCATCGAGCTCCGGCCCGATCTGGTGCTGATCGCCGGCGACGTTTTTCACACGGTGCGACCCACGAACCCCGCAATACTACACGCCTTCCTGCAGTTCAAGCGGCTGATGGAGATGCTTCCCGACAGCACCGTAGTGATGGTCGCGGGGAATCACGACACGCCACGCACGGCGGAGACTGGGTGCATTCTCGGGCTGTTCAGGCCTCTCGGAATCACGGTAGTTCACGGGGATGCGAGACAGATTCGCATTGGTGAGCGCGATCTGACCATCCTCGCCGTTCCCGACATGCCGGGAAAAAAACCATCGCTCGAGCCCGATCCCACCTCCCGGTACAACATTCTGCTCTTGCATGGAGAGATCGAAGGCGTCCTGCCGAAGTACGGCCGCGAGCTCGATCGCTCTCCGATGGAAATTACCCGAAAAGAGCTCGGCGCCGAGAACTGGGACTATGTCGCGCTCGGGCACTATCACGTCTATCGATCGATCGCGCCCAACGCCTTCTACGCCGGATCCCTCGACTACACCAGCACCAACCCGTGGGGAGAGCTGGCCGAAGAGCGGGAGTTGGGGATACAGGGAAAGGGGATCATCGAGCACGATCTGGCTAAGAACACACACCGGTTCCATTCGCTGCCTCCAACGCGTCCGTGGGTTGATCTAACGCCGCTCTCTGGCGCTGGTCTGTCGCCAGCCTCGCTCGACGAAGCGATTCGCGATGCTCTCGGAAACTGCGAAGGTGGAATCGAGGAGAAAATCGTTCGGCTCGTCGTTCGCGATGTCCCGCGTCACATCCTGCGCGACCTCGACCACAAGGCGTTGCGCGACTACAAGCGGAAAGCACTCCATTTCCACCTCGATACGCGGCGTCCCGAGATTGTGCGACCCGAAAAAGGCCAGGCAGCGCCGGGACGCCGCGCGTCTCTCGCCGACACCGTGCGCGAGAAGCTGCGCTCGCGCCTTCTCACCGAGAACATCGATCGCGAAGCTCTCGTCGAGCTCGGACTTCACTACCTCCGCGAGGCGGATCTGGTTGCGGGTTCGGCCGTCGAGGAAGCGAACGCATGAGGCTCCACAGCCTCAAGCTCACCAACTTCCGTCAGCATGTGCGGACGGAGATCAGGTTCCAGAGTGGTCTTACCGGAATCATTGGCCCGAATGGGGCCGGCAAAACGACGATTCTCGAAGCAATCGCGTGGGCGCTTTACGGTATGCCGGCGATCCGGGGCAACCGCGAATCCATACGCTTCATTGGCGCCGGAGCGCGCGCTCCTGTCGAAGTCGAGCTGGACTTCGAGCTCGGATCGCACCGCTATCGCGTAGTCAGAGGCCTCACCAGCGGCGAGCTGTATCTCGACGGCGCCGATACCGCGATCGCCAACTCGATCTCGGGGGTTACCGAGCTGTTGCAGCGGCGGCTCGGAATGTCGCTGTCCGAGTTCTTTCACACCTACTTCACCGGCCAAAAAGAGCTGAGCGTCATGTCGACGATGACGCCAGCCCGGCGCGGCCAGTTTCTGTCGCGCGTGCTCGGCTACGAGAAGCTCCGCATTGCGCAGGATCTGACGCGGGAGAAGCGAAACCGGGTGAGAGCCTCGATCGACGGCATGCAGCGCGGGATGCCGGACCCGGAGGCGGTGCTGCGGTCGCTCGCCGAGGCAGCGTCGCGCAGGGCGGAAGCCGAAGCCCGCGCGCACCACGCCGCCCATCGCGGAGCAGTCCGCCAGCGGGAGTTGATGGCCGTCGAGCCCCGTTGGGAGATGGTGCAGCGGCAGCGCGAGCAATCGGCGCACCTGCTCACCCAGATCACAGTCGCGGAAGAAAAGGAAGCAGCGCTGCATCGCGACGCGGAGCGGATCATCCGCGAGCTGGAGGGGGTGCGGGCTGCGCGGTCACAGCTCGACAGCCTGCGACAGAGTATCGAGCCGCTGTTCGCGCTGAACGTCGAGCTCCAGGCGCTCAATACCCTCTATCGCGAAGAAGGGCGCCGTAAAACGCTGCTCGAGACGGAAGGAGCGCTGCGCGAAGAGATCGCCCGGCTGGAGGAGCGTCACTCGAAGATCGAGCGGGCTCCGGCAATAGAGGAGGAAGCTACTCTGGAGCTGGAGAAGAAACGCTCGGAGCTCGAGGATGCCCAGGGGCTGCTCGAAGCACGTCGGACCGAGTGGGTGCGCGACCGCCAGGAAGCTCAGACGAAACGTGAGGCCCTCAGGCAGCAGTACTCGGAGCTCAAGCAGCAGCGAGACCGCGTGGTCTCGCTCGGGGAAGACGGAGAATGCCCGACGTGCAGCCGTCCTCTTGGTGGGAGCCTGCACACCGTAATTGAGCACCTCGACGAGCTGATGGAGACTGTCAACGTCGACGGCAACTACTACAAGGCGCGCGTCGAGCAGCTCGAGCACATGCCCGAAGACGTGCAGCAGCTGGACGAAAAGCGACGGATGCTGATGCAGGAGGTCGGCACGCTGGAGCGCAGGCTCGCCAAGGTGCAGCTGGCAGTGCAGGAGCTGGGAACGATCGTTCGAGACATTGCTGCGAAACAGCAGCGGCTGGTGCAATTGCAACGCGACCTCTCGCGCATTCCGCCTGGGTACGATCCACTTCGCCACGCCGAGGTAATCGGAGAAGTCGATCGCTTGACTCCGATCGAGGCCGAAGCGGCGCGCTTCCAGGCGATGCTCGAGCGCGAGCCCCAGCTCAACCTCGAGCAGACCCGGATCGCGCAGGAGGTGATGCGCGTCCAGTCCACACTCGGGACCCTCCGCACCAGACGCGCGCAAATCTCCTTCACCGAAAAGGATTTCAACGAGCTGAAGTTGGAGTACGATCGCGTCCGTATGGAGCTGCAGGAATCGAAGGTGGCGGCGGCCCGGGCGCAGGAGCAGGTCTCGAGCGCGACGGCCGCTTTGGCCGCGGCGCAGGAAGCGGCGGAGGATCTGAAGAAGAAGGTGGCGGAGCTCGACGTGCTTCAATCGGAACGGCGACTGCATGAGGAGCTCGATCGCGCTTTCTCCGACCTGCGCACAGATCTCAATTTCCAGCTGAGACCAGAGCTGTCCGAGTTGGCAAGCGCGTTTCTGAGCGAGCTGACGGACTCGCGCTACACCGAGCTCGAGCTCGACGACCAATACAACATCATCATTCTCGAGGATGGGATCCCGAAGCCGGTTCTCTCGGGTGGAGAGGAGGATCTGGCCAACCTGGTGCTGCGGCTCGCCATTTCCCAGATGATCGCGGAGCGCGCCGGCCAGAGCTTTTCGCTGCTCATCCTCGACGAAGTGTTCGGGTCCCTTGACGAGGCGCGTCGCTTCAACGTCGTAGAGCTGCTGCGCGGACTCCAGGACCGGTTCGAGCAGGTGATTCTCATTACGCACATTGAGCCCGTGCGTGAAGGATTGGACCGCGTGATCAGCGTGAGCTACGATCCGGATCAGGCCTGCTCAGTCGTTACCCAGAGCGAGAATGACAGTGCGGCTTTTGGCGAAGAGACGGAGCCGCCAGCGGCCGACGGCTCGCCGAGATCGCGGCGCAGATTCAGAGAGGAGTACGTCGAAAGCACCGGCGCGGGGGCTGAGGCCTGATGGCGTTCGCGCGCAACTGGAGGCACGCGTGGGTGGCCGAGACGCCCGAACGCGTCAGCACCCGGGAGATCCTCTCGCTCAACGCCGTATTCAGCGAGGCTTTCACCGAGCGGTACCGCAAGGATGGGATGGTCGGTGTGCGAGTGCCTCACCTGAACCCCGCGGTGTGGAAGTTTGCAATCACCGATGCGGAAGACGGAGCGATGATCTGGCGCAACGCACGGGATGGGATTGCGGCGTTCAACATGGTGCACCGATCAGGCGTCGAGGGGTGGATGGGGCCGCTCGCGGTGCATCCGGATAATCAGGGCCAGGGAATCGGAAGAATGATCGTCACCTCCGGCGTCGAGTGGCTGAAAAAGAACGGGGCCACGGTGATCGGGCTGGAGACAATGCCGCGGACAATGGACAACGTCGGGTTCTACTCGACGCTTGGCTTCGCGCCGGGGCACCTCACGGTTACGGTGACGCTCGAGGCGGCGCGGGCCGGACTTCAGGCGACCGCGATATCGGCGCTCAATCCACACGAGCGAGAGCTCGCGCTCAGGCAGTGCCGGCTTCTGCTCGATCAGCTCTCGCCCGGTTACGACTATACGCGCGAAATCGTTCTCACCGCGCAGCACCAGCTCGGAGATACACTCTTCGTTCGAAAGGGGAACGATATCCTGTCGTTCGCCGTGTGCCACTTGGTTCCGCTGGTCGAAGGCCGGGCGACTGAGGAGATGCGGGTTCTCAAGATGGTTGCCAGGAGTGAGGCGGATTTCGACCATCTGGTGACCCAGCTGTGCGCGCACGCACGGGTGAAGGGGTCGAAACGGGTGGCGGTCAGGGTGCAGGGCCAGTACAGCGACATGTACCGCCGACTGGTGACGCGCGGCGCGCGCGTGAGGTGGACGGATCTCCGGATGTCGCTCCATGACTACGCCGAGGCGCGACCCGCGGGCGGCGGGATCGTGCTGTCCAACTGGGAGATTTGACCTGCCGGTTAGGATAGCGTAGGGCATCCAACCAAGCCGTTTTCGCTCGGAGCACACTTCGTTATTGCCGTGCCTTGAGTGAGACCTAGATTGGGTGCTTCTCGGTCGAGGAACACGGTTGGCCGATATTCTCGAGTCGCAACTCCGACAGACTCTTGCCGGGACGCATACCGTTGAGCGGGAGCTCCCGGGAGGGGGGCTTAGCCGTCTATTCATCGGAAGCGAGCTGAGGTTTCAGCGGCGGGTGGTGATCAAGGTGCTCCCCCCGGATTTTGTCGCTGGCGTATCAGTTGAGAGATTTGAGCGCGAGATTGCCTTTGCCGCCAATCTCCAGCACGCCAACATCGTTCCAGTACTCACGGCGGGGGAGACGGGAGGCCTGCCGTTCTTCACGATGCCGTTCGTGGACGGCGAGTCACTGAGAGCGCGACTGAAGCGCGGCCCGATCCCGCCGTTGGAAACCCGTTCGATCCTCATAGACGTCGCCCGCGCCCTTTCGTGCGCACATTCGCACGGAATTGTGCACCGCGATATCAAGCCGGAGAACATTCTGTTGTCGGGCGGGGCTGCGACCGTCACTGACTTCGGAGTTGCGAAGGCACTTGCAGTGTCGAAGCACTTGGCTCCCGCCGAGACTCTTACTGGGGTCGGGCTGTCACTCGGGACGCCCGCTTACATGTCCCCAGAGCAGGCCGTCGATGACGACGTGGATGCGAGATCGGATCTCTACTCGTGGGGTATCGTCGCCTACGAGATGATTACGGGTCGGCATCCATTCGCGCACCGCAAGAATTTCCAACAGTTGGTTATCGCTCACGTGAGCGAGAAACCGGCGCCGCTCACCAATGCTCCCGGGTATTCCGCCGCGCTACGGAAGGCGGTGATGCGGTGTCTGGCGAAGGCTCCGGGCGCGCGACCGTCGAGCGCAGATTCTCTCCTGCTCGAAATCCGGCGCCGGTCACCATGGAGGGCGGGCGCGGGAGCAATCGCCGCGGGAATTGTGTTGGCGATCGGATTGCTCGCAGGAGTCGCCTTTGCGTTCGTGCCGCGCGATAAGCTGGCGATGGTCATGGCGCTGAGCCGCCGCAGTCCGGTCCCGCTGCACAACGATCGCATAATCGTCGCTCCCTTCAGCAACGAGACGGGCGAGCAACATCTGACTCCCCTGGGTTCCATGGCTGCGGACTGGATCGCGCAGGGGCTCGCCAGAACTGGAGCGCTCCACGTGGTCGACGCGCGAACCGTCGCAATCACATCGGAGGTAGTTCGCCGCACTCCTTGGCCGTGGCGGGGCCGCGACAAAGGGAAAGCGCTGGCGAGGGAAACAGGAGCAGGAATCCTGATCTCGGGACGATTCTATCGCGACGCGGACACCCTGCGCTTTCAGGCCAACGTAATCGACGTCAGTGATGGGAAACTGCTCTGGTCACTCCCTCCGGTTAGTGGGCCCGTAGCGTCGCCCACCACGGTTCTCGAGAACCTCACCCGGAGAATTGTCGCGCTCGTCGCTCAGACGTCCGATACGACGTCTGCCGTTCTATCGACACTGTCGTCTCCCCCATCGCTCGACGCGTATACGGAGTTCAGAAAAGGGCTGGAGGGCGTTTTCACGCGTTCCGATGCCGCTTACGGCCATCTCTTCCGTGCGACATCGCTTGATACCACTTACGTGACACCCTGGGTCTTGCTGGCGGTGGCAGCCGAGGATCGCGGTGACAAAGCAGTCATGGACTCAGCGCTCAAGCGCGCGAACAAGCTAACTGAGCGCATGACTCCAGTTGAGCGGGCGATCATAGAGTACACGGAATCGAAGACTCAGGGCGATCTCGACGGCACTCTCCGCGCAGCGAAAACCTTCTTCCAGCTGACCCCCGGGTCGTCGGAGAGCCCGCTTCTCCTTGCGACCGCGGCGCTGGCGGACCGCCGCCCTCACACTGCGCTTGCTGCTCTTCGTGAAGTTGATCCAGACCGAGGATTGAATCTCGCCGCGCCGTTTTTCTGGAAGAATCGAACAGCAGCGCTCTACCAACTGGGGGATTACCGGGGGGCCGCCGATGCGTGTAGTCGCGGGGGGAAGAGGTTTCCGAAGGATTACTTCCTGGCGTACTTCTGCGTTTCTTCCCTTCTGCATCTCGGCAAAGCGGACAGGGTTACCGACCTAGTTGCGAACGAGGAGCTTGGCGCGGCGAGAGGAGAGCTTGCGGCTCACGCGGCGCAGGTCTTGGAGGAAGTCGGATCCGCGGCGGAGTCGCGCCGGCTTGCGACGAAATGGCTGGATGATCTTGCTAACGGGCTGGAGCTCGATCATTCGCGCGCGCTCTTGTTGATGGCTGCCGGGCGTTGGGTTGAAGCGAAGGCCATTTTGGCCAGACTTGCGGAGGCTGACGCCAGTCCAGGACCTCCGTCGCGAGAGGGGCGGATTCCAGGCCGTCTCCGGGCGTTGGGGACCCTTGGAATAGTCAACGCCCGACTCCTGTTGCCCGCGGAGGCGCTTCGCATCGATTCGCTGCTCAAGATTTCAGGGGCGGTTGCGGAAGGAGGCGAGATCGAAATTCTGCGAGCTAGAATTCACGCGCAGCTCGGGGATTCGGAGGCGGGGGTAGCGTTGGCAGAGGCGGGACGCGACAAGGGATGGGAATTGCTATCGCTCATGAACTCGTTGGCCGACGACCATTGGCTGGCTCCTCTACGTCCCCTGCCCTCGTTCCGGTCGATTATCGCGCTTAAGGATTGACCACTTCGTAGAACGCCCGGTTTCGGTCTGTGACGGATCAGGTTTGCGGACACCCCGCCGCCTCGCCAGACTTCCGTCCACCTGCACCCGAACGCATCTTGGCGTAGTGGTCGGAACGGAGATCGAATGGCGAAACAGACTCGGGGCAAAGTCGCAAAAAAGACCCGCACCAGCCCCGCGAAAAAAAGTCGCAGCAGCTCGGCGAAAAAGGCAAAAGGCGGTACCCGCTCGTCCGGCAATCGGGAGGCGCTCCTCCTCGTCGGGACGATGAAGGGGGCCTTCGTGCTGCGCTCGGACGAGTCACGGAGAAAGTGGAAGATCGAGGGACCACACTTTCGCGGTGAAGCAGTCTATGCGCTGCTTCACGACACGCGCGCGGGCCGGCGCCGTACGTTCGCCGCGACCAACAGCATGCATTGGGGCCCAACGCTCCGGACGAGCGACGACAATGGTGCTACCTGGAGCGAGCCCGGCCCTCAGACGGTCCGCTTTCCCGCCGAATCAGGCCGGGCGCTCGCGCAGATCTGGCAGATCGCAGCGGGTCGGCCATCGGAGCCCAAGGTTCTTTATTGCGGCGTCGAGCCGGCAGCGCTCTTCGAGTCCCGCGATGGGGGAGACACATGGGAGCCCAACAAGGGACTGCTGAACCACGAGCACCAGCCGAAGTGGCAACCGGGCGGCGGTGGACTCTGCCTGCACACGATCGTTCTCGATCCTGCTAATCCACGGCGGATGGCGATCGCAATGTCGACGGGCGGCGTTTACCGGTCAGACGATGGCGGCAAAAGCTGGCGTGCGCGCAATGTCGGCGTTCGCGCCCAGTTTCTTCCCAAGGAACACAGGTATCCAGAGTTCGGGCAGTGCGTTCACAAAGTGGTGCATCATCCTTCACGGCCCGAGCGACTCTTCCTCCAGAATCACTGGGGGCTCTACCGCAGCGACGACTGGGGCGACAGCTGGCAGGACATCGCCAACGGAGTGCCTTCCGATTTCGGGTTCGCGATGCAGATGCATCCCCACGACCCCAACACCGTCTACATAGTGCCGATCGAGGCGGACATGTTCCGCGCCACGCCGGAGGCGAAGCTGCGCCTGTATCGAACGAGAAACGCGGGTCTGAGCTGGCAGCCTCTCACCAGAGGATTGCCGCAAAAGGACGCGTACGAGAACGTGTTGCGCGATGCGCTTACGGCTGACTCATTCGACCCGGCGGGAATCTATTTCGGGACGAGAAGCGGGAAGCTGTTCGCCTCCCGCGACGAAGGCGAAAGCTGGGAGTCACTGGCGGACGGGCTTCCTCCGATCGTGTGCGTGAAGGCCGCGATCACGAGCGCAGCGTGATCAGGCTCGAGTTACCGAAGGCCCTTTGCTCCCATGCCAACGAGAATTCGTCGGTCGTACTAGAAGGATCCGCTGGCACGGTCGGGGACGCCCTCAGGGCGCTTCGCACGAAAGTCCCGGCAGCACTCGATCGCATCATGGATGAGCAGGGAATCGTGAGGCGGCACGTGAACGTGTTCGTCGACGGCGAGAATATCCGGTTTCTCGACGGCCTGAGCACGCCCGCCCGGGACGGCACCACGATTCTGATAATCGCCGCCGTCAGCGGCGGCTAGGCGCGCGCGTTCGTTGAAGCTCAAGCCCGTCACCTCGAAGGATTCCATCGAGCTGAGCGATGCCAGTGCGAGCGTCAGCGGGCTGCTAAAGAGCGGAAAGGCGCTGGAGCGAGCCGTCGAAAAGCACGTGAAGCGCATCTCGGACGAGCAGCGCGTGCTGTACGCAGATGGGAGATTCGCGCTGCTGATCGTGCTGCAGGGCAGGGACGCCTCGGGAAAGGATGGCACCATAAGAAAGGTGTTCACCGCGGTAAACCCACAGGGCTGTACTGTATCAAGCTTCAAGGTGCCAACGGAACTTGAACAGCGGCACGACTTCCTGTGGCGGGTGCATGCGCAAGTTCCGCCGCGAGGGATGATCGGGATCTTCAACCGATCGCACTACGAGGATGTGATTGTGCCGAGGGTGCGAGGATGGATCACCAAGAGGGAATGCTCGGCGCGCTACGAACAGATAAAGGACTTCGAGGCGATGTTGTCGGAGAACGGCACGGTCATACTGAAGTTCCTGCTTCACATCTCGCGCGACGAGCAGAAGCGGCGGCTGCTGGAGCGGCTCACCGACGAGACGAAGAACTGGAAATTCCGGAAGGGCGATCTCGAGGACCGGGCAAAGTGGGACGATTTCACGGAAGCCTACGAAGGTGCACTCCGGCACACCAGCGCGAAACGCGCACCGTGGTACATAGTTCCCGCCGACGACAACGATGTCCGCGACTGGCTGGTCGCGCGCACGATTGCGGATGCGCTGGAGAACCTCGATCTCAAGTACCCAGCTGCCGATCCGTCGGTGCTGGGGATCCAGTTCGATTGAGATGAGAAGAGTTGCCTCCGGCAAACCTAAGACTCGCCCCCAAAGCGTGGCTTCGACACAAGTCTCGCCCGCGAAGCAGATCACCGTTTTTCTCGACAAATACACTCCGGAGATCGTTGCGGCCGCCGCGGAGTCGCGAACGCGATTACGGAAGCAAATACCGGGAGGCATCGAGTTCGTCTACGACAACTACAATGCACTGGTTTTCGGCTACGGTCCGTCGGAGCGGCCGTCGGAAGCGGTTCTCTCCCTCGCAATCATGCCTCAGTGGGTGACGCTTTGCTTTCTCAAGGGGGCAAAGCTGTCGGATCCGAAAGGCCTGCTCAGAGGGACCGGGAATATCGTGCGGAACATCCGGCTCAGAGAGCCGGAACACCTCGAGGAGCGGGACGTTCGGGATCTGATTCGGCAGGCCGTGGCGGCCGCAACGCCATCGTTTCCGACCGGCGGCGGACGACAAACCACCGTCATCAAGTCCATCTCCGCGAAGCAGCGGCCGCGCCGTCCTTCTTCGAACCAAAAGCGATGAGTCCTGTGCTTCGGTTCTCCATTTGCTCGGCGTGCGTTCTCCTTATTCCCGGTTGCAAGGGCGAACAGGGCTCGTTCACCGGGGATGCTCCCTTCGATTACAGCAGCCGGATGTTCGTCGCCGACGAAGACAGCTCGGGCACTTACGTGTGCTTCACAGCGAAAGACACCACACTATTGCCCGACACGCGGGCAACGATCGTTTTTACCGGGTTTCCACAGCACAGCGCTATCGGACACATCCGCTCGCGGGCCAAGCTGCCATGTATTCCCGGTCCGCCGATGCCGCCGGTGGACAGCATGCAGTACATCGCGGAAATGCCACGTGACACCTTCGATCGCATCGGAATCCCGGTCGTCCTGCTCGGAACCGTCGCGAAGCCCGCGCAGCGCGGAGATACGGTGACCATTGCGGTCGAGCCCGGACGGCCGCCAATACGTTTCCATGTCTGCGCAAGCACAGAAGGACTGCACGCAACCGCCTGGGCCGGAGTCCCTCTCGCTTCACCCCGCCGCTGGCACGCGTACTACTACCTCGGCTACGATGTAGATCCGACCTGCAGCGAGGCGGAGTATACACCGCGGGATAGCGCTTCGACTGGTGGTTAGGGGTATTCGAGAATTGTTGAACGACAACTGAACAAGATGTCTGGTGTCAGAAGTGCAGCTGCCAGGAGGCAGGTTCACTCCGGACGTTTGCACCTACCTCCTGGACGCTGACTTCCGGCCCCTGATATCTTGTTCAGTTGCAGTTAGTTCACGAGCAATTGCTTGACGTGTCGGCGCCTGCCCCCTACGTTCGACTCGCCACTGTTATTGGTATTCTCGCATGCAAAGACGCGAAGTCGTACGCTTCCTCGGCGCAGCTCTCGCGCTTCCATTCCTGCCTCGCGGTGCCGAAGCGGCAATCGAGCTCGGCGAAAGCATTCATCGCCGGCTTGGCGATGTGCCGTTTAGAACGCTCAATCGCGAACAGCAGGCGCTGGTGACGATGATCGCGGAGATGATCATTCCGGAGACGGACACGCCCGGCGCAACCAGCGTGAAGGTGCCGGAGTTCATCGATCTCATTCTCACCGAGTGGGCAAGTGACGACGAGAGAGCCGCATTTCTTGCGGGCCTCGCTGACATCGATGTGCGCGCGACCGCTCTTGGCACGAAGCGCTTCGTCGACATGCCGCCAGCCGGCAGGCTGGAGCTATTCACCACTCTCGATGTCAAGCGCACAGACAAAGCCGGCGCGGGACACGCGGTTGTGAGGCTCAAAGCGCTCACGGTCTACGGTTACTTCACCTCGCGGGTGGTGCAACAGGACATCCTGCAGACGCGAATGTTCTTCAACGGCTACGACGGCAACGTCCCTTTCACTCCGGCGGTCTGAGAATGCCACCGCTCGCATACGATGCGATCGTCGTCGGCTCGGGGATCTCCGGTGGCTGGGCCGCAAAAGAGCTGACCGAGCACGGACTCCGGACGATAGTCCTCGAGGCGGGCCGCCCGATTGATCCGGCAGTCGACTACGTGGAGCACGTTCCGCCCTATGACAAGCGGTACAGGGGAATGGGCGACCGCACCAGGCTCGAGCGGTATCAACCGATCCAGCGGCAATGCGGGGCGTGCGACGAGTACGCTGGCAAATTCTTCGTCAACGATCTCGACAATCCGTACTCGTTTCCCGCCGGCAAGCCCTTTTCCTGGATACGCGGACGCCAGGTCGGCGGCCGCTCGATTATGTGGGGCCGGTGCGTGTACCGCTGGAGCGACCTCGACTTCGAGGCGAATGCGAAGGAAGGAATAGCAGTCGACTGGCCGCTGCGGTACAAGGACATGGCGCCGTGGTGGAGTTACGTCGAGAAGTTCGTCGGCATCCAGGGTCGCCGCGAGGGCCTCGCGCATTTACCGGATGGCGAGTTCCAGAAGCCATGGCCGCTGAATGCGGCGGAGCAGAAGTCGCGCGACATCCTGTTGACGAAATTTGGCGGAGAGCGCCTGATCACCAACGCGCGTCTTGCCGTTCTGACAGAAGACCATCTTGGCAGGCAGAAGTGTCATCTGTGCGGGACCTGCTACCGTGGCTGTATAACGCTCTCTTATTTCAGCAGCATCAATGCGACGCTGCCGGCGGCGAAGAAAACAGGCAACCTGACGCTGCGCCCGTTCAGCGTCGTGCATAGCGTGATCTACGACCCGCGAACGAAGAAGGCCACCGGCGTGCGCGTCGTGGATGGCAACACGAAGGAAATGTTCGACGTGAAGGCCAGGGTGATCTTCCTCTGCGCTTCGGCGTTGGAGTCCACTCGCATTCTGCTCAACTCTGCGACGGCGGAGTTCCCGACGGGCTTGGGTAACTCGAGCGGAGAGCTGGGACACAACCTGATGGACCACATCATGGATGGCGGCGCGACCGGCACGCTGCCGTGGGCGAAGGATCGCATGGAAGTGGGGAGGCGCCCCGACGCGATCTACGTTCCACGTTTCCGGAACGTGAAGACGAAACATCCCGATTTCCTGCGGGGGTACGGGTTCGAGGGACGAGCGGAACGTGCCGGCTGGGAGCGAGGCGGGGACATGCCGGGATTCGGCGCAGCGTTCAAGAAGTCACTCATCGGCGACCTCGGACCGTGGGAGCTGAATCTTGGGGGATTTGGGGAGATGCTTCCTCGTCACGAGAACTACGTCGAGATCGACCGGCATCTCGTAGACTCGTGGGGGATTCCGGCGCTGCGCATCAACTGCGTCTACAGCGATAACGAAAAGAAAATGCAGGAGGATATGGTTGTGAGCGCCACGGAGATGCTGGAGGCATTGGGCGCAACCAATATCAGGCCCTACAAGGACGATAACCCGCCGGGGCTGGTGATCCACGAAACGGGTACCGCGCGCATGGGGCGTGATCCGAAGACGTCCGTGCTCAACTCGCACAACCAGATGTGGGACGTCCAGAACGTGTTCATGACAGACGGCGCCTGCATGACTTCGACCGCGAATCAGAATCCGAGTATCACCTACATGGCGCTCACGGCGAGAGCGGTGGATTATGCAGTTGCCAAGATGAAAAGGCGCGAGCTCTAATCGGAGTCCGCGCCCGCGAGCGCACGACGATGGGTCTCCCGATTTTTCTCTTGCGCCCTTGCCGCCCCCACACGACTTTAGATAGCCCACTCCCCTGAAGCCGCTCCACCAACCCCCCAAAACTCCCTTCGCCGAGGATAGCATGAACTTTCGTTCGCTCCTTTTTCTCGTCCCCCTTACCTTGGCTTGCTCCACCTCCGACTCGGGGCTCGAAAGATCCATGGTTGCGCCAGGCGCCGCCGCTTCTTTCAATGATCCATCCCGGATCGATCTCGAGGGCTCGGTCGATCTGATCGTCGATCCAAAGGCGACCGAGAATCATTGGAGGGTGAAGGACGAGATCATTTCCGAACGCCTCTGTAGCGCAGTGGAGGGCGGTGTCACGCCGGGCGACCGGAGACTACTCCGCTTCACGGTTACGACGCCGAATATCGGCGACGCCGACAACTTCATCGGGAACCCACGTGAGC
>JALYKQ010000105.1 GCA_030774675.1 Gemmatimonadota bacterium | reverse complement strand
ATACGAACACGGAGCAGATGGTCGCCGTGGCGATACAAAGTCCACTTACCATCATTGCGAGCGACGCATACTGGCAGAGGGACACGGGCCATCCGCGGACAACAGGAACTTTCTCGAAGGTGCTTGGTCGCTACGTACGCGAAGGCCACTCGCTCTCGTTGATGGAAGCAATCCGCAAAATGACGCTGATGCCAGCGCAGCGACTCGAAGCACGAGTGCCCGCGATGCGCCAGAAGGGACGCCTGCGTGTTGGCGCGGACGCGGATATTACGATCTTTGACGCAGCGAGGGTGCTGGATCGCTCGACGTACCGAGAGCCGTCGTTATCGCCCGTTGGCATTGAGCACGTGATCGTGAACGGTGTGTCAGTGGTCGCGAACGGCCGGGCCGTCGAAGGCGTCGCACCGGGCAAGGCCGTACGGGCACCAATTGACCGTCGCGGAGCTTAGTCCGATGACCAATCCTCGCGACCCATCTCGTCGCGACTTCCTGGCCGCCTCGGCGATCAGTCTCATCGGGCTCACGCGTGGCTCGGGGAGTCCCGCGTTGCGCGACGAGGCGCAGACGGACGGTGATCTTCTCTACGTTGGGACGTATACCGACGGCGGCCGGTCTGACGGCATTTATCTCGTCCGCATGGACCAACGCTCCGGCAAACTGCGACGAGTCGGCTCGGTGGAAGCCGGCGCGAACCCCTCCTTCCTCGCCATCCACCCGAATGGGCGCGTACTCTATGCCGTCAACGAGCTCGAGAAGTACAAGGGGCGACCGACTGGTGCAGTAAGCGCCTTCGCGATCGCCAGAGATACCGGCTCGCTCACCCGACTGAACGAGCAGCCGTCGGAAGGTGGCGCGCCTTGCTACGTGAGCGTGGACCGCAGCGGACGAGTGGTGCTCGTCGCCAACTATGTCGGTGGAAGTATTGCGGTGCTCCCGATCCAGGCGAATGGAGCACTCGCCCCTCCCGCGCACGTGGTTCAGCACACGGGAAAAGGACCGAATGCCGAGCGTCAAGATGCGCCGCATGCCCACTGCATCCTTCCCGATCCCTCCAACCGCTTCGCGCTCGCCGCGGACCTCGGCGTCGACCGGGTGTACGTGTACCGTCTCGACCTCGACGGCAAATCGCTGCGCCACGTCGAGGGGGAGGACGCTGTCATGCGCCCGGGCGCGGGCCCGCGCCACATCGCCTTCCACCCAACGCTGCCGCTGGTGTTCGTCGCCAATGAGCTCGATTCCACGGTGGCCACGCTTCGCTTCGACGCCGAGCGCGGCACACTTTCCCCGCTCGACACGCGTTCGACAGTCCCGCCTGGGTGGACTGGCGCTAATTACCCAGCCGACGTCCACGTCGCATCAACCGGGCGGACGTTGTACGTCTCGAACCGCGGCCACAACAGCATCGCCGTGTTCTCTGTGGCGGAATCAACGGGCGCGCTCGTGCTCGACCAAGTGGTCCCCACAGAGGGCGACTGGCCGCGCAATTTCAGCCTGGATCCGACCGGACGGTGGCTGCTCGTCGCCAATCAGCGGTCCGACTCCGTTGTCGTTTTTGGGCGCGATCCGGACAACAGCAGGTTGACACCCACGCGCCAGCGGATCGCGATACCTAGTCCGGTCTGCCTGCGGTTTCTGGCGTCGCCGCTTCCTCATTGAGCTCGAGCAGGGTGCGTCGCTCCCAGCGCGGCCTAACGAACGTTGCAGCTGATAAGCACTTTTCGGATGCGGCTTCGCCGCAATGGTGGTAGTGTGCTTGCTCCACTCTCTTGCAAATGAATAGATCTGGAACTTCCAGGATGAGAACATGAAAAAGTCGGGCGCGAGCCAAGGCCAGTCGGCATCGAAGCTCATCTCGAAAAGAATCGCCGAACTCGGGGACTGGCGCGGGGAAACCCTCAGCAGAATGCGCAAGCTGATCAAGGAAGCAGACCCGGACGTCGTCGAGGAGTGGAAGTGGATGGGCACTCCGATTTGGTCGCACGACGGCATCATCTGCACTGGCGAATCCTACAAGAATGTCGTGAAGCTTACCTTCGCCAAGGGCGCGTCTCTGAAGGATCCGGCCCGTCTCTTCAACTCGAGTCT
>JALYKQ010000104.1 GCA_030774675.1 Gemmatimonadota bacterium | reverse complement strand
CATGGCCAACAGTTCAAAGCGCGCTTCATGCGCACTTCAGCGCCGACTTCAATCGACGGCATCGAGAAATACCTCGGCTCCGGGATGATCCGCGGCATTGGTCCGGTCTATGCGAAAAAGCTTGTGCGAGCTTTCGGCGAGAAGGTGTTCGACACGATCGAGGCGGAGCCCGAGCGCCTGCGCGAGGTGACTGGCATTGGCCTGGTACGTGCCAAGCGCATCACCGATGCTTGGGCCGAACAGAAGATCATCCGCGAGATCATGGTCTTCCTGCACAGCAACGGCGTCGGCACGGCGCGGGCGGTGCGCATCTATAAGACCTACGGTGCCGACGCCGTGCAGGTCATGACGGAAAACCCGTACCGCCTGGCGCGCGACATTCGTGGCATTGGCTTCAAGACCGCCGACGCTATCGCCATGAAGCTTGGCGTAGAGAAAACCGCCATGATCCGGGTGCGCGCTGGCATCTCGTATGCACTGACCGAAGCTATGGACGATGGGCATTGTGGGCTTCCCACCACCGATCTGGTGCCATTGGCTGAAGAACTGCTTGAAGTTGGAGCAGGCCCCATCCGCACGGCGCTCGATTTGGAACTCGCCGATGGCAATGTGGTTGCCGACAGCCTCGGCGAGACCGATTGCATCTTTCTGGCAAGTCTCTATCGAGCCGAGCAGGCCATCGCCGAGAGGCTACTCGCGCTTTCCCGAGCCAAGTTACCCTGGGACTCGATCGACGCCGATAAGGCATTGCCCTGGATAGAGCATCGGATCAGCCTCGAACTGGCGCCAAGCCAGAAAGCGGCTGTCCGTCTTGCACTCGCTTCCAAGGTCCTCGTGATCACCGGTGGACCGGGCGTCGGCAAGACCACCATCGTCAACGCGATCCTGCGTATTCTCGCAGCGAAGACCGTGAAGCTTCTGCTCTGCGCTCCGACCGGGCGCGCGGCCAAGCGCCTGAACGAGACAACAGGGCAAGAGGCCAAAACCATCCACCGCTTGCTCGAAGTCGATCCTAAGGGCGGCGGCTTCAAGCGGAATGTGGAGAACCCGCTCGACTGCGACTTGCTGGTGCTGGACGAGACGTCGATGGTTGATGTGTTGTTGATGCACGCCTTGCTTAAGGCGGTGCCGGAGACCGCCGCTCTGCTCGTGGTTGGCGATGTAGACCAGCTGCCCTCGGTCGGCCCCGGTCAGATCCTGGCTGACATGATCACGTCAGGCGCCGTGCCTGTTGTCCGCCTGACCGAGGTGTTCCGGCAGGCCGCGCAAAGCCGCATCATTACTAGCGCCCATCGAATAAACCAGGGATCGATCCCCGATCTCGGAAAGCCGGAGGGCGACAGTGACTTCTATTTTGTGCAGGCAGACGATTCAGAAACCGCCGTGCCGCGCATCATCGAACTGGTGAAGACTCGCATTCCCCAGCGGTTTGGCCTCGACCCCATTCGCGACATCCAGGTGCTGTGCCCGATGAATCGCGGCGGCGTGGGCGCACGATCGCTCAACATCGAACTGCAGGCGGCGCTAAACCCCGCCGGCGAGCGCAAGGTCGAACGCTTCGGCTGGACCTTCGCACCCGGCGACAAGGTCATGCAGATCGAGAACGACTACGACAAGGAAGTTTATAACGGCGACATCGGCTACATCGACGATGTAGACCCCGAGGCGGGCGAGCTTACAGCCAGCTTTGACGGCGGTGCCGTTACTTACGGCTTTGGCGAACTCGACACGCTGGTGCCGGCCTATGCTGCGACGATTCACAAAAGCCAAGGCTCGGAGTACCCCGCCGTCGTCATCCCGGTGATGACCCAGCACTACACCATGCTGCAGCGGAACCTGCTCTATACCGGCGTCGGCGCGTTTCCCGAAGTCTCGCTCGCGACGGCGCGCAGTCGCCGCGACGATCCACAAGAGCCAAGGCTCCGAATATCCCGCCGTCGTGATCCCGGTTTTGACCCAGCACTACGCCATGCTGCAGCGGAACCTCCTCTACACCGGCGTGACCCGCGGCAAGCGGCTGGTCGTGCTGGTCGGACAGAAGAAGGCCGTCGCCATCGCGGTGCGCAATATCTCGGGCCGGCGGCGGTGGTCGAAGCTGCACGAATGGCTGCGTACGCCCCACTTACGGCAGATAGGCATGGTGGGCTGAGCCATGGTGGCAGCGGATTTTCTGCACGATTCGCAGGTGCGGCGGTGGCTCGATGGGGTCGAGCC
>JALYKQ010000103.1 GCA_030774675.1 Gemmatimonadota bacterium | reverse complement strand
CAGCGGGCCGGCTCGTGGCTACGGGCTGGCTTTAGATGCGTTTTAGGACTGGCCCGCAGCACCTAGCCGGCCCGCTGACGGCCCTTAGCAGGTAGTCTTCAGTTGTAGTTCAAACTTTCACCGCCCGATCCGCCTCAGCTCCACCAGCAGGCAACGATCCTGCACGACATCGATCCCTGCCCTTGCCAGCTTCTCGGCGGCGGCGTCATTTCGGATTCCCAGCTGGAACCAGACTGATTTCGGTTTCTTGGCGATGATGTCTTCGACGTGAGGCGGGATGTCGGTTGGACGGCGGAAGACGTTGACCATGTCGATGTCGCCGGGAATGTCGACGAGTTTGCGATACACCTTCTCTCCGTGCATCTCGGTCAGCTCCTTGTAGTACACGGGCACCGGGACCATCTCGTAGCCAGCCTGTTGCGCGTACTCGGGCACGTAGTACGCCGGCTGCGCGGGACCTGGCTTGATGCCGAGCACCGCGATACGACGAGTGTTGTCCAGCAAGCCCTTGATCTGCTGCGGCGTCTCGAGCAGATGGACGCGCCACGCATCCGCTTCAATTCTTGCCGTCAAGAATTCCTCGAATATGGCGGGGTAACGGCGAGCGTTTCCCGCTCTTAAATTGCAAGACCGAGTCCAGCTCAATTCCCGGAGATTTCAGCCCAATGCGGATGTTAGTTCTTGGCGCCGGCCTGCAAGGATCGGCCTGCGCTTATGATTTATTGCAGAATCCCGACGTCAAAGAAGTCCGCCTCGCTGACCTGCATACCGACCATCTGGAGCAGTTTCTAACACCGTACTCGGGCGGGCGGCTTATCTTCACGCCCCTCGACGTGCGGGACAAGGAAGCGGTCGTTGCGCTGATGCGCGAGTCCGACGCCGCGATGAGCGCGATTCCCTACTACTTCAACTACGATCTCGCCGCGCTCGCAGTGGAAGCTGGCGTGCATTTCTCCGACTTGGGGGGAAACACCGAGATCGTCTTCAAGCAGAAGACTCTCGACGCTGAAGCCAAGAGGAAAAACCTTACCGTCATTCCGGACTGCGGTCTCGCACCGGGAATGGTGAACATTCTCGCCCAGCACGCGATAGATCAGCTCGACAAGGTGGAGAGCGTGCGGATTTTTGTCGGTGGCCTGCCGCAGGACCCGGAGCCACCACTCAATTATCAGATCGTCTATTCCCTGGAAGGGGTGCTCGACTACTACACTACGCTCTCCTGGGTGCTGCGCGGTGGCAGGCGCACCCAGGTCGCCGCGCTGTCGGAAATCGAAGCGGTTCACTTCGACGCGTTTAGCGGCGGACTCGAAGGTTTTCACACCGCGGGTGGACTTTCCACCATGGCGTTCCGGTACGAAGGCCAGATTCCGACAATGGAATACAAGACCCTTCGCTATCCGGGTCACGCGAAGATCATGGAAGCCATTCGCGAGCTCGGGCTCCTCGATCTGAATCCGGTCGATGTGAAAGGAATGAAAGTCGTCCCGCGCGATCTCGTGGTTGCCGCGATGGGCCCCAAGCTCACCAAGCCGAACGCGTACGATGTCGTCGCCCTGCGCGTGATCGCCGAGGGGGCCAGGGGCGGTAAGCCGAGTAAAGTCGGCTGGGAGATGGTGGATTACTACGATAAAGAGCACGGCATCAGCGCGATGGAGCGCTCCACCGGTTACTCGCTTTCGATAACCGGCCAGATGCAGGCGCGCGGCGAAATCGGAAAAGCCGGTGTGTTCACGCCCGACGAAGCGATTCCTGCCGAGAAGTACATCAAGGAGCTGGGAAAGCGCGGCGTGATGATCAAGGAAATGAAGTGAGCTCATGGGGATTTCCGTGAGTGCTGTGAAGGGGTGCGCGTGAGACGTTTTCACTTTTTCCGCTGCGTGGTGTTGTGGGCCATTCCGTTGGTGGCAGCGGCTCAGGAGCCCGCCGATTCCGCTGCTGATTCGGCGCGGCGAATCGCCCCCGTCACGATCACCGCTACCCGCCACACAGAGACGCTGATCACCGTGCCGCTCGCGGTCACCGTCATTGACAGGAAGGAGCTGGAGAACCGTAAAGGCTACTCGCTCGACGAGGTGCTTCGCGCCGTGCCGGGCGTGTTCGCCCAAAGCCGTTACGGAACCAGCGACGTCCGGCTGGTCATTCGTGGGTTTGGAGCGCGCGGTGCCGGTGACCGCTCCAATGCCGGCACAGCGCGCGGCGTCCGGGTTTTGCTCGACGGAATTCCTGAAACCGAGCCGGACGGACGTACTTCTTTCGATCTGGTGGACCTGGCGGCGGCCCGGAGGGTGGAAGTGGTGCGATCCAACGCGTCCGCACTCTACGGCAACGCAGCCGGTGGAGTTCTCGACATCACGACAGTGGGCTTCGCCGATCGACAGTTAGCTGCTGCCTCGCAAATGGCGGGGAGCTTCGGTTTGATGCGTACCGTGCTCGACGCGGGAAGCAAAGTCGGAGCCGGATCGGTCAATGCGACGTTCACGAACACTACGCAGGACGGCTGGCGCGCGCACTCCAGCGCGCGACGTTCGCTGTTCAGCTCGTCGTATGTGGCGAATCCCAATCCCACGACAACAGCACGATTATTTCTGACAGCGGCCAACGATCTCTTCCATATTCCGGGGCCTCTGACCCTTGCAGAGGCTGAAACAACACCGCGCGCAGCGAACGCCACTTACGTTGCGCGCGATGAGCGCAGATACAACCGGGTTGGACGCATCGGAGTGACTGTCGATCGCGATCTCGCCAGCAACAGCTCGCTGTCGGCGATGATGTTCTTCAATCCGAAGGTGCTGCAGCGCTCGGAGCGGGGTACTTTCCGCGATTTCAACCGCTACCATCTCGGCGGCAACCTCGTATTTCGGGCCGAATCGCGACTCCAAGATGGAATCCGCGGATCGACGATCGTCGGAGCCGACGGGGCGCATCAGGACGGAACGATTCTGTTCTACTCACTGACCCCGGCCGGCACGCGCGGTACGACCCTCCTCGACAACAAGGCGGAGGGCGCCACGAATACCGGCGTGTTCGTGCAGCAGGGGCTGGTCTTTCGCGACCGTGTAAGCCTCGAGTTCGGCGCACGCTACGACGACATCAAATACGACTACCGCAACTTCATCACGCCGCAGATCAACGCCGCCAAGTCATTCCGGCGGCTGACACCAAAGGTCGGGATGAGCTTTCTGGCTAGCCCGACCCACTCGTTCTACGCCAACCTGGGCGGCGGCGTTGAAGCGCCTGCCGGCAACGAGACCGATCCCGCTGGCACATTTGGCCAGGACACGGTTACCGCGCTCAACCCATTGCTGGACGCCATTCGCTCGACGACCTACGAGGTCGGCACCAAACAGCTCATCGATGTTGGGCGTGCATACCTGGGATCCGTCTCTTACGATGCAGCGCTTTACCGCACCGAAGTCAGGAATGAGATCATTCCCTATCGCGGTGGCAGATTCTACTTCACCGCCGGGAAGGTGAGGCGGGAAGGCGCCGAGCTGGGAACGGGCGTGGAGGGCGTGCGCGGCTTCAGCCTCAGGGGAAGCATGACGTTGTCGAGAAATCACTACACGGAGTATATCGTGGACTCGGTCCATTACGGGAGCCCGGGTCGCACCGCGAATTACGCGGGCAACGATGTAGCCGGGTTGCCTGACATGTTTTACGGACTGA
Organism: Gemmatimonadota bacterium; assembly: GCA_030774675.1. Lineage (GTDB taxonomy): Bacteria > Gemmatimonadota > Gemmatimonadetes > Gemmatimonadales > Gemmatimonadaceae > UBA4720. The sequence goes on along the minus strand of JALYKQ010000103.1, from coordinate 3,192 downwards.
GCGTCGCGCACGACCTCACATTCGGACTGCCGCTCTCCGCGCGGCTCGACGCTCGCGGCGTCGGCGACTACTTCATCGACGATGCGAATTCGGCGTCCCTGCCCGGATATAACACCCTCGATTTCACCCTGACGCTTCGGCCGATGGCAATGGGAAGCGCTGCTCTGAGCGGGTTCGTGACGGTGTCCAACCTCTTCGACCGCAGGTTCATCGGGTCTGCTTATACCAACCCTGACATCGTGAACGGAGCGGCGGTCGCGTACGAGCCGGGGACGCCGAGAAGCGTCCTGGTCTCGTTGACAATCTCGAGGCAATAGTGAAAGTGGCACCGGCGACGTCGCCGTGACCGAGCAGAGTTGTCCGCTGAAAAAGAGATCGTCCAAAGCGGGTGACCTCCTTTCCCCCTAGTGTTCGGCGAGGAGATAGATCCCGCTGATTGCCAGCAGAAAATAAGGCACGAGCGCCGCGGCACCCGCGTAGTCTTTGGCGAGGCGCTGCCCGAAAAAGAGGGCGGTCAGGTTGATGGCAGCGACGACGGCCCCGAGATAGGCCACGGTGGAATCACGGGCAAGAAGAAGCAACAGGCACCCTACGCCGCTGAGCGCGCCGGCTGACACCTCCAGAATCGTGATGACCGCGAACATCGGCCCCACAGTTCCTGCGAGCGGACTCTTCGCGAAATGCTGGTCGAGAAAGGCGCGATTCCCGGCCCGATCGACGATCTTGTCGATTCCGGTCTGCAGGAACAGAATTGCGAGGAAGGCAGAAATCAGAATCTGCAGGATGTAGTATGCGGACTCTGGCGAGTGCAGATTTGGCATCGAGCTATTGTAGCACGATCGAGGCGACACTGTCCAATCCGGGCGGCGAATGAATCATCGGAATCTTCTGAAGGTCGCGCTGGCAGTTCTCTCAGTTGGTGTCGCGTGCCAGAGACAGGCAAAAATTTCTCCGCGGCCGCTGATCGGCCACTCACAGCAACTGGTGGTTGTGACCACTCCAGGCTGGACCTCGACGACCGGATCGATGCAGCGGTTCGAGCGCGCGGACCCTGATTCGGCGTGGCGTGCGATCGATCAACCCGAACCGGTTGTCGTCGGCAGAACTGGAATCGCTTGGGGTGTCGGCTTCGACGGGGTGTCAACCGAAGGCCCCCACAAGCATGAGGGCGATGGCAAGGCGCCGGCAGGGGTTTTCCCGCTCGACACCGTCTTCGGATTTGCGCCGAATGCCTCGATGGAGACGGCGAGACTACCCTATGTGCAGCTGCTTCCAACCACGGATTGCGTCGACGACACGGCGTCGTCTCACTACAACACCGTCGTGGATAGAGGATCCGTTCCGGTAGTGGATTGGAAAAGCGCGGAGCACATGCGGCAAGTGGCGCAGTACGAAGTCGGAGTGACGGTGGGCTATAACGCCACGCCGCCGGTGAAAGGCCGGGGCTCGTGCATCTTCCTTCATATCTGGGCCGGTCCCAGGTCCAACACCGCCGGCTGCACCGCTTTCAGCGAGCCGAAGGTGCGCGAGGTGATAAGGTGGTTGGACCCGAAGAAACAGCCACTCCTCGTGCAGCTCACCAGGAATCAATACGTCGATCTGCGCACCAGATGGAGGCTACCGTAATCTCGAGGCAACTCCGGAAACCGGGGTCGGAATCCACCCAGCGGCTGATGTCGTAACGACGGTCCAGCGTCAGTTGACGCTACTCTCGCTTCTGGCGATACGCTTCGCCTTGTCGCAGAGCGCTCTGAGCTCAGCCTGACTGAGAGTGTCCCAGTGGGAAGGAATTGGCACGAGCCGGCGCTTCTCGTCGAGGGACTCGAAGGTGAGCCATCCGCCGCCGTAGCTTTCGGAGAGGGTGATGCGGCGCTGACTGGCCAGACGCCGATCGGTTCCACCGCGACGCTCGGTGCCTTTCCAGAGGTGATACGCTGACTGGCGGCGGTCACCTGCCGATAGCCGGCGTTCAACCCGCGTTGGCTGGGAATCCCACACCTGCCAGTACGATCCGTCCCTGTCCACGAAAGTCCGATAGCTCATATCATAACCTCAGCGCGGTAACCCCACGCGGTCGCTCTTCATTGTATAAGAAAGATGCCATTTTACGCCGGTGTTTTGCACCCCTAAAGATATGTTTTTAAAGGGGTTATCTGCCGAAGCTCGCCAGCGACTCACTCATCACATCGATCATTGATTTGGCGGTCCATCGATCCCGGCCATTGTAGAGAAAAGAGAAGGCGAGGACCTCACCATTTACCGCCGTGACGTATCCTGCCAACGCTATAACCTCATTAGTGGTACCCGTTTTGGCGTGCAAGTTTCCTTCGGCCGGGGTATTCCGCATGCGTCGTTTCAGGAGCTCTGAATCGCCGGCGACGGGAAGGGAAGAGTGAAGCCAAGGTCCCCAAGGCGCACGATGCGCGTAACCCAGCATTTGGACCTGGGCTCGGGGTGTCACCCGGTCCAGAATCGACAACCCGCTTCCGTCAGCGAAAACCAGACGGGCCGTGTCGGTGCCCACCTTGCTCGCGAAAAAGTTGTCTAGTAGAGAACTGGCGTTGGCGACGCTGCCCGTGACGTCTCGCTTGGGCCCGCGGGCTGCGTTCCTGAACAGCAGCTCAGCGTAATGATTGATGCTTTCCCGATTCATCGCCGCGATCATACTCGCCAGCGGGGGCGAGAGCAGGCTCGCCACTTTGACTGCAGCCGGCGGGGTCTTTCCGAGGCGAATGGTGCCGTCCACTTTCACGCCCCGCGCTATGAGCGCATTCCTGAACGCTCCCGTGGCGAAGCTTGCCGGGTCCTCGACGATGTACACGTATTTGCGCGTGCCGGCACGCGTGCCGATCGACCCGTTGGCCTGGATCGTTCCGTCGCCGAGTTTTCGGAAGCCGAGTCTCGCGCCACCGCCAGCGACGGTGCGCACGTTAGACACGAGCGGGATCGCGCTTGTCGATGGCTCGAGTCTCACGGTCGCCGGCTTTCCAGCCGGCCCCGGCATGACGGCGACCGCGACGAGATTCTCGTTGAGCGATAACGCGGATACACGTGCAGCATAGCCCGCCTGCAGGTAGCGGGTGAGCCATCCCTCAGGAACCTTCTGGTCGTCGAAGCCCGTTGCGTCGCCGACGATGTCGCCCGTCACGCGCCTGATTCCCTGCTGTGCAACAAGGTCAGCGATCCGGTTCA
>JALYKQ010000102.1 GCA_030774675.1 Gemmatimonadota bacterium | reverse complement strand
AGGGCGCCGGGCTGGGTTGGCCCTTGCCGGACGGCATGAGCGACGGCGACCTGGAGGCGGCGCTTTACGCCAATCACGGGACCAAACGGGGCCATCGCCGCCACGCCGAGCCGGATTGGCCGACGGTTCATCGGGAGCTGAAGCGCAAGCACGTCACCCTGGTGATCGTCTGGGATGAATATATCGCCGCCAATCCCGGCGGTTACAGCTATTCGCGGTTTTGCGAGCTCTATCGCGGCTTTGAATCGAAGTTGTCGCCGACGATGCGGCAGACCCACGCGGCCGGCGAGCGGCTGTTCGTCGATTACGCCGGCGATGGGGTTCCGGTCATCATCGACCGGCTGACCGGCGAAATCCGCAAGGCGCAAATCTTCGTCGCCGTGCTCGGCGCGTCGAGCTTCACTTTTGCGCACGCGAGCTGGACGCAAGCGCTGCCCGACTGGATCGACGCCCATATCCGCGCCCTCGAGGTGATCGGTGGCGTTCCGCATTTGCTCGTGCCGGACAATACCAAGACCGCTGTTATCAAGGCTTGTCTCTACGATCCTCAGGTCAATCGAACCTACGCCGAGATGGCGGCGCATTACGACACCGCTATTTTGCCAGCGAGGCCGAGACGTCCGAGGGATAAAGCAAAAGTCGAGCAGGCCGTGCTCATCGTCGAGCGATGGCTTCTCGGGCGGCTGCGCCATCGAACCTTCTTCAGTTTAGCGGATGTCAACGCGACGATTGCCGATCTGATGACGCATCTCAACGAAGAGCGTCCGATCCGGCGGCTCGGCGTGACGCGCCGGCAATTGCTCGAACAGATTGATCGCCCGGCGCTGAAGGTGCTGCCGACCGAACCTTACGAGTTCTCGGAATGGCGCACCTGTCGCGTCGGCATCGATTATCACATCGAGGTTGCCGCCCATTATTACAGCGTGCCGCATCGCTTCGCCCGCGCCGAAGTTGATGCACGTCTGACCGCGCGGACGGTCGAGATCTTCCTCAAGGGAGAACGGATCGCCGCGCACATGCGCGGGGGCGGCAATCACAAGCACACGACCGTCCCCGAGCATATGCCTTCCAGCCATCGTCGATATGCCGGCTGGACGATTGAGCGCATCCGCGCCGACGCCCGCCTGGTCGGCCCGGCGACTGCGGCGCTGTGTGAACTGATCCTCGAACAGCGTCCGCACCCGGAACAGGGCTTTCGCGCCTGTCTGGGGGTCGTCCGGCTGGCGCGTCCGTATGGCGCCGAGCGCCTCGAAGCCGCCGCCGAGCGCGCCATCGACATCGGCGCGCGCACTTATGGCTCGGTCAAATCTATCCTCGACAACCACCTCGACCGGCGATCCGCGCAAAAGCGCGCCACGGACGGAACGCCGATCCTGCACGCAAATATCCGTGGTCCGCGCTACTACAATTAGGAGAACCGACCTTGCTCAAACATCCAACCTACGACCAGCTTTACGCCCTCGGCCTGCATGGCATGGCCAAGGCTCTCGTTGAAATCGCCGCCGCCGGTGAGGCCGACGGCCTCGGCCATCACGAATGGTTGGGGCTCCTGCTTGATCGCGAGGCCTCCTGGCGCCAGGACAAACGCCTCGCGGGAAGGCTGCGCGTCGCCAAATTACGCCAGCAGGCCTGCGTCGAGGATGTCGACTATCGCAGTTCCCGCGGTCTCGATCGCGCCCTGTTCCACAAGCTCGTCGAGGGCGAATGGATTAACGCCCACGACAATCTGGCCCTAATCGGTCCAACCGGCGTCGGCAAAAGTTGGCTGGCCTCGGCGCTCGGCCACAAGGCATGTCGGGACAACCGGTCAGTCCTCTACCAGCGCGTGCCTCGGCTGTTCGAGGAACTGGCGCTGGCGCGCGGCGACGGTCGCCATCCCCGGCTTCTGCGCAACCTCGGCCGCGCCGACCTTTTGATCCTCGACGATTGGGGCTTGGAGCCGCTCGACGCCGCCGCCCGACACGATCTCCTGGAAATCCTCGAGGAACGCTACGGACGCCGCTCCACGATGATCACTTCCCAGCTCCCCGTCGACCGCTGGCACGAAATCATCGGCGATCCCACTTACGCCGACGCCATCCTGGACCGTCTTGTCCACAACGCACACCGCATCGAACTCGAAGGCGAAAGCATGCGTAGAACCGCAAAGCAATCGAGGAAGGCTTGACCAAACACCGCCACCGGTGACAAAAATCCATCGGCCAGCAAGGCTCGCGATCCGGGCGGCATCATTCCGTGCCGGTGGGCGACATCATTCAGGAATCCCGGGCGCCATTATCCCGTTACACCCGGGCGGCTTCGTCGGAATCGGCATCGAAGATGGAACGCAATCGCAGAAATTGGAGTTCCGGCCTCGTACAGACGGCAACGTCATCCTTTGATTATATATATTATATGTTAACTATGGACGTAGCTGATTCGGAGTGCATCCATGCGCCGAAGTGCATTGCCGCAACTGTTGCCGACCGAACGTCCTCCGTGCCCGAAGTGCCGGGAACGCATGGAGCTGCAACGAATAGACCCCGGTATCAGAGGGTTCGAGAACCGCGTGTTCGAGTGTGGCAGGTGCTACACGATGAAAGCCGTTCCGGCTGTGATTGACCGAATGAAATCTTCTAGCGCCAACTGGGCCGAAGCCCGTTGATCGCGTCGCTGAAGAAACAGGCAAGCCTCGTAAATCGAATGATTTTCGGGTGTTGCCCTTTTAAGCCAGCGCCGACTTTGTCCGCTGCGAAAACGGGTGCCGGTCAGTTCGTAGCTTCCTCACCGTCCAACTTACCGGTACGGGTCGAAAGCAAAGTCCACGGATTTTCCACGTCTTGCCAAAGCAAAAGCCGCTGCTGATTACAAAGGGCGGCCACCATCAATCGATGCCACTAAGGTCCGGGAGTTAAAGCAGAAAGGCTTGGGCGCATCGGAGATTGCGAAGGCACTTAAAATTGGGCGGGCATCGGTTTTATCGTGCGCTATAACTGTGCCGTGAGGCAGTGAAGTGCGATGGTGTTTAGCTGGTTTAAATCCGAGCAGCGGGAGCGGCGGAGGAAGGTTAAGCTTGATCGCAAACACCTTGAAGCAAGGTCGCGGCGCTTTCTTAAAAATTATCTAAACGCAGATGAAACGCGAAAGCCTCAATACTATCG
>JALYKQ010000101.1 GCA_030774675.1 Gemmatimonadota bacterium | reverse complement strand
CAGGCCAGATCCCTGGGGACCGCCCAGCAGACCGTTCGCGGCGCCGACATCGCGGAGGCGCAACGGGAGAATTTCGTGAACGCCTTGCAGGGTCGCATCGCCGGCGTCAACGTGACGAGCAGCTCGGGCGTTCCGGGCGCTTCATCGTCGATCACCATCAGAGGCATTAGCTCGATCAGCAGCAGCAACCAGCCGCTGATGATTCTCGACGGATTGCCGATGGACAACCGGACCCTCAACACCGGCGTTCTCGCCTCCGACAATAGCGCAACTTCGGCATTCAGCAACCGCAGCGTCGACTTCACGAATCGCGCTGCCGATCTGAATCCGGAAGACATCGAGACCCTGACGGTGCTGAAGGGACCCGAGGCTGCCGCTCTTTACGGCATCGACGCGGCAAACGGCGCTATCGTCATCACCACCAAGCGCGGCAGAGCGGGCGGCGGGTTTCAATACAACAATAGCTTCCGGTTCGAGAGCACCAGAGCCAAGCCCGAGCTCCAGCGCATCTGGGGTCCGAGCGGAATACTGGCGAGTCCCTTTGCTGCGACGAACTCGTTTGCGTACTTCGGCGCTCCATACCCGGCCGGCACGACATTCTACGACAACATCGACGGATTCCTGAGGACGGGAAAGACCGCGACCAATAATCTGTCGTTCAGCGGTGCGACACCGGACGACAAGATCAATTACCGTCTCGCGACTTCCTTCGACAAGCAGGAAGGAGTCGTTCCCAGCGCCGACTACAGCCGCGTCAACGTTACTGGTGCGTCGCAGGCTCAGATCAAGCCTTGGCTGAACACCGACCTGTCGATGGCCTACACCTACTCGACCAACAATCAAGTCTACAAGGGCGAGATTGGTCCGCTGATGGGCTTAATGACGTGGCCGCAGACCGACGATGCAACAAATTTCCTGACGCCAGCTGGTACCAGGCGCAGGCTCACGACCCTGTCCGCGGCGACTGAAGTCGATAATCCGTACTTCAACGTCGCCAAGAATCAGATCAATTCGAAGAACAACCGGATCATCGCCAATGTCGGTATCACGTTAACTCCTGTGTCGTGGGGCAATCTCAAGACAAACATCGGGACCGATGCATACACAAATTCGAATCTGCTCCTGCGAAATCCCGAGAGTGTCGTTGGCGCCTCATTCAACGGGCTGCTCGACCTGGCGGATCTGATTCAGAAGAATACCAACGTGCAGACGCTGCTCAACTTCAACCGCCGCCAGCTGACCAACAGCCTCTCCATCAGCGGATTGCTCGGCAACTCGATATCCGACTACAAGGCGACCACGGATGCGTCTACCGGCAGAGATTTCCTGGATCCGAATTTCGTATCCATCAACAACACCAACCTCAGGACTAGCAAGACCACCATTGAGCAGCGGCGTCTCATCGGTGCGTTCGGACAGGTCGCCCTGAATTTCAAGGATTACCTGTACCTGACTGCAACCGGCAGAAACGACTGGACCTCGACAATCCCGAAAGGCAGGAACTCGTTCTTCTATCCTTCGTTTTCGTCGAGCTTCGTCTTCTCCGACGCATTTCCCGGTGTGCGCCGCTTCATGACCGGCAAGCTGAGAGCGGCGGTCGCCGCCGTAGGCAAGGATGCGAGGCCATACGCGTATCGCCCGGCGCTGCAATACAAGACGACCGCCTACGGCGGATACGGCTATGACTTCTGGGGTCCGAACCTGGATCTCAAGCCCGAGTTCAAGAGATCGCGCGAGTTCGGAGCCGAGCTGAATTTCCTCAATGACCGACTCGGTCTCGATGCAACCGTGTACCGTTCGCAGACGCTCGACCAGATCGTCAACGACATTCGAGGCAGCTATGCGACGGGGTTCATCCTCTTCAACCTCAACGGCGCTGCGACGCGGAATAAAGGAGTCGAGCTGACCCTCCGCGGAACGCCCATCCAGACGAGCGGCCTCTCATGGGACTTCCAGGCGAACTACACGCACGCGCGCGGCACCGTGATCTCACTGCCACACGCGTTGCCTGAATCGTACGTCTCGGATACCTGGTTGTACGGAAACGTGCGCAACGGCACCATGCCGGGCATGTCGACGATGTCGCTCACCGGCCTGTTCTATCTGAGAAACAAGGCGGGAGATCTGCTGATCGATCCAACCTCCGGGCTCCCGGTTCGCTCGAGCGCATTCGTCGACAGGGGATACGATCGTCAACCGAAGTACACCATCGGCCTCACTAACACCTTCAAACTCAACCGTCTCTCCCTTGATTTCCTGCTCGATATGCGGAGAGGTGGCGACATATTCAACGGCACCGAGCACTACCTGACGGCAAGAGGTCTCAGCACCGAGACGCTCGATCGTGATCAGCCGCGAGTGATCAAGGGCGTCCTGCGCGACGGCAAGGAGGATTCTCCGAATCCGACGATCAACAATATTGTCGTCGTCCCCAGCAGTCAGACCGATTACTACCGGCTCATAAGCGAAGAGCTTTTCATCGAGAAAAACATCAACTGGGTGAGGCTGAGAGACATCCAGCTGAGTTACACGCTACCGCCAGGTTTTTTGGGCGCGCGGAACTCGAGCGTGTTCGTGAAGGGAACGGACTTGGCCCTCTGGACCAACTACAAGGGGCTTGATCCGATCGTGAACGGGAACAGCGCAGCGGTCGGGGGCTCGGGAGGGACGGGCATAGACTTCGGGAACTTCCCGATCCCGCGCGGTGTGAATTTCGGCATCAGGATGGGATTCTAAACAATGAAGAGAATACTTGCGGTTTTACTCGTTGGCTCTTTGAGCCTGACTGCGGCCTGCAGCGACTATCTCGACGTAAATACCAACCCAAACGGCCCCCAGACCGTCACGGCGAATTTGTACTTGCCGCCGATGCTTCACTGGTTGGCGACGTCGCCGCAGCTCGACGGACGTTTCGTCGGTCGTTACACCCAGGAGTGGTATCTGGCACGGGGCCAGACGGCGATAAGTACTTGGGACCGGATGGGATACGATCCGTCCAGCGACAACGGCGGCCAGCAGTGGCGCGACGTCTACTGGTCGTTGGGCCAGAACCTGATCGACATGAACAACAAAGCCGAGGCTGAGCAACGCTGGGATCTTCTCGGTGTTGGGTTGATTCTTAAGGCCTGGGGCTGGCAGGTTCTCACCGATCTGCACGGCGAAATCATCATCAAGGAAGCCATCGATCAATCCAAGACCGCCTTCGATTACGACACTCAGGAGTTTGCATACCAGGAGGTCAAACGGCTTCTCGACAGCGCGATCGTGCTGCTGCAGAGGACCGATGGCGCCGTCGACCAGGTGTACCTGGGGAAGGGCGACAAGATCTACAATGGTGATCGTCGCAAGTGGTTGAAGTTTGCGTACGGACTGCGCGCGCTCAGCCTCAATCACTTCAGCAACAAATCGACCTATGATCCCCAGGCGGTGATCGCCGACGTCGATCGGTCTTTCGCCGACAACACTGACGACGCACTGATGCCATATCCTGCGGTGAGCACCGATAACGCCGACCGCAATTTCTGGGGCCCGAGCAGAGACAACATCACGAACTATAGGCAAACCCTGTTCATCGTGAACCTCATGAACGGGAATCAGTTCGGCGGTACCGTCGACCCGCGGATGACGCGAATCCTGTCGCCATCACCGGACGGGCAATACCGCGGCCTGGATCCGAACGTCGTCGCTTTTGGCGCTCTGACCACCGCTCAGCAGCCCAACAATTTCTATGGTTATCCCGGCACCACGGGTATTGGTCTCCCAAGTCGTTACCTCTTCGCCGATAAATCCAAAATTCCGGTGATGACCTACTCGCAGCTGCAGTTCATCAAGGCGGAAGCCGCGCTCAGAATGGGAGATCAGGTGACGGCGCTCGCAGCGTACACGAACGGCATTTCGTCGCACATCGATTTCGTCAACACCAGAAACCTCGATGACAACCAGGCAGTGACACAGATCTCGGCGGCGGAAAAGGCAGCCTTCCTCGCCTCGCCGACCATCGTTCCCGCCGCGCTGACGCTGTCGCACATCATGTCGCAGAAGGTCATCGCCCAGTGGGCGTGGGGACATAATGAGCTGTGGATGGACATGCGTCGCTATCACTACACGGATCTCGACCCGGTAAGTGGAACGCAGGTGTTCCGCGGGTTCGCCCCGCCGTCGAATCTCTATCCTGATAATAGCGGCAAGCTCGTGCAGCGCATCAGGCCCAGATACAACTCCGAATACGTTTGGAACTCGGCAAGTCTCGGGGTCATCGGCGCATTGGCCACTGATTATCACACGAAACCGTTGTGGATCACTCAACCGTAACCGGACAATGACCAGACATACATCTATAGCGGCCCTGCTCTTTGCGAGCCTCCTCGGCGCGTGCGGCACGAAAGAAGTCCAGAGCCTCACGGGGACGGATCCCCATGCCCGCGTAAAGTTCTTCAACTTCGGCGTCAACGCACCGAGCGTGAATTTCTACGCCGACGAGACGAAGATGACGGCGATCCAGTCTACCACCGGTACCGAGTCCACTACTGGAATCGCATATGGGGGTGTGGGCGCCGGAGGAGCGTATTCAACGATCGACCCCGGACCGCACACGCTGACGGGGAGGATCGCCGCCGCCACCGACAAGGACTTGGCGATATCGTCCGTCAACACCACCATCGAGGACGGCAAGTACTACTCGTTCTATATGAGTGGGTTCTATAATACCACCGCCAAGACCGTCGAAGGCTTCGTCGTCGAGGACAACTTTCCCATAACGACGGACACAACTGTCGCCACAGTAAGGTTCGTTCACGCGATTTCCAACGCGAATCCGATGACGTTGTACGCTAAAAGCACCACAGCGGGGTCGACAGAGGTGCCGGTGGGTGCCGAAGTGATATACAAGGGTGCCGGCGCGTTTGTGACGCTACCTGCTGGCGCATACGATCTGAGCACACGCTACACGGGATCAACGACGAATGCACTCGCCCGGACCGGCGTGTCTTTCGTGGGCCGCAAAGTCTATACGATTACGGCGAGAGGCGACATCACTGTTGCGCCAACAACCACAGCATGTGCGGCGGCCAACCGAACCTGTCTGGATAACACCGCCAACAGGTAAGAAATCCAAGGAATAACTCAAAAAACCCCGGCTAATCCCCGGGGTTTTTTGTTGAGCCAATTCGCCGGCACCCGCCGTTGACAACTGTCACGCATGTTCCTTCTATACGAGATCATGCCTCTCAAGCTGAAAATCGCGGTCGTTACGATCGTGTTCGCCTGCGCCCCTGCGCCGTCGCTGATACAACCGACGGTCGTCCCCGGCGTCGACGCCTCCGCGCGCCGCCTTCTCGGTCCCGCCAGCCCCGGTGCCTCCACCCCTCTCTCCCCCGCCGATCAGCGCTGGGTCGAACGGACGCTCGCCTCGCTCACCCTCCGCGAAAAAATCGGACAGCTGATGATGCCCTGGGGCGGCGGTGACTACGCCGCGGTAGGCTCAGCCGAATTCGAGGAAGTCCGAAAATGGGTGCAGGAGGATCGCGTTGGAGGGCTCGTGCTGTCTATCGGGCTTCCGCTCAGCTACGCGGCCAAGCTGAACGAGCTCCAGGTCCGCGCCAAGGTTCCACTTCTCATTGCGTCGGACATGGAGAACGGGCCGGGTATGCGCCTCGGCAACATCTACGCGCTTCCCTCGCTCCTCCCGCAGGGAGGCGGGACGGTGTTTCCTCCAGTGATGGCCCTCGGCGCCGCCGGCTCCGACGATCTTGCGTTCAAGCTGGGTCAGGTGCTGGGAACCGAAGCGCGGGCGATCGGAGTCCACATGGTTTTCGGACCGGTGCTCGACGTCAACTCGAACCCCCTCAACCCGATCATCAATACACGGTCCTTCGGCGAGAGCCCAGCTCTCGTGAGTCGTCTCGCCAAGGCGTACATCCGCGGTGCGAGATCGAAAGGACTGATGAGCACCGGCAAACATTTCCCCGGTCACGGCGACACCGATGTCGACTCGCACCTCGACCTGCCGACCATCCGCGCCGACCGCGCGTACCTGGATTCCGTGGACCTTCCTCCCTTCCGGGCCGCGATCGGTGAAGGAATCGATGCGATCATGACCGCCCACATCGCCGTTGTAGGCGTCGAAGGAGCAAACGCGGGACCCGCCACGCTGTCGCACGGATTCATGACCGGCATCCTGCGCGACGAGATGCACTTCGGTGGCGTGCTGTTCACCGATGCGATGACGATGGGGGGTGTGGCCAAGCGTTACGGGGCGACCGAGCCCCTCATCATGGCGCTCGAGGCTGGCGCCGATGTCCTGCTCATGCCGCGCAGCATTCCCGACGCGATCGAGACGGTGATGACGGCAGTGAAGAGCGGACGGCTGACTGAGTCCCGGATCGATGCATCGGTGCGCCGGATTCTCACCGCCAAGGCCCGGGCCGGCCTTAGGCAAGGCCGCCTCGTCGATCTCAACGCTGTCGATCGCATCGTCGACATTCCCGAGCACACCAGCATTGCGGAGGACGTTGCCGCGCGCTCCATCACGCTCGCGCAGGACAAGATGAATATTGTTCCGCTCGTGCTCGATTCGACGAAACGGATTCTCAGCATCACCTACGCTGAGGCGTCGGACCTGGTCGCGGGCCGCGCCTTCAACTCCGTGATCGCGGAGCGACTCCCTGCCGCAATTACGATCAGAGTGGATGGCCGGACCAGCGATGCCGAGTACGCGGCCCTTGGAGCTCAGGCAGACTCAGCCGCGCTCCTCATTGTCTCCGCCTACGTCTCGCCTCGGGAGTTCAGCGGGACTGTGGGGACCCAACCGGCGTTTTCCCGATTCCTGGAGAAAATGGCGTTGTCCGGGAAGCCCATAATCGTCCTCTCCTTTGGGAGCCCATATCTCCTCAGCGCCTTTCCGTCGGTATCGTCGTACCTGCTCGCGTGGGGAGGCTCTCCGATCAGTCAGCGCGCCGCCGCACTTGCGCTTCTGGGTGAGCGGGAGATCAACGGGCGACTTCCAATTTCGCTGCCGCCGGCATTGCCGGTTGGCGCCGGTATCCATCGAGCACAGACCGGGATGTCCAACAAATGACGTTTTTGCCAGCACCGCGTTCCCTGCTCCTCTCGATCGTAGCAATCGCTGCGTGCGCGCCGCCACCACCACCGGCCCGAGTTGCCGCCGTGCCAACACCCATCAAATACGTGCCTCCACAAGTGGGGCTGAACAATTCGGGTCTCGATACCACGCTGCCAGCTGTACTGGACAAGATCGTGAAGACGGCACTGGAGGAGGCGGTCGCACCGGGTGTCGCGATCGCGGTTGGGCGGAACGGCCACATCGCCTACATGAAGGGCTACGGATATATCGACTGGAATCGGCCCGGCTCGCCCGCTGTCGACACCAACACGCTCTTCGACCTGGCGTCGCTCACCAAAGTCATCGCGACAACTACAGTCGCAATGATTCTCGAGGAAGGAGGCCAGCTCGACTTGAATCGGACCGTCAGCTCTTACCTTCCGGAGTTCAACTCTCTAGAGAAGGCGCAGATAACGGTCAAGCAGATCCTGACCCACAGTGGCGGCCTGGAGGCGGGAGCGAACATCTACAGCACCGCGCGCGGCCGGGACCAGTACCTCTACCAGATCAACGCCCGCCCGCTCGAGTACGCGCCCGGCACGAACATGATATACAGCGACTGGGACATGATCATCCTCCAGCTCGTGATGGAAAGGATCACCGGCAAGACGCTCGACGTACTGGCCAACGAGAAAATCTTCAGGCCGCTCGGAATGACGGACACCCAGTTCCAGCCGCCGTTCTCGCTGCGTCCCCGTATTGCTCCCACTCAAGTCGACGACGCGCGCGGCGGGCTGCTATGGGGAACAGTCCACGACGAGAACGCGTGGGCCATGGGCGGTGTTGCCGGGCACGCTGGCCTCTTCTCGACAGCCCGCGACCTCGCTCTCTTTTCGATGATGATCCTGAACGGTGGAGAAGGCGTGAACGGCGTCCGCCTCGTCAAGCCGCCCACCATCGCGCGCTGGACTTCGCGGCAGGGCAAAGAATCGACCCGCACCCTCGGTTGGGATTCGCCCGACGGCGGGTCGAGCGCCGGCCAGTTCTTCTCGCCCTGGAGCTTCGGTCACACCGGCTTCACGGGCACGTCGATCTGGATCGATCCGGAGAAGGATCTATTCGTCGTGGTGCTCACCAACCGCGTCAATCCCACTCGCAGCAACACCCGGCACGTGCAGCTTCGGCGGGATGTCGCTGACGCCGTCCAGCAAGCAGTGCTCGGCGCGCGCATTGTTAACTGGGAAAGTCGATAGGCTTCGCTTAACTACCGCTCGGGCTGGCTACCGAGACGGGCCTTTTTTTTATGCGGATGCTTCGGATTTGGGCGGATTAGTCGGATCGCCCCGTGTGGCGTTACGGCCCCTCCTGGTAGGCCGTGATCTTTTGGGAACTCCCGCTCGGGATGCTTCCGTCCCCGAATCGAGCTCTCCTACGAAATAAAACAACCAAGAGAAGCTCTGGGCGAGAAGAACCAGATCGCCACACCGATCGATCCGAATAATCCGCTCAAATCCGAAGCATCCGCATAAAAACTTCCGTCTCGGTAGCCAGCCCCCAGCGGCAGAAAATGCGTGACACCGTCGCTCGCTTTATCTTTTACAGATTCTGCCTACCCTCACTTAATGGCATCCTCCAGGGAACGAGTCCCCGTAGTCATCGTCGAGTACGATGAGATCGCCCGCACCATCGCGAGGTGCATCGGCGAGATAATCAAGGAACGCCGGCGCAAAGGCGGACATGCCGTGCTGGGGCTCGCCACCGGCAGCACTCCCATCGGCATCTATCGCGAGCTGATCAAGATGCACCGCGAGAAAGGCCTCGACTTTTCGGACGTCGTGACCTTCAACCTCGATGAATACTTCCCGATGAAGCCGGACAGCATCCATAGCTATCACCGGTTCATGAGGGAGAATCTGTTCAACCACATCAACATGCGACCAGAGAACATCCACATCCCGCGCGGGGACGTTCCCCGCGACGATGTGGAGGTCGAATGCGAGGCGTACGAGGAGGCGATCAGGAAAGCAGGTGGAATCGACCTGCAGATCCTCGGTATCGGGAAGACCGGTCACATCGGATTCAACGAACCCGGCTCAGGCTCTGACTCTCGCACCCGCCGCATCTCGCTCGATACCGTCACTCGGCGCGACGCGGCGGGCGATTTCTTCGGCGAGGACAACGTTCCGACGGAAGCGATCACCATGGGTGTGGCCACGATCATGGAGGCGCGGGAGATCGCGCTGGTGGCGACGGGCGAGCACAAGGCCGCGATCATCAAGCGCGCCGTGGAAGGAGAGCCCGACCCCGATGTGGCGGCGACCTACCTCCAGCAGCATCCCAAGGCCGTGTTCTACGTCGACTTCGCAGCAGCCGCAGATCTCACCCGCGTTCGCACTCCGTGGGTAATGGGGGAAGTAAAGTGGACCCGTGAGAAGGAAATCGATGCTGTAATCTGGCTGGGCGAGACTACAGGAAAATCGGTGCTCAAGCTCGATGAGAATGATTACCGGGAGCACCACCTCAGCTCGCTGCTGGCGCGGTACGGGAAGGCCGGTCCGCTCAACGGCACGGTGTTCAACGCGTTGATCGCCAAGATTCGCGGACGCAGCAAGTTGCCCGCTGGCAAGCGGGTCGTGGTGTTTTCTCCGCACCCCGACGACGATGTCATCTCGATGGGCGGAATGCTCAACAAGCTGCACCAGAACAGGAACGAGATCCTCGTCGCATATCAGACGTCGGGCAACATCGCGGTGTTCGACCACGAAGTGCGCCGCTATGCCGATTTCCTGCGGCGGTTCGGCAACGATTTCGACATCAACGATTCAAGAGCAGGCTCGCTGATCGAAGAGGTGGAGGATTTCCTTGACTCGAAGAAAGTGGGAGAGATCGATGCCTTTCCGGTGCAGGTGATGAAGCGCGCGATCCGCGAGGCCGAGGCGGTGTCGGGGATCGAGACGTTCGGGATGAAGCGCGAGCAGGCTCGCTTCCTCAACCTGCCTTTCTATCAGACGGGAAAGGTCAGGAAGGACCCGATCGGTCCTGACGACGTGCGGATCGTGCTCGAGCTGCTGGAGGAGGAGAAGCCGGAGCTGATATTCGTCGCTGGGGATCTCTCCGATCCGCACGGGACCCATCGGATGTGCTTGGAGGCGGTTCAGGGAGCCCTCGCCCAATATTCAGGCCCGCCGCCCGAGATCTGGTATTACCGCGGCGCCTGGCAGGAGTGGGAGATCGCCGAGGCGGATGTGCTGGTCCCGCTATCGGAGGATGAGTTGCGGGCGAAGAAGATGGCGATCTTCAAGCACCAGAGTCAGAAGGATCGCGCGCCCTTTCCCGGACAGGACGAGCGGGAGTTCTGGCAGCGGGTCGAGGAGCGGAACCGCATCACAGCGCAGCGTGTTGATCGGCTCGGACTTCCGGAATACTTCGCGATGGAGGCCTACGTCGTGCGCCGTGCCGGCGCGCCCATCGAGTCCGAAATGGTCACGACGAGCTCGCTTGCCGAGAAAGAGACGTCGCGAGCGCGATCTACTCCGGTCAAAGCGGCGCGCTGATTTTTAGCTGCCAGCCTTGCATCTGTGCCGGTACGGCGGACGGGGTGCTCCGCGGCCGCAGTCCTCGCTTGCGGCTTCGCCGCACCGCGCCGGGACGGCGCTAGCTGCGGATAGCGTCCTTAAGAGGACCCCGTCCGCCTTCCCACTTGATGCAACGTTGACGCTTTCATCTCGATCGCGCCTCTTTGCGCGTTGGTCCGAGACTGCTCGC
>JALYKQ010000100.1 GCA_030774675.1 Gemmatimonadota bacterium | reverse complement strand
CAACCGTCCTGTCCAAAACCAACCTGTAATCGTGAAACCATCGCCGGCATCTGTCGTTTGGGAAGCCACCTTTAGTCTGCCTGGGGGGCTCCGGTCATGCCCTCAGGTAGAAAAAAGTCTGCACCCTCCCAGATATTGTGTCAATGAGCGTTCGCTTTCCTCAGTATTAGGACTATAACTTTTTAGTTTTCTGCTGGTTACAGGAATATTGTGAGGCGCACGGCTCCCGGAGAGCTCTTTGCTCGGTCTTCACCGATTTGAATGCACGGTTTCCGGGTGAAGGAAGCGCACGACATCGCGCGCGGACCGGAGCGGGCGGGCGGTCGCCCATTTGAGTTTCAGTATGAGCATCACTTCATCGCGCATCCCACGCGCCCGACGCAGGACCGCTTTGATGGTTGTGTTGATCGATTCCACGACACCGAACCGCACGGGGTGATCACAGTACGCCGCGATGCCTTCGACATGCCGGAAGAGAAACTCGCCCAGCCGTTCCATCTCAGGCAGCCGCTGCCACCGCAGGGCCTTGATCCAGCCCAGGAGAAACTCCAACACGCCGCGGCGCGTCTTGTACGTCCAGAGCCGATCGAGCTGCTCGCGCAACACGTACGCTTTGAACAACCGGCGGTTGGCGGCAAAGAGCGTCTCGAGTTCGCGCCGCTTCGAGCCGCGCACCGTCGCCCAGCGACGCAACAGCAACCAGCGTTTCCCGCGGCCGTGGGCGCGCATCACGGCCCCGGCGCGAAAGAACTCCTGGCGCCGCACATCGTCGAGCGCGGCGGACGCGTGTTGCAGTACATGGAATTTGTCGAAGACGGTTTCGGCTCGGGGCAACACCTCGGCGACGACGTTCACATACGGCCGATGCATATCCGTACAGACCGCTTCGACGGCTGCCCGTTGTCGTGCGTCCAGCCGGGTCGTCAGCAACGCCCGCAGGCTGTCCTCGCTGCGGTCCTTCTCCAAGCCGATCACCTCCCCGCGAACCAGGTCGGACAACACCGTCCAGAATTGCTGCCCCTTCCCACGCTGGATCTCGTCGGCCCCCAGATGGTGCGGGCGGTGTGTGGGGCGCGTGCGATCCCACGCCTCGAGAAACGCGCGTTCGGCGCGGCGGGCGGCGCCCCAACTCACCGCGTGACGCACGGCCGCGTGACTCGTGGGCATCGATTGACAATCAAGGCCGATCCGTTGGCGGAAGCGTCGCGTCAGCCGCGCCTGGGGATCGGCAAAGCCGACCCGCTCGGTTCGAATTCCGCATTGGCGGCACCACAGCCGGCGCAACCGCTGTCGCAACCGCACGGGATGTTCGGCCCACGGCAGATCGTCCCACGTGCGCACTTTCACATCCCGCACGTGGCCCGTTCGATGGCCACACCCCGAACACGTAAATCGATGAATCCCTTTCCGCTCCAGCTCGAGGATCAGCCGGCCGTCCTCGCCACGCTCGACACCCGTGACCCGATAATCCACCAGACCCAGAATCCACGTACAATCACGCAGCGATCCCACCTTGTCCTCCCTAAGCTTCGCAACTCAGAGAGAACACCATCGGTACTGCCGATGGCCAGTGGGATCGCTGTCGTCTTGCTCGTCCAGGCCGCCGAGCAGACCGCCCACCCATCAGCGGTCCGCGCAGGCGGCCGGGTCATAGCCTCACGGCGTCAATTCTGCGTGCATTCAAATCGGTGAACAGCCCTTTAAAGGCGGATCAGTGTCGTGCACTCGCACGTGTCAGCAGCAGCGGGCGCTTCACTTAAACGCCGCGTGCATCGTTTAGTACGTCGCTCGGCGCCGCCGCCGCTGGGTTTGCGGCGCGACGAAGCCGGTTCACGGCACAAGGCGATCCACTGCGGCAGTGTGAAGAAATCTGGCTCCAATAACGTGCCGTCCGTTACGACCTCATCCAGCGATAGGACCTTCACTACCCAATAGGAGCTTCACCGCAGTAATACGGCTCACCGCGCTCGTACTTCAAAGAACTCCCTGCTGGCGTGACGCTCGTGTCGTACCGGTAGCTGGAAAAAAAGGCTTCCGGCCTATTCAGTCGTCTTAAGACTCGGCTTCGACTCTGTTTTAGTAAAGGGGAGCGGCTCACCGCAAGCGCTCGACCACCGCGTCTTGACGGGGGTCTGACGCTGCTCAAGAGTCTCCACGGGACGAATAACGCGGGGCGAGACACGGACGGAAGCGCGCATGAA
>JALYKQ010000099.1 GCA_030774675.1 Gemmatimonadota bacterium | reverse complement strand
AGAGCTGACGGGGAGAATCGAACTCCCAACCTGCTGATTACAAATCAGCTGCTCTGCCAATTGAGCTACGTCAGCAACAAACAGCGATTTTTCATCGCAAGCCTAGTAGAATAGCCAACTTAGGGTGGTGAGTCAACCCGACCAGTCGCAGGGAAGATAGCGGTTCATTCTCACCGGGTTGACCGTCATTTTTTCTAGCAGAGGGATTGAGCTCAACCTAAGGACACCGCTTGAATCAAGAAGGATATTATTTGAACTCAGGAAGGACACTGCTACCCGCTACCCGCTCAACGCTGTTCGTCTTCGCTGCCCACATCGGGATGGCAGCCGTGGCGTTTGAGGCGTTCGGATTGTCACCTCGTGGAGGGAGTATGCAACCCCGAAACTTGCTGATGCTCGTCGGGCTGTCTTGTAGCGCCGGTCTTGGGCTTGTCGGCTGTGCGTCGCTCGCGCGTCCAATACCCGACCGAAGGCCCACACAGGTTTATGCTTCCTTCAGCAAGACGTGGGGTGCGGCAGTGGATTACTTCGCTCGATCGGGCGTATCGGTGGACACCACGGACCGTGCGTCAGGCATGATCAGGGCAGATGCCACAACAATGCCGCGCGACAGATCTCATTTCGGGCTGTGCGGCAACTCGATGCTCGAACCCTATTGGCGTGGGGATCAAGGGTGGGAGTGGAACAGAACAGATGAGGAGCGACCCGTCGGCGCGCCGTTCACTGCGATCGTTCACGGCGACAGCACTCGCGCCACCGTCACCGTCACCTCCGAGTGGATCGATGCCAACGGGAAGGAAGTCCAATGCTCCAAGGCATCAAACGCGTGGGAGCAACAAAGCGCGGCGGCCATCAAAGCAAAAGCCGAGAGGCGCTAAACCGACCAGCATTTCATCGACTGGCAAGCGTAGTGGGCGATCAGACGCGCGAACGGATTCTGGTCTCTAACGCAGCATCTTCCATTTCGTCCCCTGCGGGGTGTCTTCGATTGCTACGCCCTTCGCTTCGATCTCGTCGCGAATCCGGTCCGCTTCGGCAAAATCGCGCCGCGCCCGCGCATCCTTGCGGGCGACCAACCTGTCGTCCACCCATCGCGCGAGCTCGGGATCCGGCCCGAGCGCTTTTGGCACGACGTCAAGAACCGAATTGATGCGCCCGAAGACTTTTCTCGCCTTTTCCAGCGCTCGCTTGTCGACGCCGTTTCGGTCGAGCTCCGCGTTCGCCTTCCGGACGAACGTATAAAGCGCCCCGAGCGCGATCGGGGCATTCAGATCGTCGAACAGCGCGGCGGTAACCTCGGCCTCCGTCTCCTCCGCGATCTTCTCCAGCTCCGGCGTCGCGCCCTTCGCGGCGCCCAGTCTCTCGGCGAAATCAGCCAGCCGCCGCACGCCTTCCATGGAGGCTTCGAGCGCCGCGCCTGACATGTTGAGCTGCTTCCGATAATGCGTCGAAAAGACGAAATGC
Organism: Gemmatimonadota bacterium; assembly: GCA_030774675.1. Taxonomy (GTDB): domain Bacteria; phylum Gemmatimonadota; class Gemmatimonadetes; order Gemmatimonadales; family Gemmatimonadaceae; genus UBA4720. Next base: position 7,174 of record JALYKQ010000099.1, on the reverse strand, counting down.
CGGAACGCCGCGGCCGGAATTGCCTGATCGCGAAGGTCCTGCACCGTCGCAACATTCCCCAGGCGCTTCGCCATCTTGCTCCCGTCGGTGAGCAGGAATTCGCCATGGCACCAGAAGCGAGAGAACGGCTTTCCGGTTGCGCCTTCGGATTGCGCGATCTCGTCCTCGTTGTGCGGGAAGATCAGATCGATCCCACCGCAATGGATGTCGAGCGTCTCTCCCAGGTACTTCATCGCCATGGCCGAGCATTCGAGATGCCAGCCGGGGCGCCCGCGTCCCCACGGGGAATCCCAAGCGGCGCCGGTCGCTTCGTCCTCCGGCTTCGCCGCTTTCCAGAGCGCAAAGTCCTGCGCGTTCTCCTTCGAGTAGTCGTCCTGCATGACGCGGGCGCCCGCCTTCACTTCGCGCGTGTCGAGCCGTGACAGCTTGCCGTAGTCCCTGAACTTGTCAATCGCGAAATAGACGCTCCCGTCGTCGGCGAGGTAGGCGAGCTTTCTCTCCATCAGCCGCTCGACGATTCCGATCATCTCCGGGATGTGCTCCGTCGCTTTGGGGTACAGCTCCGCGTCCTCAATCCGGAGAAAGGCGCGATCGGTGTGAAAGGTGTCGCTCACCGGAGCAGTCACCTGTGCGATGCTCAGACCCCGCTCGCTCGCGCTCTTGATGATCTTGTCGTCGACATCGGTGAGGTTCATCACCTGAAAGATCTTCCAGCCCCGCAGCGCGATCACGCGCCGGAGCAGATCCTCGAACAGGAAGGTCCGGAAGTTTCCGAGGTGTGCAGGCTTGTAAACGGTGGGACCGCACGCATACATCCGAACTGTTTTACCGTCGTCGGGCGTGAAGGGCTCGATCCTGCGCGTGAGTGTGTTGTAGAGACGGAATTCCGGGTCAGCCATTCGCGGAAGCTAGACGTGCCCGTGTAGAGGGTCAACACGATTGCGCGCATGTCTGGCTACGCTTTGACACTGACGCTCGGGCTGGCCACAAGAACGGAAGGGCTGACACGGATGCTTCGGATTGGGGCTGATCATTCGGGATCGATCTTATTGGCGCGAGGGCACCTGACCCCAGGGCAGGGATCCTTTGGGAAGTGCCGCTCGGGATGCTGCCGTCGCCAAACGGGGCTCTCCTACGAAATAACAAAAAGAAGGCAGCTCTGGCGAATGGAGCCATACCGCGACACGGAGCGATCGGAAGCATCCGCCCCGATCCGAAGCATCCGCATTCCCGCTGTTTGTTGTGGCCTCCGCACTCACCCCTGCTCGGCGACAAGGCGCGGCGGAATCGAGGGTAGCTCGAATGGCGGTCCCTCCGGTCCCGAACCGCTCGCTATGGACTCCGGTCGCGACGTCACCACTCGACCATCGACGATTTTGATTATGCGTGCGGCAACTCGATGCACCTCCACCGGGTTGGGCGCGGCAACAATGATCGTGATTCCGCGCTGGGAGAGTCTCGTCAGCAACGAAACGATGTCCGGTTCGAACAGCAGTCCTTCACCGCACAGTGTCTCATCGAGCATGATGCCGCGAGGGTCGCCGATCAGCGCCTGCGCCAGCCCCAGTCGCTGTACCATGGTGGATGGCAAGCTGCTGACGCGCCTCGTCGCGTGGAGGTGGAGCGAGACCTCCCTCAGCGCTGACTCCACCTGCGATGCGCGGCTGGCGGAGGAGAGATCGTGCAGCGTCGCATAATACTCGAGCGCCTCCCTCACCGAGAGGAACGAGTAATAGCCGGCGCGCTGAGGAACGTATGCGAGTCCGGGAGGCAGGTGGTGCGCGGTGAGCTGTTCGCCGAACCACGTGATCGATCCTTCGTCCGCGCGGAGCAGTCCGGACAGGCAGAGGAGCAGCGTCGATTTGCCTGCGCCCGCCCGGCCAACTATGCCGACTATCTCTCCTCGGGAGATATCGAGGCTGACTTCACGAAGAGCGGGGGTGGAGATTGCGCGCGCTCTCGATCCCGAGCGGTAACCCTTGCTGAGTCCCCGGACGCATACTGCCGAATGCATCGAAACGAGCCTCCGCGAATGGTGTTCGGGAAGCTCGCGCTGCGGGTGACTGCAGCTGGAACCGTTGCAAGGCCGCCGGAAGCGTTTTGCATCCCGAGGTGGCGTGAAACTTTCAAGCAGCCGAGCGCAACCCGACAGCGATCACCAATGAGGTCAAAATGAGAAGAACGTTGAGGAGGCCAGGCAGCCTGCTGCTTATTGGATTACCAGCGCTGCTGCTTGCATGCAGCGAGACTGAGGTCCCGCCCCCCAATCCGATCCTCGGCACTTACTCCGCTACTTCTTTCACGACCACCGGCAGCAGTGGCCAGAGGAACGAGATCCTGGCGGGCAGCACTCTCGTTCTGACTTTGAAAGATGACGGGACGACGTCGGGCCATCTCCACATCGCAGCCTCCGGCACAAATACAGCTTTCGACGCCGATATGGCTGGCACCTGGAGTCAAAACGGGACTCTCGTCGAGTTCAGCCAGGCGGCAGACACTTTTGTGAAGGACATGATCTTCACCTGGGGACCGGACTCGAACGGCATCCTCAGCCTGAGTGGAGACCAGGTTTTCTCGGGAGCCCGCGTCCAGATAGTTCTGACGAAGGCGTCGTAATGCCGGACGACTAGGCCGTCTTCTTGAGCGGCGCCTTCTCCCTGAGGCCAATCAGATCCGGGGGCTGCGCCGAAGGGACCAAAACTCCACCGTCAGGAACGGGTACCCGCAGCACGAAGATCCGGTCGCGGGTGCTCTTCCTAAATCCCTTCCCCTCGTAGATGCGATTGATGAGGATCCGTCGCACGATCACCATCACCGTAACGAGTGTCGGAAGCGCCACTACCAGACCCAGTGGGCCCAGCAGCTTTCCAACCACCAGCACCGACGTGATGGTGAGCACCGGAGGCATGTCGATCTTCTTCGACATCACGAGCGGCGAGACCAGATTCCCCTCGATCAGGTGGATGACGACGCCGAGCGCCAGGACGTACAGCGCTCGGGTACCGCCCCCTGGCCCGCCGAGTACGAACAGCGCGGGCAGAGTCGTGGAGAGAAGCGTCCCGAAGAACGGAATCACCGCCACCAGGCCGGTGAATATTCCGAACGTCAGCCAGTACGGAACGTCGAGCAGGTAGAGCCCCGCCGCCGTGAACGCGGCGAGGAGCGTCATCGTAAGCAGCTGTCCAACGATGTAGGCGCGAAGCGCATCGGCAAGATCCCGCAGCACGTCCCGCACGAGATCACGATGAATCGGCGGGAACAGCGCGATCAGCCACTCCCTGTACACTCCCGGCTGGAGCGCGAGGTAGATGCTCATCACCGCGACCGCGAAGCAGTCGATCATCACGCGCACGAGCGACAGCACCCTCGGCACCAGTAGCTGGGCCTGTCCGGCAACCTGCTCGTAAACGGCGCTGATGAGCGGATGCTCGCCCGGCTTCCAGACGTCTCGCATCGCAGGAAAGCGAGTGACGAAGTGGTCGATTCCGGTTTCCCAGGCCTCGATGTACTTGGGCATTACGACGATCAGCGCGCGAGTCTGCTCAACGACGGGCGGCAGCAGGATCGCAAAAAGTCCGAGCAGCGCTGCCGCGGTTCCGAACACCGAAAGGAAGAACGCGATCTTGGGCGGCACGTGACCCTTCTCGACGAGCAGATCCCTCACCGCACCGAGGTACAGCGAAATGAGGATGGCAATGAAAAGAAGAAGAAAGACGTCGGCTGTCGCTCCCAGCATCCAGAGCAACAGCAACGTCAGGATTACGCCGGTAACTATCGGCGCAACTCTGACCCTCGGTGCGGCGGCGCTAGCCAACTCTACTTGTTCTCGTCGTGGATCTCTTCGACCTCGATCGCTTCCTCTTCCGCCTGCCGCCCCGCGCCGAGCGCTCGGTTGTTGACCGTGGTACCGGCGGGAAGGACACCCATCTTCTGCTTCAGCTGTATGAGAAGAATCTCCGCTGACTGGTTTCCCCCCGCGGCCTCCAGGCGCTTGAAATCGTTCGCGAGCTTGTCGCCCGAGAACTCTTCATCGATCTCGGCGCTAGCCCTCACCTTTCGCTCGTTGGCGTCGATCTTCTCTTCCATCCGCGCGAAGGCCTCGAACGCCGACTTCTCCGAGATGTGAGACATCGTCTCGTTGATGCGCTTTTGCGCGTCGGCCCGGCGCTGCTTGGCCAGAAGGAGGTTCTTCTTGCGATTTGCCTCTTCGATGTTGTCGTTGAGGCTGCGGAGCGAGTCCTTGAGGCGGTCGGTCTCCTGCTTGTGCGCCTGCCAGGTAAGATTGAGCTGGTCGCCGCGCGCGATGTGCTCGCTGCGGCGCATGAGCGCCTGCTTCGCAAGCTCGTCCTGACTCTGCTGAACGGCGAGCATCGCTCTACGCTCCCAGTCTTCCGCTTCCTTCAGCTCCTGCCTGGTCTGGTCGTGCAAACGCTTCTCGTCAGCGATGGCCGCAGCCACCTGCTGCTTCGCTTTCACCAGCTGCGAGCGCATGTCGAGAATGATCTGGTTCAACATCTTCTCGGGCTGCTCGAATTCCGAGATCACCGCGTTGACGTTGGACCGAAAGAGCATTGCTATGCGATCGAAGATATTCATTGTAGTAGTGCCCCTGAATTTGACCTGCGCGTGGCGAAGATAGTGCTTTCGCCGCTTCTTAACTAGCTGACTATCATCCTTCGGACCGCTTGATCTGGTACAGCCGCTCCTTTGCCAGGCGGCGCCCGGTGGGAGTCGCGGCCAGCCCGCCTCCCGCGGTCTCGCGATACCGGACATCCATCTCGCGACCGATCTCGCCCATCACGTCGATCACTTCGTCAACCGGAATGGCGAAGGTGATTCCCGCCATCGCCATCTCTATTCCCGCCAGCGCGATTGCCGCGCCGGTGGCGTTGCGAAATACGCACGGCAGCTCGACGAGTCCTCCCAACGGATCGCAAACCAGGCCCAGCGTTCCCTGCATCGTCAGCGCGACCGCGTGTCCGACCTGCGATGGCGTTCCACCCAGCATCTCCGTCGCCGCACCGGCGGCCATCCCAGCCGCCGCGCCCGTCTCGGCCTGACATCCGCCTTCCGCGCCTGAAAGTGACGCTCGCTCAGCCACGACGGCACCTATGAGTCCCGCCGTCGCCAGACCGTCTACGACCTTTTCGTCCGGCACCGACCGCGCTTTCGCGAGACCAGTCAGAATCGCCGGCAGAACACCCGCTCCACCAGCAGTCGGCGCCGCCACAATCACACCCATTGCCGCGTTCACCTCCTGCACCGCCAGCGCCCGGGTGAGGATGTCGCGAAATGGTGTCTGCGCGAGCGGTCCGCGCTCACTCATTCGCAGCTTCGCGGCATCGCCACCAACGAGTCTCGAAGCCGAGTACAGGTCACCGACCAATCCCTTGTCGATCGCCCCGCGCATCACGTCGAGTGCCCGTTTCAGCGCGGCTCGGATCTCTTCGACCGGCCGGCCCTGATCGCGGGATTCCGTGGTCAGGGCCATGTGCGCCAACGATTTATTCTCCCTTTCAGCGTCCTTGATCGCATCGGCGAGCGCCTTGTACACTCAGCCCCCGCTCACCTTTGGCAGCCGACGCGTCCAGCGGACCCAGTCGAGCGATCTCAGTTCCTCGCCTGCTTTCCTGTCCGGCTCTTCATCGCACTCGATGACCATGAAGGCGTCGCCGCCCCGCTCCTTTCTCGACAACCTCAGCGTGGCAATGTTGATGTCGTGCTCGGCCAGGATCCCTGTGATTCGAGCGATCGAGCCCTTCCTATCCTCAGCTACGAGAACAATCGTGTGTAAGTTTCCAGTCACTTCTACGGGGTAGCCGTCGATCTCCTGGACGAGGATCCGGCCGGCGCCCAAGGACGATCCCAGCATCGTCGCCTTGTTGCCATCCAGCTCCACCGAGATCCGGACCGTGTTGGGATGAGCGGCATCGGCTATAGTCGTCTTCTCGAACTTGTAGTCGAGACCCTCGCGCTCGGCTATCTGGAGCGCCTCACGAAGCCTCTCGTCGTCGGGACGAAAGCCTAATAGCCCGCCAACCAGCGCCTTGTCGGTACCGTGACCCTCACCGGTCCGCGCAAAGGAGCCGTGCAGCTGGAGAACCCCGGTCTGCGGAGTTCCGCCGATTAGTCCGCGCGCCAGCAGACCGAGTCGGCATGCGCCCGCGGTGTGCGAGGAGGAGGGGCCCACCATCACGGGGCCGATTATGTCGAGTAATGAGACCATTGCAGGAAAATACGGCCGTTGGTGGCGTTACGGGGAAGCGGGAGGCGGGAAGCGGGAGGCGGGAGGTCAGGAAGAAAGAGCAGAGCCGCCAGCTAGCCGGTGGCCGTTGCGCGTGCCCGCTTCCCGATTCCCGATTCCCGCCTCCGTCCCAGCATCGTCCGCAAATAATGCCCAGTGTAGGACGCCCCGACATCTGCGACGTCCTCCGGCGTTCCCGCGGCCACGACGTCGCCGCCGCGGAGTCCACCCTCGGGGCCCAGGTCGATGATCCAGTCGGCGGTCTTGATGACATCGAGGTTGTGCTCAATCACCAGCACCGTGTTCCCACGGTCAACAAGCCGGTGCAGCACGGTCATCAGCATCCGCACGTCCTCGAAATGGAGACCGGTCGTCGGCTCGTCAAGGATGTAGAAGGTGCGCCCAGTATCCCGCTTGGACAGCTCGGCGGCGAGTTTGACCCTTTGGGCCTCTCCTCCCGACAACGTAGTCGCGGATTGCCCAAGGTGGATGTAGCCGAGTCCGACGTCGAAGAGAGTCTGGAGCTTCTGTCGGACGCGCGGCTGGTTCTCGAAGAAGGTCAGTGCATCTTCCACCGTTTGCTCGAGCACGTCGGCAATGCTGAGGCCGCGGAAACGAACTTCCAGGGTCTCGCGGTTGTAGCGCTTCCCCTTGCAGACGTCGCAGGGCACGTAGACGTCGGGGAGGAAATGCATCTCGATCTTGACGAGCCCGTCTCCCTCGCACGCTTCGCAGCGGCCGCCCTTCACGTTGAACGAGAATCTTCCCGGCCCGTAACCGCGGATCTTGGCCTCGGGGAGCTCGGCGAAGAGCTCGCGGATCGGCGTGAAGAGTCCGGTATACGTCGCGGGGTTTGAGCGCGGGGTGCGGCCGATCGGGCTCTGGTCGATGTCGATGACCTTGTCCAGGTGCTCGAACCCCGTGATGCGC
>JALYKQ010000098.1 GCA_030774675.1 Gemmatimonadota bacterium | reverse complement strand
TGTCGAGGGCCTCCTGATCGTTCTGCCGGATGCGCTTCGCGAGCTCTACTTCTTTCTCGCGAGTAATGAGGGGAAAGACGCTGATGTCCCGGAGGTACTGATCGAGCGATCCTTCGTCGACGGTCGATTTCCGATTCGTCGATACCTTCATAGCGATAGGGTCATCCTCTCAGAAATCGAGAGATCTAATGAACGATCTCTCCGAAGCGCTTCCACCGCAGACGGGTCAGCCAGTCCAGCCGGTCTCCAGTATCGGGCGCGTAGCTATAATAGACCACTATCGGCTGGCCGCGCACAAGAGAGTCCGCGACGAAACCCCAATACCTCGAATCCGACGAGTTGTCGCGGTTATCTCCGAGGACGAAGTAGTCATGGGCAGGGACGACCAGCGGCCCCCAGTTGTTACGGGAGGGATGGTAATCTTCGACCTCCGCGCCCCCAACCAGATATGCCTTCTGCCAGCGGAAATCGTCGTCGGACTGATCCGCCTCCTCAGGGGTGCGCTGGATATAGTCCTCGGAGACCGGTTTGCCATTTCTGATGAGTGTCGCGTTACGCATCTGGAGAGTGTCGCCAGGAATGCCAACGATTCGCTTCACGTAATTGAGGCGGCGATCGACTGGATAGGTGAACACCACGACGTCTCCCCGACGCGGCGCGTGCAACGCCGGCAGTTTCCGCCCGCTGCCGGGAATGCCGGCACCGTAAACCAGCTTGTTGATCAGGAGGAAATCGCCTTCGAACAGCGTGTGCTCCATGCTGCCGCTGGCAATCTTGAACGCCTCCACCCCAAACGCCCGAATAACCACGAACAGGGCGAGCGATACGACCATGATCCTCAACCAGTGCGCAAAAAACGCCAGCTTGCTGCTGCTAGGCCTCTTGTTGGCGAGATGAAGGGCGTGCGCCCGCTTGTGTTCGGTTAGTTCCATGATCGCTCTATACCGCGGTGATTAGTCAGGCGTTCCAAGGTAGGTATCAATTTGGGCGCGCTGGAGGGTCCCGGAGAAATCGGCATAGCCGACCTTGGTCTCAGAGTAGAACTCGTAGACCTCCCAGCCACCTTCCCTGTGCCCGTTTCCAGTCTGCTTCACTCCACCGAACGGGAGATGAGCCTCCGCGCCGATGGTGGGTGCGTTAACGTAGGTAATCCCGTTGTCGAGCTCGCTCAGCGCGCGAAATGCGGTGTTCACATCTCGCGTATAGATCGAGGACGATAGTCCATACTTCACATCGTTGTTGACCGCGAACGCCTCGTCCGCATCCTTCACGCGAATTACGGAAAGGACCGGTCCGAAGATCTCTTCCTGCTCGAGACGGCTCCCCGCCTTGACGTTGGTGAAGATCGTGGGCTCGAAAAAATTGCCCTTCGAGAGTTTCTTTGGCCGCTCGCCCCCAGTAAGGAGCTTCGCGCCTTCCGACTGGCCTATGTCCACGTAAGTCTCGACCTTTCGGAGGGCGTCTTCGTTGATGAGCGGGCCGACATCGGTCCCCTTTTTCCTTCCGTCGCCCAGTTTTAGGGCCCTTGCGCGGTCTTCGAGCATTCCCACAAACCTGTCGTGAATCTTCTTCTGTAGAATAAGACGACTGGTAGCGGTACATCGTTGCCCGGTGGTTCCAAAGGCGCCCCAGAGCGCGCCCTCGAGAGCCAGATCGAGGTCTGCGTCGTCGAGGACGATCTGTGCGTTCTTACCCCCCATCTCGAGCGACAGCCTCTTGTGGAGGCGCCCGCAGGTCTCACCGACGATCCTACCCGTTTCGGTCGAGCCTGTGAATGAGATGAGCGGAATCCCGGGATGATCGACCATTGCCGCACCGACCTGCTCGCCCCGGCCGTGCACCAGCTGGATCAACTCGGGCGGCAGCCCCGCATCGAGAAGGATCTCTACCAGCAGAGTTCCCGTGTGCGGTACGTCCTCCGCCGGCTTGAAAATCACGGCGTTCCCGCAGACGAGTGCCGGAAACATCTTCCAGGTCGGAATCGCCATTGGAAAGTTGAATGGACAGATGAGACCGGCCACGCCGATCGGGCGGCGGTAGCTCATCGCCCACTTGTTGCGCAGCTCGCTGGGAACGGTTTTTCCAAAAAGCCGCCTTCCTTCGCTCGACGCGTAGTAGGCCGTGTCGATTCCCTCCTGCACGTCACCCCGGGTTTCCGTCAGCGGCTTCCCCATCTCGCGGGTCATCGCGTCCGCAATTTCTTCCTTGCGCTTGGTCATCAGGTCGCCGATGATCCGCAGCACATCCCCACGTCCAGGCGCTGGAGTCCGCCGCCATTTGGCAAATCCCCGCTGCGCGCTCTCGACAGCGCGATCGACGTCACGCCGGTCAGACAGCGGGAACTTGCCGATCACATCGCCACGGTCCGCCGGATTCCGGTTGTCGAAGTATTCGCCCGATTCGGGAGAGTCCCATTTTCCGGCGATGAAGTTGTTGAACTTTTTCATTTCGATGAGTCGGTTATTGTAGCGTGAGCGATGCTTCAGCTGTGCTCACGCGATAGCGAGTATCGCTCGATTTTCTTGTAGAGGTTTGACCTCGGCATCTCCACCGCGCGCGCGGTCTCGGAGACGTTCCAGTCGAACTCCCGCAGCTTATTGAGCAGAAAAGCCCGCTCGGCCGCATCTTTGAACTCTTCGAAGGTGCGGCATTGCGTGAGCGTAGCCAGTCCCGCGTCGTCCAGCGCACGCTGGCCGGCGAGCCGGTCGATGTCCCGCCCGGAGATCTGGGTGTCGGGCGCCAGGATCAAAAGGCGCTCAACGGTGTTTCGCAGCTCCCGGACGTTGCCGGGCCAATCGAGCGAGCTGAGCCGTTCCAGGGCGTCCGGAGTAAAGGTGCGGGGTGGGATTCCTTCCCGCGCCGACAGTGTCGATGCGAAGTACTGCGCAAGCGTCGGGATGTCTTCGCGGCGCTCACGGATCGGCGGCACGTGAATCGGCACGACATTGAGCCGATAGTAGAGGTCCTCGCGGAATTTCCCGCCCGCAATCTCGTTCTCGAGCGTCTTGTTCGTGGCGGCAATGACCCGAACGTCCACTGATATCGGCTTTGCTCCTCCGATCCTCGTGATGACGTTGTCCTGCAACACCCGCAGTACCTTGGCCTGCGCCGCGAGGCTCATGTCACCGATCTCGTCGAGGAAAAGCGTTCCCTTGGTCGCCTGCTCGAACTTGCCGGCGCGGTCAGAGATGGCGCCGGTGAAAGATCCCTTCATGTGGCCGAACAGCTCGCTCTCGATCAACTCTCCCGGAATGGCGGCACAATTCACCTCCACGAACGGCTTGATCGCGCGCGGGGACATGCGGTGAAGCGCCCTCGCCACCAGCTCCTTGCCCGTGCCGTTTTCGCCGGTGATGAGAACGCGCGCCGGAGTCGCCGCGACCTTCTCAACCTTTTCCATCAGGGCCCGCATCACCGGCGTCTTTCCCACGATCTCGAACGGGGCGTCGATCGACTGCTTCAACCGGGCGTTCTCTTCCTGCAGATCGAGATGCGAAAGCGCGTTCCTGAGCATGACCAGAATGCGATCGGTATCCAGCGGCTTCTCGAGTATCTCGTAGGCACCGAGCTGGGTTGCCTCGACCGCCGTGCGAATGGTGGCGTGTCCGCTAATCATCACCACCGTCGCTCCCGGATCGAGCTCACGAATTTTCTTCAGTGCCTCCATGCCATCCATCCCGGCCATCTTCACATCCAGAAAGACCAGCTGCGGACGCCACTTCTGGTATTCGGCTATCCCATCTGCGGCGTTGGCGAGCGTGTGCACCTCGTAACCCTCGTACTCGAGCAGTTGCCCCAGCGCCGCACGAATGCCCTGTTCATCATCGATGACCAGAATCCTTCGGCTCACCGGACACTCTTGTAGAGAGTGATCCTTCCGTTCGAGATGCGCACATCCGAAATGTAGGCCGGCATGACCATCGGCAGCCCATTCTGCGAAATGCCCTCGACGGTCTTGCCCCGTTTCATCTCGCCGAGGAGCCTCGGAATCAAAGCGCTGGGTACATCGATCCGGCCAAGCTTGACCTCCTGGACGAGGAATTCACCGAGCCCGGGCCTCAACATGTTGATGGTGCCGCCGAATCGAACGCTATCCCGATCACCGAGCAGCATGCCAAGAGGGCCGAGCGACTTGGCGCCGCCAAAGTCCTTGAGATCCACATCGGACCGGACGTACAGCCGGTCGCCGATGACAGCGGCCTCGGCGTTCTTCGCGGACGGGGGAAGCTGCTTCGCGACGACGGTAAAGATGTACGATGCTGCCTCCGCCGGCGTCATGTTCACGAACACCGGCCCCGATGCTCGTCCCAACGATTGAACGGCAACGCGCCCTCGCTCGGCGTCAGTGCCGGTGAGGGGCCGCCAACCCGAGGCGACGGACGTTGCGGTCGTTGCGTTGCCCGGCCCTGGAAGTGTTGACGTGGCATTTGGACGCTCGACGCGGGCGTACCAATACCAGACGGCGCCGAGAAGAACGATGATTATGAAGAGGCAGCCGAGCCTTTTTAGAAAACCTGTCATGTTTAATGGGCGTGAAGGATGGGGGAGAATACCCCGTCAGGCGGAGTCCGGCAAAGGGGGGGCCGCGCGGCTCGGCAGGCGCTATTCGCTGCTGGGGCCCCCACGCTCTGACCTTCCCCCTTCACCCTCGCGTCTCAATCCGGGCGTCTTGATGCTCTCGGGCACCTTTGCCCACTGTGCCGGCGTCAGGATGCCCTTCGCATCGTTGATCGACTGAGTTGCGAGCTTTCTTCCTTCCACCATCGACGGCTGAAGCTTCGCGAAGATGGTCATCGGATCGGGACTCTTTACCGTGGTGTCGCCGAGGATGTTGGCGACCTTCTCGATCAGCGAATCGGCCTTGACCTTGAATGCGTCGCCCGACGTCTGGAGCTTCGCGATCTGATCCGGGGTGAGCTCGAGCTTCGCCGAGTCGTTGATCGCAATGATGTCGAGGAAGGCATTGGGTACGAGCCGCGTCATTCTTGCCTTGAGCGCTTCAGGGTTCATCCGTCCGCCACCCGGGCCCCGCCCCACCATGTTGTTGAACTGCTGCCGCGCGGGGTCGGTGCCAAGCGTGAGACGTCCCTGGATGGCGATCTGAAATGGGACCCGGAACGCGTTGCGCGTTCCATTCGTGACACCGAAGTGCTCGTTCACCTGATACCTGTAGGTACCCGACGCTGGGTCGAAGCCCCGAACGTACAGCAGGGTGCGATCCGGAAACGATGGCTGGCCCCACCCGCGGAGGTTGTCACTTCCGTGCAGCAGCTGATCGAGACCGGCGAGGGTGTTCATTGCGATCACCGATATCGTAAACCGGCGATCGAGTCCTAGCGACGCCGGCTTGATGTTGGCCTGGAGATCGAGGGACGGAGACCAGGGACTCGAGCAGCTACTACGCGCGGCGACCTTGTTCATCTGCGCCAGCAGGCAATCACGCCCGCGCGGTGATGTGCTGGAGAGCAGTCGCGTCATTCCATTCCCCAGCGCTGTATCGCCCATTACAACCGGATTGGACGGATCGAACACGAACGCGCGATCATTGTTGCGCCCGTCGCCGTTGATGTCACCGCCTACCAGCGGCGCGAAATAACTGCCTGAGGTCGCCCGCGCGATGGCCGTGAGCTCGAAGGCAGGCTTGACCGGGTAAGTGATGGTCCCGAGCAGGACGTGGCGGCGGGCGTTGTCGCTCCGTCCCCATTCGGAGCTGTTGGGATTGCCCGCAGTGGTTCCAGCTCCTCCGCCAAAGCCTTGCGCAGAGCCCTGTGAAAACCCCTGCGACTGGTCGAATGAGCTTGTCAGCGTGTACGAGGCGTTGAGGAGAATGCCCTTGCTCGTGATGCCGTTCAATCCGAGAGTGATCTGCTTCGTGACGGACCGGAGGTTGGATTGAATCTGGTTGACGACGCCGAATTGCTGGTAGAGACGGGATCCGAGTATCGACACCGCCCCGGAAGTGGGCACGATCGCGCTCTCCGGAACGTAAGCCGGACGATTGCCTTCGTTCGAGATCGCAAACTTGGGGACTGTGTCGAGGTTGATGTCAGTCGTGCCGGTCTGCGCGATTCCGCGGGCGTACCCGGCATCGATCGAGAAGGAATAGCGATCCCAGAAGCGCCGGTTCAACCCGAAGGACGCACGCCAGGCCCGGGGGGCTTCGAAGCCCGGATCGAACAGTGTGACGTTGCGCCGTTGATTGGCGAAGATCGGGGTTCCACCGTTGCAGGACGAAGGTATCGTCGAAGGATCCGCCAGGTACGACGCCCAGTCGGGCGTTGGAGCCGTCGACCCGACGCATGTCAGCAGCGACTGGCCGTTCGTAAGACCGGTGGCGTTGAGTGCACCCGCGAATAGCTGCGCGGGAGCCGTGCCACGGAATTCGCCGATACCACCACGGAGAGTGAGCGGCGGAGGGCCGAACTGCGACTCCCCGACGAACACAGTGAATCCCACTCGTGGACTGACGTGCACTTCCGAAGGAAGGTCGTCCGTCCGCCGGCCAAAGATCGCATCGACTTCCGGATTGTATTCCGGCTTGTTTGGATAGCGCGATCCCTCCGCGCGTAGCCCGTAGGTGACCTGGAATTGAGGCTTCACACGCCAGGAATCGCCGAGGTACACTGCGCCGTTGTTGGTCGCGGACTCCTGGTCACGCGCGAAGAGAGTGCGCGTAAACTGCGCGGGCTGTCCGGCAGCGAAGTCGGCGAGAGAATTGAACGTAAACGTCCCGAATCGGTTCGGGACGAAGCCGACCGAGCTTCTTTGCTGATTGACCAGCCCGCCCAGCTTGAAGCGGTGTCCACCCGCGGTCGTGAGGCGCGATATCTCGTCGCTCACCTCGAGCAGGCTCGACTTCGTCTCCTGCGGCAGCGAAGGGTTGCCGCCAAACTGTAGCGACGAGATTGCGCTGGTGCCATCCGCCAACACCGAGGCGACGATGACGCGACCGTCGGGTACGGACAGATAGCCCGAGGTATTTCTGTTATCGACCGATTTGTAGCCGCGCAGCTCGTTGATGAACATCCCGAGGTGAGAAGTCAGGGTCATCATCCCGCCGCCGCCCGATCCTTTGAGGTCCCCACCGCTGTGAGGTAGCGCCAGCGCGTTCAGGCGCGAGCCGAGCTGGGTGCTGCCGCGCCAGTCTCCACGCAACATCAGAGAGTGATCTTCCGCGAGATTGTAATCGACGCGTACTAGTGCCGATGTATTGTCGTTGAGCCGCTCTTCCGGCGTGAGCGGAGAAGTGAGCGGAAGTCCGAATCCCTGAACGAGATTCATGAATCGGGTGACTGAATCCGGATTGGTCCCAAGTCGCTCCAGTGTCAGCGGGTCGGCGGCAAGGAGAGAGAGCAGCGGGTCAGTTCGGCGCGAGAAGGTGAGAGCACCGAAAGTGAACAGCTTGTCCTTCACGATCGGACCGCCGGCTCCAAAGCTGATCTGATTCTGGGTGTACTTCTGCCCGAACGCGTCGTTGGCGTCATCAACGAACTCGAGATTCGGATCGCGCCGCGAATAGCTCACAGAGCCCTGGACGTTATTCGTTCCTCCGCGAGTGGTGGAGGCAACCTGACCTCCGGTGAACTGTCCACGCGCTACGTCATAGGTGCTGGTCACGACGCGGGTGTTGCGAATGGCTTCCTGTGGAACAGTGCCAGCGCCAAAGCTCAGACCGTCGAGGGTGATGTTGTTCTGGTTTGACGGCTGGCCCGCCACTGAGAAGGAGGCTTTCGTGGTGTCGGTTCCCGGTACCGACACCACTCCGGGGGCCAGCGCAGCGAGAGCGGTCAGGTCGCCGGCATCGACGGGAAGACGATTGACGAGATTGGGATTGAGATTTCGTTCGGTGCTGCCCGGCTCGGGTCGCTGTGACGGATCGCCGCGTCGCGGTGCAGCACGCACCTGCACGGTCGCGAGCTGCGTTGCGACGCGCCCCATGTCGATGTCGGTGATGATTCGATCTTCGTCGCCCTGCCGCTGGATGTTGCGCGTAACCGGAGCCATCCCGAGCGCGCGCACGGTGAGACGGTAATTGCCGCCGCCGTCGGGGAAGATGATGGTATAGCGGCCATCTGGCCCGGTCGTTTTTGTGCGCGTGATTCCCGTCTCGGCGGAGGTCGCCTCCACGCGCGCACCTGCGACCGCTTGGCTGTCGAGCCCCGCGACGCGGCCCATCAATATGTCCGTGGTCGATCCCACCTGGGCAAAGATCGGCGCGGGGAGAACCAACGCGATCAACATCAATAAAGTCTTAAACGAACTTGCCTTCATGTGCGCAGATCTCCGAGAGAACATTTAGGCCGCTTCAATTCTTACGCTTCGCTGTAGCCAATTGCTGTGTCGTCGGACGCGTTTCCCAAGCATCTCGGTTTGGGTCGAGGCAGGGTATCCTCTACCGCGGCTAGCTCGCTTACACGCATCGAGCCTCGCGCGCAACTACAACGGCGCGCGCGAGTCTCTCGCTACGCGAGCACGCCGCCTACGAGGACACCCTGCCTCTCCTCTGTAGATCGTTAACTGCGCTCGCGGTTTCGCATTCTGGCGCGCATCGGCGATTGCGGGCGGCTTGAAATGCTTTCGCACCGAGCACCCGTTGCGAGTTGTTTAACTGATGCTCGCTGCGGTCCGTTCCGCTGCTCTCGTCGGCATCGACGCGTACGACGTCATCGTCGAGGTCGATGCCGCACAGGGGCTTCCGCAGTGGACGATTGTCGGACTGGCGGCGAGCGCGGTCAAGGAGAGCCGAGAGCGTGTTGGCGCTGCGCTGGTGAACTCTGGGTTCAAAGTGCCACCTAGACGCATCACGGTTAACCTGGCTCCGGCCGACGTGCGCAAGGAGGGCACTGCATTCGACCTGCCCATTGCGATCGGGATTCTCATTGCTACGGGGCAGCTCACGGTCGATGCAGTCGCCCGGCGGATGTTCGTCGGCGAGCTCGGTCTCGACGGCGGACTGCGGACAATGCGCGGCGCCCTTTCGATCGCGCGTCATGCCTCTCGCAATGATGTCGTCACGCTGGTTCTTCCAGCACCAAACGTGGCTGAGGCTGCGCGCGTCAGCGCACTTGGCCTTTCCGCGCCAGTCACACTTGGTGATCTCGTGCGCGAGCTGCGCGCCGGAGAGCTGACGCCGGCGCGGGCTGCGACCAATGCAGCGAAGCAAAGCACAGACGGGACTGACTTCGCGGATGTTGTCGGTCAGCAGGCGGCCAAGCGCGCGCTCGAAGTCGCAGCTGCGGGCGGTCACAATGTCCTGCTCGTCGGGCCGCCGGGCGCGGGAAAGACAATGCTGGCGCGGCGAATACCGACCATCCTGCCGGAACTCACCGAGGAAGAGGCGCTTGAAGTAATCGCCATTCATTCAGTGGCGGGTGTCCTTGGCCGCAGTAACGTAAGCGAAGGAATGCGGCCGTTCCGCGCGCCGCATCACTCCATCTCCAGCGCAGGACTAATCGGTGGAGGCTCTCTGCCGCGGCCGGGCGAAGTCAGCCTCGCTCATCATGGCGTGCTCTTTCTTGACGAGATGCTCGAGTTCCCGAGGCACGTGCTCGATGGACTCCGGCAGCCAATGGAGGATGCGAAAGTTGTAATCGCGCGCGCGGCCCAGGCCGTCACGTTTCCCGCGCGCTTTACTCTGATAGGCGCGTCGAATCCGTGTCCGTGTGGTAGAGCGGCCGACCCGGGGGGAGAGTGCAACTGCGGTGCGGCCGACATCGAGCGGTACAACGCGCGGATATCCGGTCCGCTTGCCGACAGAATAGACATGCACGTGACGGTCGGTGCGGTCGCGCTGCGGCATCTCAGCGGCGCCAGCGATGGAGACTCCTCAGCCTCAATCCGCTCGCGCGTCGAGCGTGCTCGCGCAACGCAGCGAAAGAGGTTCCCCAAGAAGCACGGAATAACCTGCAATGCCTACGCAGTTGGTCGTTGGCTTGACGCCCACACGCCGATCCATGCAGAAGCAAGGACGCTCCTTCAAACGGCAGCCGAGCGCCTCGGCCTTTCCGCACGCGGGTATCACCGTGTTCTAAAGGTTGCACGAACTATTGCCGACCTCGAGGAGCTGACAGACGTTGCACCGGCCCACATCGCTGAGGCTCTCCGCTATCGCCCGCGGTCCAGTTCAGCAACTGTCATCCCGCGTTAGCCAGCTGGTGCGATCGAAGAGTAGCGGCACGCACCGCAGCATAAGGAATGTTGGTGCCGTTGCGGATCTATATCGGAGAGGCAGGGTGTCCTCGTAGACGCTTTCCAAAGCGAGCGCGAGGAGAAGACCCGCGACTGAGCGGAGCGAAGGCGCGCAGTTAGGGGCTTCGACCAAGCGAGCGTAGCGCCGTAGAGGATACCCTGCCTCGACCAAGGCCAGGAGTTATCAGAAACGAAATGGCGGGATGCAGAAAGGCGGAGCGCCATTACGGGACGCTCCGCCTTTTTGTCTCTGTTACCGGACCCCTTTCGGGGCCCGGCCAGAGAAGGTGCTTATTCCATCGGTGGTACTACGATCCTGTCGCTGCCGATCGTCACGATACGGAAGTCGTCGCGACGGTTCTGCTGCCAGCAGGCTTCGTTGTGCTCGGTGCAAACCGGGCGCTCCTCGCCATAGCTCACGAGGTCGAAGCGATCTGCCGCAATGCCGTGGTCAACGAGGTACCGCTTGGCGGAAGCCGCACGGCGCTGGCCGAGGGCCAGGTTGTACTCGTCGGAGCCACGCTCGTCAGCGTTACCCTCGATACGAATCCGCATACCCGGGTTAGCCTGCAGCCACGGGATCTTCGCGTCGAGTGTAGCGGCCGCATCTGATCTGATCGTCGACTTGTCGAAGTCGAAGTAGATCGGGCCAGTAATCTTGGTCGTGTCAACAGTTATTACTGCAGCTACGCAAGCCGGATCCGTCGCCAGGATGTTCGGGTTGTACTGGCAAGCAGCCGGCGGCGGCGGCGGTGGGGGCGGCGGCGGCGGCGCAACGCAGTTCGGGCTCGAAGCTGGAATGCTCTCGAGGCCGGCGTACGTGCACATAACCTCCGGACGCGCACCACCGAACAGGAAGCTCAGACCGCCACGAACGTGGAAGTTGAGATTCGCGCTTGGCTTGTGGTTCGGCATGTAGTCAACGACACCGTCAATACGAACCGCGGTGCGGTTGGCGACGCCAAGACGAAGTCCGGCGAGGCCGCTCGCTCCGAAGTTGTACGTGTAGCCGTCCGCGATGTTGCCGGCACCGGTGCCACCCTTGAACTTATAGCTAGTGCGAGTTCCACCAGCACCGATGATGAACTGACTCTGCCGGCCCATCAGGTTGCCGAGCGGGAAGTTGTAGTTCAGGCGAGTCGCGAAGGCATGCGCGTTGACATCCGTTGGGCGCGCGGCAGTGCTGAATCCGCCACCGGTCGTCGCTCGATTGCTCTGCGGCGAATAGTAGCCGTCTCCTTCGATCTCCCAACGAGGATCGCTGAGGAAAACACCGAGACGTCCGCCGTAGCCAATCCCGTTCTTCGGAATCGCGCCAACGACTCCGGCGTTATCATCGAAGTGACTCCATTGTACGAACCCGCCAGCTTCAACGGTTCCGGGAAGCGGAGCGTCGAGGTTGTCCCACCATACATACGGCGCCCACATCGTGGGGGCCGCCGCCGTGGTGCCACCGCCAAACATGGCGGCGAGGTCAGGCGCGAACTGGAGCCCGGCCTGTGCACCGAAGTCGAACTTGCCGCCGTTAGAGGGCAAGTAGTTGACTAACCCGTCAACGCGGAGCGCGACACCGCCGAAGCCGAGGTTGAATCCGGCGAGCCCGTTTGCACCAAACTGATACGTCGCGGGCGAGTTATCATTGGGACCGCGGAAGTTCTCGAGAACTCCGCCGGCGCCAATGTGGAAGGACGGCAGATTCCCGACCGGGAAGCTATAGACCAGGCGTGCAGCGAATTGGCTCGCCTTCACTTCTCCGCCCAGCGTGCCCTTGCCCAGGAAGCGGGTAGTGGACGTCGCGTTCGCAGGCGTATAGGCACCGTCTGCCTCGAGGTTCCAGTTCGGAGCGATGAATGCGCCAACCCGACCACCATAGCCCCAGGAATTCCCGAAGCTGGAGTCCAGATTCCATTTGCTATCGAAGTGCGTCCACGTGCCGAACCCGCCTACCAGCAACGTCCCAGGCGACTGTGCTGCCGCCGATCCGCCGAGGAGTAAGGCCGTCATCGCGCAGACGGTCCAACTTCTTCTCA
>JALYKQ010000097.1 GCA_030774675.1 Gemmatimonadota bacterium | reverse complement strand
AACTGACCCAAGTATTTATCGAGAACGTCGCCGGTCTCGCCGACGTCAGCAAAGTGACTACGAGTTCGCGCCGACCGGAACGTCACGACAGGCGCACTTTTTTCGTCCTTCAGGATCCGGGAATCGCGGCGAATCCCGAACTTCTGAATAGCTCCGAGCGTCGCCATGCAGAAGCCGGCCCAAGCGAGGCCGATCGCGACGGCGTTTTGGATCGCTCGGCTTACTTTGTATACGCGTGCATATGTCAACTGTAACGATTCCGGGAGGCTCGGACGAGGCAGGACACAAACGGCATAGCGATTGCGGACTTGAGAGAGGTGAACCGCATCTTCCAGGAAGCACTGATTTCGCACGGGACAGAAACGCGTCTTGGCGCGATTCTCTTCGATGATCTCGTAGAGAAATCCGGTATCCGCGGTTTTCTTCGACACGGTATGGAACAGGGACCGATCCCGGCGCGATGCCAACAAGCAGCAGGAGGACGGCCTTCAATGCCGCTACGTGAAATTCCCGACTCATTCGGCCGGATATGGCAGGCGTGGGACACGTATCCCCAAGGAGCCTGCATCCAATCGGCTACTATATATTCAAACAAGAAGTAGCCATTATCGGACGCGCGCGATCATAGACCTCCTTCACGGCCAACGATGTGCGCCATACTAACAAGGAAGGTTCATGAGCGATCCCAGTGAAGCGACTCACGCCAACCCACATCCGGTGAGTGGGCATCGGACCCCACGCGAGATTGCCAAAGACGAAGCCGGTCCAATTGGGCAAGCGGATGCAGAGGTCGCGAGAGTGCCAATTGGGCAAGCGGATGCAGAGGACGTTGCGATAGAGAGTGACAATGGCCTGCTAGTGCGCCCAACGAAGGTCGTCGGACCGCCTGGGGCCGGCGGCCATTATACTGGTCCCGACATTACTCCGAAGCCTGGGCCGTCAGTCGCGCCCAAACTTCACGGCACTGTATCTCTCGACCCAACTCGGCGTTCGCGCGATGCCGGGAGAATCACAGAAGAGATTGTGGCGTCGAGCCGGAGAGTGATGCGACTATCAGATTTCATCGTGGCGAACCGCGAGCCGATCCTGGCAGAGTGGGAAGCATTCGCGCGGACACGCGCACCGGCCAGCGACTCGATGGACATCGTGGCGCTGCGCAATCATGCCAATGAGATGCTCACGGTGATCGCCTCGGATCTCAATACCCCCGAGGGCGAGCGTGAGCAGTCTGAAAAATCAAAGGGGAACGCACCGGCCGTCGATGCCAATGAGAAGACGGCAGCCGAAAAACACGGGGCAGAACGGGCTGAAAGCGGTTTTACCACCGATCAGACGGTCTCCGAGTACCGCGCCCTGCGTGCGAGTGTGATCCGACTCTGGACGAAAGCGCAAGGCGAGATCACACCCACCGAGCTCGACGATCTGACGCGATTCAACGAAGCCATCGACCAATCGCTAGCCGAATCAATTTCGCGGTTCACGCAAGACTTGGATCATTCGAAGGAAATGTTCCTCGCGATCCTGGGTCATGATCTTCGGGCGCCGCTCGGGGCAGTCATCACGTCGGCGAAGTTCATGCTCGAGACGCAAGAGCTGACAGAGCCCCACTTAACGCTCACGTCGCGGATCGCCAGCAGTTCCACCCGCATGAACCATATGGTCGGCGCTCTCCTAGACTTCACCCGGAGCCGTCTCGGCGGAGGCATCCCGATCGTACGTGCCGACATGAGCATGGGGAAGGTCGTCCATGATATCGTCGACGAGATTTCAGCGGCGCATCCGCTTCGAACGATCCAGGTCGACGCGCGCGGCGCACTGCGGGGTGAATGGGACCGCGCGCGAATAAGCCAGGTTTTGACCAATCTGATCGGCAATGCGCTGGAGCATGACTCCGATCGGACAATCGTCACGGTCGACGTTCACGGCGATGACGAGGAAGTCACGATCGCGATACACAACCGCGGCGCTCCTATTCCGACCGACCAGTTGAATGGAATCTTCAACCCGATGAAATGCAAGGAGACGACGGGGAACGCTGCAGTCAACGGACCGTCCGGGAACCTCGGCTTAGGCCTCTACATCGCCGACCGAATCGTGAACGCGCACAGAGGGAGAATCGAAGTGGAGTCTTCAGAAGAGCGCGGCACCACCTTCACGGTTCATCTGCCGCGCCGCGGATAAATAGGCGCGCCTCCCGGAAACCCGAGACCGCGGGCAACATCGTCAAACGTCGCGAGCCGTATTGGGAGTGGACTAGCGTCTCATTTTCTTGGACTGCGGCCCGAGTACGCCTCGGGAACCGCTCTTCGGCTTCGATAAGATATCCATCGCACGGTGAATGGTGTCCGTTGTGGTGTCCATTCGCATGCGCAAAATGTTCGCGGAAGTGCGCAAGACCTTCTCAAATGCGCAACGTGCTGAGCAGGATGTTCGTGAAAGGCAGGCGAATTGGAACTTCTGAGCCTAATTCATGTTCGTTTGAAGCTGCCTGAAGGTGGCCGCCGGTTGCTGCGCGGGCACTTTGCCTAG
Source organism: Gemmatimonadota bacterium (assembly GCA_030774675.1). Lineage (GTDB taxonomy): Bacteria > Gemmatimonadota > Gemmatimonadetes > Gemmatimonadales > Gemmatimonadaceae > UBA4720. The sequence continues at coordinate 4,592 of JALYKQ010000097.1, read as the reverse complement.
GCACCCACCAGGGACCCATCGGTGCCGGAATGAAAGCTTTTTTTTCTGGTTTTCCACTACCATCGCTCGAACATGTGGCTTCTATCGGATGAACCGCTCCCAGCCTCCATATCGCTGGAGGATCCGTCCACGCGGAAGGCTGAGCAAAATCACCGCGGCCGGCTTGACCGATCGTATTAGTGGTTGGCATTCCCGACGCAGGCAGCAGTCCCGGGGGCTTCAGGACACAGTGCGACTTTCCGCCCGGGGAATTCCTCGGCGGCCGCGATCAGATTCTTCGCCGCTTCACTCTCATTGTGACGAAAGGCTACTGCAACAGGGTTTGCCTGGGCGCCGGCAAGGGCGGGGAGGGCCAACAGAGCGAGGGCTGGGGTGAAGAAGCGCGGAAACGCATTGAAAGACTTCCAATTGGGGGAGGGCGGTATTCTGCGAGCGGCGATCTCCCCTGTCCAGCGAGTGCCGGAGCACACTTTGCCGGAAAGCGCAGGCGAACCCGGGTGAGTTTATTGCAGTATCCTCACGAGCATCTCGAATTGTTGCCAGCCACGCTCATCGCGTTGAAGCAACTCGTGGCTTGTGACATCGCTCAACAAACTAGCGCTCGACGATAGGTGCCGCAGATGTCGCATCCACCGGAATTGATTCCGCTCAAGCTCGCCCGGCTCTTCACGCTCAGTGCGGCCACGGTTAGTATCGTAGCGTGCGCGGACCCGGCACGACTCCCCGTTTCTGCGGGTACTGGCTCCCATCCAGTTCTTCCACCCCCCAGCATTTCGCTGATCCCGACGGTGAACGTCGTCTCGGCAAAAGGCTGGTCGGCGAAGGGCACTCCAGTGGCGGCGGAAGGAACAACGGTGGCCGCGTTTGCCCGGGGACTGGACCACCCGCGCTGGGTCTACGTGCTTCCCAACGGCGATGTGCTCGTAGCGGAGACGAATGCCCCGAAAAGGCCCGATGACGGAACCGGGATCAAGGGTTGGTTCTTCAAGCATTTTCAGAAGAAGGCAGGTGGCGCCGCGCCCACCGCCAGCCGCATTACGCTGCTGCGGGACACAAGTGGGGACGGTATTGCCGATACGCGTTCGGTTTTCCTGGCGGGATTGAATTCGCCGTTCGGCATGGCGTTGGTGGGCAACGTTTTCTACGTAGCGAATAGCGACGCCGTCTTGCGCTTTCCGTATGCGGAAGGCCAGACACAGATCGCCGTGCCCGGAATCAAGGTAATCGACCTTCCCGCGGGCCCGATTAACCATCACTGGACCAAGAACATTATCGCCACCGCGGATGGGGCCAAGCTGTACGTCACCGTCGGATCCAACAGCAATGCGGCAGAGAACGGGATCGAGAAGGAGGCGGAACGGGCGGCGATCTGGGAGGTGGATCCTGCCACCGGCCAGCACCGCATCTTCGCCTCCGGGCTGCGCAATCCCGTGGGGCTGGCGTGGGAGCCCGAGAGCGGCGCGTTGTGGGCAGCTGTAAATGAACGCGACGAGCTCGGCAGCGATCTGGTGCCCGACTATATGACGGCTGTGCGCGACGGCGGCTTCTACGGCTGGCCGTACAGCTATTTCGGGCAACACGTGGATTCTCGAGTGAAGCCGCAGAGACCCGACCTCGTAGCCACGGCCATCGCCCCTGACTATGCGCTGGGGCCGCATACCGCTTCGCTGGGCCTGGTCTCCTCGCGAGGAACATCGCTGCCGGCCCGGTTCATCCGCGGAATGTTCGTGGGGCAGCACGGCTCCTGGAATCGGAAGCCACGCAGCGGCTACAAGGTGATCTTCGTGCCGTTCACCAGTGGCATTCCGTCCGGGGATCCGATTAATGTCTTAACCGGCTTCGTCAAAGACAATGGGGATGCGATGGGCCGACCTGTGGGCGTCGCGATCGACAAGCAAGGCGCATTGCTCGTCGCTGACGACGTGGGCAACATCATCTGGCGAGTGACCGCCTCGCCGGGCGTAGTCGGTTCCTCGCCAGGCTCTCCGCGTCCTACCCCCTAGGCAGCCCGAAAACCCGTAACTTTCCGCCGCCCGCCTCGACCCGGTAGGTCGAGATGCTCTTCTTCGCTGGGCCGGCCTTCACGTTGCCCGTCGCCACGTCGAACTGCGATCCGTGCCACGGGCATTGCACCGTCCCGCAGATCATCACTCCGCCGGCGAGCGAGCCGCCGCGATGCGTACAATGATCGTCGAACGCCACGTAGCCGTCCGCAGTCCGGCCGACGACGATGCGCTTGTCGCCGACACGAAGAAGGCGCATCTGGTTCACCTCGAGATCGCCCGTACCGACGGTGATCGGATCCTCCCCCTTCGGTGAATCCACGCGCTCCTCTTGCCACTTCCCGGCGTTCGCGTAGCGGTGATCCACACTCACCTGATTCCGGCTCACGAGGGTGCCGCCGAGCCACCCGCCGAACATGAGCGCGATCGCGCCGAGACCCTCCATCCCCAGGATGATCGTGTCCGGTGGGTTCGCAGCATCACCGCGCAGCCATCGCGCGAATGCGAACAGCGCCATCGCCGACACCATAGACAGCATGTGCCGGATGGCGCGCTTCTTACCACTGCTGTTCGGTGGGACCGTATAGACGAAGTCGATCAGCCCGGGGATCGCGGCGAGGACGCCGGTCAACACTCCCGCCAAAGCGAGGTGCGCCCCCGTAACCCATAGCGCTCGGGCGTTCAACAATGATCCGGCCAAGTCGAACACGAACGCCCCGGTCATGAACGCCAGCGGAAACGGAATCAGTGCAGGATGCGAGGGATGTCCGCGAAAGCTCGCTTTACTGCGCATGGCCTCTGCTCCTACTTGAGGGTGAGACGCGTGACGCGCCAGCCTCGCGCGCAAAGACTCGGCCAACGGTCACCAATGGCGCATCCCATCCTTGACAATCTGTAATCGTCGCGGAAGTCCGGCGGCGCGCGCGCGAGACGTGGCATCACGAACGAGGGCCCTCGCTATCGACTGACTACCTACTCCGTACCAGCAGGCGTCGTTGAGCGCAGCTTACCGATGAGCCAGGGCACGAGCGCGATTCCAGTCACCGTGATTGTGACGAGGATGGCGACGACCAGCGGGGCTCGACCGGCGGTGCCTGGTGCTTCGAGACCCACTCGGAATCGGTCGCCAGCATATGTGTACGCCGCGGTCCCAGGCACGATTCCGATCGCGGTCGCGAGCAGCAAGGTCCGCAGTGATACCCCAGCTAGGCCGGCGACATAGTCGAGTACCGCGAACGGTGCCAGCGGAAGAACGCGGAGACGAATGAGCGTTCGAACGTCCGCGCGATCGCGGAGTTTGCGAAGCAACCTGTGCCTGCCGAGGAGGCGGCGGAGAGCCCCTTTCCCGATCGAACGTGCCAGTGTGTGGGTGGCGATTGTGCCGATCATTGCCCCTGTCCAGGCCAGCATCAGCCCCCCTGCGGCTCCGAAGAGCGCTCCGCCGAGGATGGAGAATGGGGTTGCGGGCAGACCGAGCGCGACGACCAGCGTGTACGACGCCACATATTGGGGAGCCGCCCAAGCCGTCCCCTCGGCGCGGCGGATGATCGCGATGAGGTGCTCGCGCCGGCTGAGCTCGAAGTATCCGAGCTGCCAGGCAACGATCAAGGCCAGGGCGACCGTGCCGGAGAGGATCGCCAACCGGATCACCGCATGCGTCCTGTTGACCGAGCTGGGCCTTGGATGTCCCGATTGCATGCGCTAGAGAAGCCGTAGCAGTGACGTGTCGACCTCATCCCGTACTGCGTTTGCGCACACGTCAGCGAATGTGAGGTGCCGAGCCGTGGGTTTCGAGACGAAGTGGGACATCGGTGGTCGTTGGAGGCGCCAACTGGGACTATCTCGTTCGTGGTCCTGCACTGCCCACACCGGGAGGAACTGTTCGCGGAGAGGACTTTCAGGGAAGCGCCAGGCGGGAAAGGCACGAACCACGCCGGACGCGCGTGCCGCGCTCGAGCTCGCGTCGTTTCGTGTCGAGGCATGAGATCAAGCGGTGTCCGTACGTGAGACATGAGGGGGCCGCTTCAGCTCCCATTCCGTGGTCGTCAGTGCACACCGACTCGGCGCGGGCCTCGAAGATCTGGTCGCTCGGGGCATCGTGGCCCGCGTTCTGCCCTTACTCGCCGTACAGCCTATCGGGAGGAGACATGCCGGAGAAGGAGACGCTGGAGCGAGCGCACGCGGATGCGCACGAGGGCAAGGCACCGTCCACGCAGGCGGGCGAGTTCGTGCGCGAGGAGATACACCATGTTCGCGAGGGCAAGCATGGCGCGCGATCGACCAAGCAGGCCATCGCGATCGGGCTCTCCAAGGCGCGCCGCGCCGGAGTGAAGCTCCGCCCGCCGAGAAAGAGAGTGGCATCAAAGCGGACAAGACGCCAGGCGGCGCGTGACGTAGCGAAGGGACGAAGCCATACAAAGCGCGCCGTGTCTCGCACACGGTCGACCGCGGTGAAAGGTGCGTTGAAGCGCGAGGGTTATTCAGCGGCCTCGCATAGTGCTCTCGCTAGACAGGCGCGCTCGAGCGCACGACGTCGCACCGCTTCCCAACGCTCTGCGGCGGCGAAAAGAGCGGCGCGCACCCGAGCAA
>JALYKQ010000096.1 GCA_030774675.1 Gemmatimonadota bacterium | reverse complement strand
GCATCACACCCTAAAGAACCTTCCCTGCAAGCGGCTTGAGTGCGACGAGATTTGGTCGTTCATCGGGTCCAAGCAGAAGAACGCAACCAAGCCCGGTCAGGGTGACGTGTGGACGTTCACGGCCATTGATGCGGATACCAAGCTCATGGTGTCATGGCTGGTCGGGCCGCGTAGCGGGGCATCGTGCCAGCGCTTTGTGCATGACCTGGCGTCACGCCTAGCCAACCGTGTCCAGATCACGACTGACGGCTCGTTCTCCTACGTCTCAGCAATCGAAAACGCTTTCGGGTGGGCCGGTGCTGATTTCGCTCAGCTGGTAAAGACCTACGGCGACATTCCAGAGGAGGAGCGGAGGCGCCGTTACTCGCCGGCGATCTGCACCGGAGCCATGAAAACCGTAATCATGGGTCGGCCTGACGTTGACCTAATTTCTACGAGCTACGTCGAGCGGTCTAACCTCACGATGCGGATGCAGATGCGCCGCTTCACGAGGCTGACCAACGGTTTCTCCAAGAAAGCGGAGAACCACGCTCACGCCGTGAGCCTGCATTTCATGTTCTACAACTATTGCCGCCCTCACCAGACGCTAACCAAAGCGGCCAAGGGCGTTAAGACCACGCCAGCAATGGCGACTGGCCTAACCGATCACGTTTGGACTGTTGAGCAGATTCTTGAAATGATGACCCCAACCTATCTGTTACAATGAAAACAGGACACTACCGAGTGGCCTGCTAACTTGTTTCAGGGGGTCAATTTAGCTATAGTTCTTTGCTCCACACGAACAATCCGAGAGACTCCAATGAAGCCCGACATCCATCCAGTATACGCCACGGCGACCGTCAGGTGCGCCTGCGGGAATACTTACCAAACTCGTTCTACCCAGGCAGAGATTCACACCGATATCTGCGCCAGCTGCCACCCATTCTTCACGGGCAAGCAAAAGCTCGTCGACACCGCGGGACGCGTTGAGCGTTTCCGTCAGAAGTACGGCAAGCCAGCCGCTGCGCCTGCCACCGAAAGCTGAGCCTCCGCGACCGGCTCAGAGACGCGATCGAGCGGGCCTCTGAGGTAGAGCGAGAGCTCTCCGATCCACAGAATGTAAGGGACCAGCAGCGCATGGCTGGGCTGGGCCGCGAACTCAGACACCTCCAGCCACTGGTGCAAATGGCCACGCGGCTCGAGCGGTACGAGCAGGAGCTGGCGGAAACCCGCGAGCTCATAGACTCGGACGACGCCGATATGGCGCAGGAAGCGAAGGCAGAGGAGGCGCGTCTTCAGCATTCGATCGATACGCTCCTCGGCGAGATAAAGCCCGCACTCATACCGCACGACCCGCTCGATGACCGTCCCGCGATCGTCGAGATCCGGGGCGGCGCCGGCGGGGATGAAGCGGCCCTCTTTGCCGCCGATCTCTACCGTATGTACACCCGGTTCGCCGAGGGACGTCGCTGGCGCGTAGAGGTGATTTCGCAATCAGACGGAACACTCGGTGGCGTGAAAGAGGCGATCTTCAAAGTGAAAGGCGAAGGAGCGTTTGGTGCGATGCGCTGGGAATCGGGAGTCCACCGGGTACAGCGCGTTCCCGTCACTGAGAGCCAGGGCCGCATTCACACATCTGCTGCGACCGTCGCAGTGCTGCCGGAAGCGGAAGAGATCGATCTCAAGATCGAGGACAAGGATCTGCGCATTGACGTTTTTCGCTCCTCCGGGCCAGGCGGCCAGAGCGTGAATACAACCGATTCCGCCGTGCGCATCACCCACATCCCCAGCGGAATCGTAGTCAGCCAGCAAGATCAGAAGTCGCAGCTTCAGAACAAGCTAAAGGCTATGGAAGTGTTGCGGGCCCGTCTCCTCGACGCGAAGATCGCGGAGCAGGAGGCCGCGCGTGCCCGCATGCGCAAGACGCAGGTCGGCACGGGCGATCGCTCGGCCAAGATCCGCACCTACAACTACCCCCAGAACCGCGTCACAGATCACCGCATCAACCTCACGCTCCACGAGCTCACGAAGGTCTTGAACGGCGAGATCGAGCCCTTCATCGAAGCGCTCAAGGTTGCTGACGTCGAGGAGAAGCTCGGTGAGTAAGCAGAGCGCGCCATTCTTTCCGACGACGCTGCCGATTGGTACCATCGGCGACCTGCTGGCGGGATGTAGCGCAATGCTGGAGTCCGTGGGTATAGGTGAGCCCCAGCGCGAAGCCCGGGACATCATCGCGGCCGTACTCGACGTGCCGAGATTCTGGGCCATCGCCAACTCGGTGGCTGATGCCTCGCCGAAGGTTGCGGTATCGGTGATTCGTGCGGCGATGAGCCGCGCCGCGGGGGCGCCGCTCGCGTATGCTGTCGGCCGTGCGTCGTTCCGCCACATCACGCTCAGCGTGGATGAGCGCGTCCTGATTCCAAGAGTAGAAACCGAGGTCCTGGTAGAGCGCGTGCTCGAGCGCTGTACATCGAAGACGCGCCGCATCGCCGACATTGGAACGGGATCGGGCGCGATCGCGCTCTCGCTGGCGTCCGAGCGCGAGTTCGACCTCGTGATCGCGACTGACATCTCCCTCGACGCCATAGCCGTAACTTCTGCCAACGCCTCTTCGCTGGCGAAGATCCTGAAATCCGAGGTCGAGTGCCGTCACGGCTCGCTGTTTGCCCCGCTCGCCGGCGAAAAACTGGACGCAGTGGTGTGCAATCCGCCGTACATCAGCTTCGCCGAGATCGACGAATTGCCGGCCGACGTCCGCGACTGGGAGCCGAGTCTTGCGCTGCTTTGCGCTGAAGACGGCTTGTCCGTTACCCGCGAGCTGATTCGCCTGGCTCCGTCGGTGCTGGAGCATGGGGGATTCCTGGCGCTCGAGGTCGACACTCGCCGCGCCGGGACCGTCGCCGAGATGATTGCTGTGGATGGCCGCTACTCTGAAGTCGAAGTCCTTCTCGACCTCACCGGCCGCGAGCGATTCGTTTTTGCGACCCGCGCATAAGCACTGCGAAGTCATACAGGAGAAGCAATGCTGGAAGAAAAAGGGAAAGAGCTAGGCAGGCTGATCGGGCAGACGTCCGAGTACCAGGCGCTGAAGCGATCGAGCGAAGCTCTAAATGCCGATCGCGACGCGGTCGCACTCCTCGAGCAGATGGAGAAGCTGCGTGGAGAGGCGCAGCAGCTGATCCAGCGGGGCGAGAATCCTACTCCCGAGATGGAGCAGCAGCTGGACGGGATGCTAGAGAAGATCCAGTCGCAGCCAGCCTACCAGCGCGCCGTCTCGGCGCAGGAGAACTTCGACAAGCTGATGCTGCGCGTGAATCAGTGGATCATGGATGGCATGAAGAAGGGCGCGGCCAGTCCGATCATCACGCTTTCCTGAGAATGGCTCGCGGGCGGCTAGTCGTATTCGAGGGAGCTGAAGGCGCGGGCAAGACCACCCAGATTCGAATTCTGGCGGAGCGGATGGCGACCGCGGGCATTTCATCCGTGGCTGTGCGCGAGCCAGGCGGCACCCCTGTCGGTGACAGCATTAGAGAGATTTTGCTCCACCCCGAGCAGGAGATCACGGCGGCGGGCGAAGCGCTGCTGTTCATGGCTTCCCGCGCCGAGCTGGTAGCGCGCGAGATCCGCCCATCACTCGCCAATGGAGCTGTGGTTCTGCTCGACCGGTTCTTCCTGTCGACATACGCATATCAGATCGTGGGCCGCGGACTACCCGAGGCCGAAGTGCGCGCCGCCAACTCGCTGGCTACCGCCGGCCTCGTTCCGGATCTCACGCTGCTATTGGACGTCTCCGCGACGCATGGGCTCGAGCGGGCGGATGCGCGCGGCGAGCGCGACCGGATGGAGAGATCGGGTGCCGAGTTTCACGCGCGTGTTGGGAACGCCTTCCGAGAGTTCACCGATCCCGGCTGGCAGCACTCCCATCCTGAGTGCGGACCGATCAAGTTGATAGATGGCGCCGGTGACGAAGCTACGGTGCACAAACGAATCATCTCCACGCTCGCTTCGGCGTTTCCGCAACCTTTTGCCGTCCTCGAGAGTTAACGCAGTGATGAAACTCAAGCTTCCCGGTTCTTCCGTCCGCGCACGCACGGTGATCGTCGCTGGAACACTTCTCGGCGCCATCGTCACCGGAGGCTGGTGGCTGCAGCGTGGCTCGAGCATCGGAACCTTCACTGCTTACGAGGGCGCGCAGCTCTTTGAAAGCGTTTTTCGCCGCATTCAGAACGAATACGTCGACACGGTTAGCGATTCGGCGCTGTACAGGAAGTCCGTAGATGGTATGCTGTATGAGCTGAGAGACCCGTATTCGACGTTCCTTCCTCCAGACCGGTTCGCGAGACTCAACGAGACGACGAGTGGGAACTATGCTGGTCTGGGCGTAGAAGTCGATCTGCGGGATGGTTGGCTAATCGTAGTTGCTCCGCTACCTGGGGGTCCCGCCGAGCGCGCCGGCCTTCAGCCGGGTGATCGCATTATCGAGATCGGTGGAAAGCAGACAAAGGGCTGGACGAACGAAGAAGCGTCAAAAGTCCTGCGCGGAAAGCCTGGTACGAGCGTTACTCTCAAGCTTGAGCGTCCGGGCATTGCTACTCCCCTCGAGCTCACAGTGCAGCGCACCACGATTCATCAGAGCGCGGTGCGGAGGGCATCACTGTTGGGCGAGGGCGTCGGATACATCGATCTCAAGGCGTTCAGTGATTCGACTGCGAAAGAGCTCAACGGCGCAATAACGAGCCTTCTCGCCCGTGGAATGAAGACGCTCGTGATCGACCTTCGCACGAATCCCGGCGGCCTGTTGAACCAGGGAGTGAGGGTCTCAGATCTTTTCCTCGACCCTGGACAGAAAATCGTGAGCATGCGGGGACGCCTGCCCGAGGCCAATCGCGAATACGCCGACACCGCGAAGCAGCGCTGGGCCAAGCTGCCCCTGCTCGTGCTCGTGGACAGTCGGAGTGCCAGTGCGGCGGAGATCGTCGCGGGGGCACTGCAGGACCACGACCGCGCGGTCATCATCGGGACGCCCACATACGGCAAGGGCAGCGCACAGAGTGTCATCTCCTTCGGTCCAGAGGGGGGACTCAAGATCACGACCGCGCGGTGGTTTACGCCCGCCGGCCGGTCGATCGCCCGGCAGCTGCCCGCCGACGACGACTCCGGAGATCCGGCTGCGATGAAGCGAGAGCGGTTTCACACCGATGCTGGTCGGACAGTTTACGGGGGTGGCGGCATCACCCCGGACGTGATAGCCGGCGACAGCACGACACCGCCTGCGGAAGGAAACCTGCTGCGCGCTCTTGGGGCCAAAGCCGGCCAGTTCCGCGACGCGGTCACCGACTATGCGCTGTATCTCAAGGCTACGCGTGCGGTCGGGTCGCCAGACTTCATCGTCACTCCCGCAATGCGCGAGGAGGTTTGGCAGCGGATGAAGGCGCGTGGTGTGGAGATTCCGCGCGAGGTGTACGACGCGGGGGAGCCTCTCGTGTCGCGCGTCATCGCCTTTGACATCGCACGGTACGTCTTCGGGGGCGAAGCCGAATTCCAGCGCCGCGCATCGGTCGACAAGCCGCTCCAGAAGGCGCTGGAGCTGGCGCGCGGTGCCAGAACTGAGCGGGATCTGCTAAAAAAGGTCACGGCCCACGCGGTGGCGGCGGACAGCGTCGAGGGGCAGTGAGCGAGCGAGTCTTCATCATTGGAGCGGGACACGTTGGGCGCGGACTCTCACGCGCCTTTCGCGCATCAGAGGTCTCGGTCGTCGGACTTCATGGCAAGCGCCCATCGGGAGTCGCGAGCTCGAGTGGAGCTCTTCCACAAGAGATGTCGGGCGCGAACGTGGTCATCGTCTGCGTGCGAGATCCCCAGATCGATGAAACGCTGGACGAGGTGATGGCGGCAGCGAAGAGCGGACTTGTCGACCGTGGCACCGTGATCCTGCACACATCAGCGATCGCCGAACCGGAGGGTCTGCGTTCTCTCTCCGATGCGGGATTTCCGGGCGGCACTTTCCACCCGCTCGTTCCTTTCAGCGACCCCGAGATCGCGGCCGAGCTGCTGCGTAAAGGCTGGATCGGCATCGATGGCGCCAACGCCGCGAAGAGCGCGTCGCGCCGAATCGCCGGTCACTTGGGTGCCCGCACGCTGGATATTCCGCCGGGGAAAAAGGCCGCGTATCACGCGGCGGCGGTAATCTCCTCGAATTTTCCGGTGGTGCTGGCGTCAGTCGCTGGTCATCTGTTGCACGACATCGGTATCCCTGATGCGAGCGCGTATCAGGCGGTCGAGAGCCTGATGACCGGGGCGCTAGCCAACATGAAGCAGGCGCTACCCGACGACGCACTCACGGGGCCGATCATGCGCGGAGACGCAGAAACAGTGGGCAAGCACCTGCGAGGGTTACAGGGGCATGAACGAGCGCTCGAGGTTTACCGGGCCCTGTCAGCCGCGGCAGTCGAGATCGCGCAGAGAAAGGGGACCGATCCGAAGAAACTCGCAGCGGTAGGAGGGTTGGTTCGATCGCAGGCGAAATGAACCGAGCCCGTCCGGCGCGAGAAGCCAGCGCTAGAACGCCGCCCCGGCCATCGCCGCCCGATCAACAACCTTGGCTCCCTTGGGCACCACGAACTTGAACGTCGACCGGTTCAATTCCGGGTTCGCCGTGAAGCTCGTGATCGCGACGTGTCGCTTCAGCCCATTCGCTGTCTCGACGTCGAACTGCCTGATGCTCGAGTCGTTGTCGTCGATCCACACCTTGGCGCTGGTGAATCCGGCGTTGCCACGCTTGGGTACCAGCGTCACCGCGTGCGTCGCACGCCCTCCCACAGTAGCAGTGCCCGCCGACATGACCGTGAAACGGGTGCGGGGCGCGTTTAGAAACTGCTCGGCCGGATCCACCGTACTGGCGTTGCCGCCGGTGTAAGGCATGCGCATCACCTGGCCTGGTACGCTGCTCGGGAGGTAAACCCAGAGCGTCGAGCCGTCAGCTGCTACGCGATCGCCGCTCTCGAATGTGATGCTCAGAAGATTGGGCTTCTTCCTAAGAATGACACCGCTCGTTGTCTGGGAATTCCCGGTGAGCGGATTGGTGAGAGTCTGTTTGAATTCGGCCCGCATGGTGTTGAGTCGGGCGTAGGCTGACACGGCGCGATCGATGATGGCGTCCGCGGTCTGTGCGCTCGCGGAGATCGGAATTACCGTAAGTGCTATCGCCGCGACTGCTACGGCTGCGAGGGAAGTGAGCTTTTTCATATGTAAGGGTTACCCTGCTACTGCTATGCCGTTCCTGTTCTGGGCGTCGGAATGCTGCGCCCGATTGCCGCGGCAACGGCTCGCAGCTCGCCGACCAGCTGCGTGAACTGATCGGGATAAAGCGACTGGGCGCCATCCGATAGGGCGCGATCCGGCTCGGGATGAACTTCGATGAGCACCCCATCGGCGCCTGCGGCGACCGCGGCGCGGGCCATCGGAATCACCTTGTCTCGCAGGCCTGTCCCATGACTCGGATCGGCGATGATAGGGAGATGTGATAGCCTGTGTACGATGGGAATCGCGGTCAGGTCCAGCATGTTGCGCGCGGCAGGATCGAAGCTCCGAACGCCGCGCTCGCAGAGGATCACGTTCTCGTTTCCTTCCGCCAGAATGTATTCCGCGCTCAAAAGCAGGTCATTGATTGTCGCCGCCATTCCGCGCTTGAGCATCACCGGCTTCTTCATGCGGCCGACGGTCTTCAGCAATGAATAGTTCTGCATGTTGCGCGCGCCGATCTGGATGCAGGCCGCAACCTCTGCCACCAGCTCGGCCCCTTCAGCATCCATTGCCTCGGTCACGATCGGCAGACCGGTTTCCTTGCCGGCACGCGCCAACAGCTGTAGCCCCTTCTTGCCCATTCCCTGAAACGAATATGGCGAGCTGCGCGGCTTGAACGCGCCGCCGCGGAGCGCGGTTCCTCCCGCCGCTTTGACGATCCGAGCAGCGGAAAGGATCTGCTCCTCCGATTCGACCGAGCAGGGACCGCCGATCACGATCACCGTATCTCCGCCGACGGTAACGCCGGGTGCGATCTCGACGACGGTATTCTCGGCGCGCCACTCGCGGGATACCTGCTTGTAGGGCTGGGTCACGTGAATGATCTGCGCGACGCCGGGGAGCGCCTCGAGCCGCGATGCATCGACGCGGCCGTCGTTCCCGACGAGGCCGACCGCTGTGCGCTGCGCGCCCGGCATTGGCCGTGCTTCGTAGCCCATCTCCTGAATGATACTGACCACGCGCTCGACGTCTTTCGCCGTCGCGTCGTGCTGCATGACAACTAGCATTTACGCGGTGGCTTGAGCTGTCTCGGCGGCTTCGGCGAGCTCGTCGTGCAGCTGTGGGGTGTGGGCGGGATGCGCGGGACTGATCGTCTCGTCGACTGTCCTGCCGCGCATGCGCACGCTCACCAGCGAGGAAACCCCCGGCTCCTGCATCGTCACTCCGTAAACCGCATCCGCCGCCTCGGTCGTGGTGCGGGGGTTGTGGGTGATCACGATGAACTGGGTGTTCGCCTTGAAGCGGTTGAGCATCCGCACGAAGTGACCGATGTTCTGGTCGTCGAGCGGCGCGTCGACCTCGTCGAGGAGACAGAACGGACTCGGCTTGGTGAGGAAGATGCCGAACAAAAGCGACAGGGCGACGAGCGCCTTCTCCCCACTCGACAGAAGATGGATTCTCTGGGTCCGCTTGCCGCGTGGAGAGGCGTGAATCTCGATGTCGCCTTCAAGCGGGCTTTCCGGGTTCTCCAGGCGCAAATCGCACTCCCCGCCACCGAACAGCGTCATAAAGATGTTGCGGAAGTTCTCGCGCACCTGGACGAAGGTCTGAAGAAACAGCGCCCGTGCGGTCGTGTCGATTTCCCGAATCGCCTGCTGCAACGAGCTCCTGGCTGAGTTGAGATCGTCGCGCTGGGCGGTTAGAAATGCAAGGCGTTTCGTCTCTTCCTCGTGCTCTTCAATCGCCAGCGGGTTGACGGGCCCGAGTGCGTCCAACTGCTCGCGCACAAGCGCCGCCTCCATACGCAGAGTCTCGTCATCCAGCGCAAGCGTCTCCGCCCCGGCGAGCAATTCGTCGACCGGCTTCTTCCACTCGGCCTCGAGGCGCTCGCGGATCGCCGCTCTCCGCCCCGACAGCTCAGTGTAGCGGAGCTCGGCCGCGTGCAGCTCCTCGCTCAACCCCGCGGTGTGACGCCGCATCTGGGCAAGCTCCTGTTCCTCGGCCGAGAGCTTCTCGTCGACTTCCCGGACGGCCTGCTCGGCGTCAGCAAGCTTCTTTTCGGCGTCCTCGAGCGTTGATTGTCTGGCGGCGAGGTCGCTCTGCCACTGCAAGAGCTGCTCGGTGAGCTGGGCATCAGCGCTCGACAGAGTAGTGAGTTCCTGGTGCAGGGATTCGAGCCGTCCGGCTGCTGACGCAAACTCTTCGCTCAAATGACGCCGGCGGTCCGACGCCACATCGAGCTGTGCCTGGGCCTGCGCCCGCCGGATCTGGCTGGCGGTGCGCTGCTCCCGTGCTTCCTCCTGGTTGTGCTCGGCGGTGCCAAGCATCTCTCTCGCCGCTACGACCGCTGCCTCACGCTCAACGATCCGGCCGGTGATCTCACCAATGCCGGTTCCGAGAACTTCCAGACGCGATGTCGTTGTCACCTCGCGCTCAGTGAGCCGCTCGATGAGCGCACGCGCCTCCGCCGCCTCGCGAGCCGCGCGCTGATGCTGCCTGGCGAGGGCGGCCGAGCGATCCGCGGCATCAGCGCTCGCTCGCGCCGCCTGCGAGGCTGACTCCTGTGCGACGATTGAAGCGCGGTCCGAGGCTCCAAGCGCGGCCTTCTCCGACTCAGCGGCTGCAATCGCGGCGTGACGCGCTGAGGCGCTGTTGCTGACGGCCTGCTTGAGCTCCGCGATCTCGGCGCGGCGCCGTAGAGGGCCCGGTCCCGATTCGGCTGCCGGCAGCCAGATTGCGCCACGCGCATCGATGAACGCTGTACCGCTCTCCATGGATGTCACGCGACCGAGCAGCGAGCGAACCCAGCCGCTAGCTGGTGACGATGACTCGACGAGACTGGCGAGGCCGGGTGCGATGTCGGCGTTATCCACCGGCAGGTCGAACGCGGAATCGACAGGAAGTAGAAGCAACGGACCTGGAGTCGCCGACGCATGCCACGCCCGCACGGCCTCTGCGACCGATCGGTCGCGGACGAGAACCGCGTTCACGGTCGCGCCGAGGAATCGCTCCACGAGCGACGCCGAATTTGCGTCGGCGCTGATGAAATCGCTGAGGGGACCAAGCACCGCGCCTTCGCCAAAAATGCCGCGCTCCTTAAGAAGGCGCGCCGCTGCTGGCGCGAGTCCGACGCGTTCCCTCTCCAGTCCTTCGAGGGCGTTGAGCTTCGCGCTCAAGGCGGTATGCAGCTCTTCGGCGCGCAGCATATCCGTGCGGGCGGCGCTCTCGCTCTCTCGGGCGCGCTGAAGAACGTCACGCGCGTCTTCGGCGAACGCGGTCGTCTCCGCGACGCGGGCGGCGGCTATCACCGCAGCGTCGTCCGCGGCGGCAAGGTCACGGCGCGCGGCTTCTGCTGCATCGAAGAGCTGAGTCTGCTCGGCCTCGAGCGACGTCCTCCGAGCTGAGAGCTCGTCCCGCTCGCGCGCGCTGCTCTGATGATCCAGCTCGGCGCGGTGCAGCTCTTCTCGCAGTTCCCGCAAGGCGCGCTCACCCTGATCGAGGTTCGAGCGAGCGCCGCTGAGACTGGCTCGGACTTCCTCCTCGTGCCGCGCGTGTGAGCCGAGCGCGTCGTCCGCCGCACGCAGCGCGGCTTCGAGCTGAGAAAGCTCCGTTGACGCGCGCTCCAGCTCTCCGCTCACGCGGCCGGCAACCGCATCTCCCTCGCGACGCTCCTCTTCTGCGCGCTCGCGCCGCGAAGTTGCGTTGCGCAACCGTTCTTCGGCGACCGCGATCTCACCTCGAAGCTGCTGGGTGCTTTCACGCTGGTCGGACACGAGCCGCGCGAGCTCAGTACGTCGCGCTTCAGCGGTCGTGCGCTCGCCGAGTGCGGTATCGCGCGCCGATTCGGCGTTCCGCAAGCGATCCTCTTCGGCGGGGACTTCGGCGCGCAGCAGCGTAAGGCGCTCCTCCAGCCGCGCGAGCTCCCCGCGCCAGGCATCCATCTCGCGCGATGCGTGGGCGACCTCGAGAGTGAAACGGCGAGCCATCAGCTCGGTGTGTCGCTCCGCTCTCTTTCTCTGTCGGGACAGCGATCGCACCTGGCTCTGCACTTCGGCGATCAGATCGTCGATGCGGGCCATGTCGGTTGTTGTCTCCTCGAGACGGCGCTCCGCACTTCGCTTGCGATCGCGGTAGAGCCCGACTCCGGCGGCCTCCTCGAACAGCTCGCGCCTCTCATCAGGCTTATCGGAGAGCAGGGCGTCCACCATCTTTCCCTCAATCACCACGCCCGAGTCGGCCCCGAGGCCCGTGCCGCGGACCATGTCGTGGATATCGCGGAGGCGGCAGGGCGCGCTGTTGAGGAAGTAATCGCTCTCGCCCGAGCGACTCAGTCGTCTGGTGATCACGACCTCCCGGAAGGGTATGTCGAGGGCGCCATTGTTGTTCTCGAAATGAAGCGAGACCTCGGCGACGTTCACGGCGCGGCGCGCTGACGACCCCTGAAAGATCACCTCTTCCATCTTCGCGCCGCGAAGGGCGCGAGCGCGCTGCTCGCCGAGCACCCAGCGCACGGCATCAGAGACATTGGACTTCCCGCAGCCGTTCGGGCCTACGATCGCCGTCACGCCCGCCTCGAAGACCATCTCGGTCTGATCGGCGAACGATTTGAACCCGTGAATGTCGAGCTTCGTTAAACGCACTAAGGCGTACTCCCGGTTCGATAAACGAGTACAGGCTTCAGGCCCGCACCGCGCAGTGTCCTAATCAGTCCGGCCGATTGGTCGGCCGTGCCGAAGGCGCCGCCGAAAATGCGCCCGCCGCCGTCGTCCTGCATCAACGGGTAAACCGTCAGTCCCCGAGCCGTGTACTTCTCCACTGCGGCGCGAACCGCATCGACGATGCCGCCCTGCGTCGGAACGCTGTCGATTAGCAACGCCAACGGAGTGCGAGTGACCCGTCCCGCGGATTCGCTGGCGAGGACTCCCGACGTGTGCAAGACGAGCAAAAGCGAGTCAGCCTGTTCTCTCCGCGTGTAAGCACCGGCCGTTACCCTGTACCATTGCGCTCGCTCCGAACCAATTGGAACTGGCGACACGGCGGCGGCCGGCAGTGCCGCGCCGTTTTTCCGCACGAACAAGTTAGCACCTTCGAGCGTGTTTGCGACTAGTAGCTCCACGGAGAATGCTGACGCCGACGTCGAGTCGTTGGCATTTGCGGGGGGAGCGATGTACAGCGTTTCGGGAGCCGGTCGCGGTGGTGGCGGGATGGGAGCGGGCACCGGGGCGGCTGTGACTCGCGCGGGAACAGGGGCGGAGCGCCAAGCGCGCGCGTACATGAGGCCCGCGCCCAGCGCAACGATCAGAACGACTCCTGATGCAGCAATTGCGGGATAAAGCCACCGGCTCTTTCTCCAGCTCGCTGCGCGCGCACTGAAGCGATGCAGAGGGATCTTGAGGGTCGGGGTTGGAGCGGGCACGCGCGCGAGGACGAGCGCCGACGGCGCCCCCGGTAGCTGCGTATTCTTTACGATCACGACTCCATCGGTCTGGTCGGCCAGATCGGCGAGGCCGGATGCGTCGCTCCGCGCGACCAGCAAAAGCAGCGCGCCCGTCTCGGTGAAACCCGCGGCGAGCCTTTTCCAGCGCGAGCTCCGGAACATCTCCTCGCCGATCGTCGGGTCCGTTCCACTCGGCATTACATAGAGATTCGCTGTTCTCTCCACGGCATACCCGATCTTGTTCAGGGACAGCCCGTAGTGAAAGCTATCGCTGATGCCGTGCGGATCTTCGTCTTTTACGAGGGAGCGGAGGGGAGGGAGGTCCCCAACCATATCACCGACGACTACGCGTCGGTGCTCTGATTCGGCGAGAGCGATTCCCAGTGCCACGTGTGCGGCGGCAACGGGATCGCTGGAGGAAATAACTAGTGCGGAATAACTGCCCAGGACTGGTGCGATCTGCCGACCGGCGTCTTCCCATGCAATCGGGCGTCCGCCGGACACATTCGGCTTCAAGGGGATCCCTCGTAAATCCAGTACTCACGCCTCGACGCGCGCCCGATCCGGTCTGCTTCCTCGCGAGTTGCAAACGGTCCCATGATAACTCGATAGATCGGTGAGCCGGCGGTGGTGGTGAATACGACGTGGGCAGCCATCCCATTGACCTTTATTGCGTTCGCGACTTGTTGCGCTTTTTCTTCGCTCAGAAGCGCGGCGAATGAAACGGTAAATCCGCTGGGGGCGGGCCGGATTGCGCCCGTCGCAGCCGATGGGGAAGGCGCAGGCGCCGTGTCGGTGGTGCCGGTCCGGGGCCGCCCAGCAGGGATGGTGCTCGAGGCTGTGGAGCTGGCCGTCAGCGAATCCGCGGGCACGCTGTCGCTGGGGAAAACGACGGGCTGATCGAGCCCCTGCGCACGAGGGCGAAATCCATCCCAGGCGAAGAAGTACCAGAAATCCTTTGCTCCGCCAGTGACGGTTGATCTGGCGTCCAGTTTTTGCGGATCCACCAGCACTACGTCCTTGGCGCCGAGGAGGGCGAGACGGCCGTCTGGGGTGATCGCGGGCAGATCGCTCTCCCAGCGCGTAGGCACGGCGCCGAGGATCTTATTCGTTCCGATCGCAATCACCCAGGCCGAATCCTGCTTGGGAAAGCGCGCGAGTAGATAGCGGCCAAGCGCGTCCATGCGTAAGTCCAAAGGCGGCTGCGGAAGCGTGAGGCCCGATTCCACCCGTCCGTTGTATCGATCCACGATCGAGATTACGCTGTCCGCCATCGTCGCGACGTAGAGCCTGTCGCCACTAGGCGTCGGAGAAAGAGCCCGCACGCGACTGGGAAGCTGAACGGCTCCCAGCGGAGAGAGATCCTTCCCCTTCACGCCGACGAGGCCGCTATCCACTGTGAAGTAGATCCGGTCCCCCAGCTGCGTTCTCACCGCCCGTCCCGCCAACGGGAGAAGCGCGCTATCCTCCGCGATATCGTCGGGGGGATGCACTCTCCAGACGAGCGTCTGTGCGCCTTTATTTGCCGAGACGATGAGATCACCGTTCGGCTGCGCGAAAACGGCGCGAGCGGCCACAGCCGGCTTGAACTTCCAGTCGCTGCCGTTTGGGTTCAGGCGAATGATTTCGCCCTTGCTGTTGATCCCGTAGATGTCGCTGCCATTCACCGAGGACAGCGACGTGAGCTTCGTTCGCGCCGCCTTCATTACATCGGTCTCACGGAGATCGAGGCGTCCAGGGAATCCCTTCGAATCCACGAGCGCAATGCTCCCGGCATCGGCGTCGAAGGCGAGCACACGTTCGATCGCCGGCACTTCATCGATGGTCCAAACGGTCGAATCGATCCTGGGATACCGGGAGATGCGACCGGTCCCTCCTCCGCGCGGAACTCGCAGGAGGAGGGACTCGGGGCCGTGATTCTCTAAGACTGCGGTGCTGGTACTATCGGGCGCTGCCCTGTCGTCCTGACAGGCTGCACAGAGCAGCGCCAGCAGTAGGAGCCGACGCAACGGTTAGTAGCTCGCTCCCAATGAGAACGTCCAATTGGGCTTTCGTCCGCCGACCAGCGGGTGCGCGTAATCCCAGCGCAGAATCGCGAGGTTGAAGAGATTCACCCTGAGCCCGGCACCGTAACTCGTGAGCGGATACCGATTGAGGTCAGGATTGTTGTTGGCGGGCGCGTTCCCCAGGTGCGGCGTCTGTCCCGCGCTCCAGGCCAGTCCGGCGTCGTAGAACAGGAGCCCATCCACTGGCGGCAGGCCGAAGCTGCTTCCGACATCGAAGCGACGAATAATGGGGAACCTTAGCTCTGCGTTGAAGACAGCGACCCTGCTTCCGGCGAGCTGGGCATTGTTGCACGCAGCCGTCGATCCTATTACCGACGTGCAGTCGTAGAAGCTGAAATTCGCCCGATCGTATCCGCGCACGAAGTCGGGCCGGCCGATGTATTTCGGAAAGAAGCTTTCGTCCCTGCCGGTTGCGATCGAGGTAAGGAACCTGGTGGCGACCGTCAGCGTGTTGAAGATGATCGGGTCGTAGCGGCGGTAGTCAGCAAGGAAATCGCTGAACACCAGCTTCCCGAGGTTCTGCGACGCCGAGAAGCGCATTCGGCGACCCATCACGGGGCCGGTGGTGCCGAAGAGTGTGTTGTCGGAGACGAAGGCGGCCGTTGGGGTCACGTAGTTGATGGTGGGCAGCGACGTGCTGTCCTTGAACTGGACATCGGTGCAGTAGCCCGCGCCGTTGCAGTCCTGAAAGACCTTTATGAGCCCCTGCGAGATGCTATTGAGCTGCGCTCCCGTCTCGACGCGCGTGAAACGATTAAACGGGTATTGGCCGACCAGGAACAGGTTGCGCACGACGTAGCGGAGGTAGGTCGTCTGAATCCTGTACAGTGCCGATGTTCCTTCTGTCCCGCCGCTGAGGGGAACGTAAATCGGATCCTGCGAGATGCCGGTTGTGTACTGGAAGCGGCGGCTCAGATTCGCGTACCCTACGAACGCACTCGCATCGCTCAGCCGGCCATAAACGTTGCCCGAGACAGCGAGCTGATGATTGCCGAGCAGGTCGCTGAATACAAACGCAGTCCCTCCGGCGAAGGTGCCGTAGCTGGGCGTGTAGCCGACCGATGGGTCGGCGATGTAATCCGGGTGGAAAGACGCGCGATAGGGACGCTCCTTGAACCTGCTGGAGTCAGGGAGGCCGAAGAGCGGATCCGCGTTGAGCGCCGCCACACTCGGTGGCAGGTCCTGGATCGATTCTCCAACTGGCAGCGCGGATGACTGCCGCGTTCCCGTCGAGCCCCGATAAATCGATGTAGGTTCGCCACTCCGCGGTCTGAGCGTCAGCGAATCGAGGCCCGGTCTCGCCGCTACTGTGTCGGCGGGAGGGGGAACGAGTCCCAGGGCCAGGTTGATTCCGGTCGGACGGAACGCCGTCTTTTTCAGGGAGCGCGGATTGTCGATTGTCCAGATGGTGTAGTCGCCCCTCTCGAAACTGGTGTACGCGATCCTATCCGCCCCGCGCGCCCAGCTGATGGCAGGACTGTACTCAGTGATCGCCGACACGCCGCCAAGAATGTTCGTCAGCTGGTAATGCTGCTGGTCGGCAAAATCGAACAGAAAAATGTTTGGAATGCCTGTGCGATCGGAAACGAACGCGATCTGCCGGCTGTCCGGCGACCAGGCAGGGTTCAGATTCATTCCGCCCTGGTTCGGCAGAACTTCAATCGCGCCCGACTGGAGGTCCATTACCGCGATGCGCCACTTGGAAAACTTGAGGACCGACAGGTTGGTTTCAGGACTCCGATCGGTGGCGAATGCGATTCGCTTGCCATCCGGCGACCACGCGGGCTGGAGATCGCCGTACTGGTCGTTGGTGAGCTGGCGCAAACCGCTGCCGTCCACGTTCACCAAGTAGAGATCGGTGATGCCGCCGTGAGTGCCGCTGAAGGCAAGCTGTTTGTCATCGGGAGACCACACCGGGCTCCAGATCGCATCAACGGATGGCAGATCGATGCGTCTCTTAACCGACGCGCTGGCGACGTCCATCAGATAAAGCACGTCCTTTCCTTCACGGTATCCAGTGAACGCCAGCATGCGTCCGTCGTTGGAGAACGAGCTCTGCGAGTAGAGAAGTCTCAGCTCCTCGAAGTTCGGGTTGGTCGTGCTTTCGACCAGCCGCTTGATGCGCTTGCCGGTGCGAGCGTCGGCCAGCCAGAGGTCGATGAAGAGCTCTCCACGCTTCCAATTTCCATTGGAGAGGAACGCGATGCGACTTCCGTCGTTGGAGAGAGATGGGGCGAGAAAGATCTGGCCTCCGCTCTTTTTCTCTGTGAGCAGCGGCTGTGAAAAGCTGCGCGGACGATCGAGCACCGCTGCCTGCGGCAGGTACTTCGCGTTGACCGCTTCCCGCCACTCGTCGCTCAGCTCGTGCAAGGTCAACCCCAACTGGCGCTGGACTGCGCGCGCGATGCCAAGCGTGGTGGAATTCTGGAGGATCTCGCCGATGGCCGCATCGCCCCAACGCTCGCCAACGTATTCCCAGAGAGCCTGACCGTAACGGTACGGGAAGTATTTGTCGGGGCGCTCCGTCATCTGCTCGATCGTCGGCAGGTTCCCATTCACCGCTGCGTCGCGCACCCACGACGCGGTCAGTGGGTGACCCGGCCCGGTCGACAGGTACTCAGCCTGTCCCTCCATGAACCAGAGCGGCGGATCGATCTGATTTAGCGTCTGCAGATTCGCGCCGGCCTTGCCGCGCGCGAAGATGTCGAACTGGAATTCGTGCACCAGCTCGTGCGTGAGAACGTGCTCGAAACTGCCGAGGTCGCCGGTAAGCGGAAGGATCAAGCGGTGGCGCGATGGCTCGGTGAAGCCGCCCGTGCCTTCTCCCGGGTCGCCGCCGACGTTGTTCTGGCCAAAGTCAGCGCGGTTGGAAAAGAGAATGATCGGCTTCTTCTCGCGGAACTGGTGGTCGAGGATTTTCGAGAGCCTGGCGTAAGACCGCTCCGCCATACGCGCGGCGGCCATGGCGCCCGCTCTTTCTTCCGGATAGTAGTGGACGAGGAAGTGCTCCGTCTCGATCACGCGCCAGTTGAAGTGCTTGTACTGGACCTGATTCATCCCGAAGTACTGCTGTGCGTCGAGGCGAGTCGCGCAGAGCAATGCGGCCAAGGTCACCAGAATACGTACCGCTTTCATTGTTACTCCTGTGGTTCCAGCGCCACTGTCTCCGCATCGCTCCACAGCCGTTCTATCTGATAGAACGAGCGCAGCGTGGGATGAAAGATGTGAACTACGAAATCGAAGAAGTCGAGCAGCACCCAGCGGCCCTGTTGTAACCCTTCAGTGTGATGCACGGCCAATCCCGCTCTCTTCATCTCCGAGATCACATGCTCGCCGATCGATCTCACGTGAGTGTCGGAGGTTCCGCTCGCGATGACGAAGTAGTCCGTCATGTCGGTAACGCCCTGCAGGTTCAGAAGCACTACGTCATTCGCTTTCATGTCCAGGCAAAGCTGGGCGGCGCGCTGCACTCGCTGCGCACCTTCGCGGGCGGAGACAGATGGTAGGGATGTAGCCATGCGCTTCAGTGAAGGTTTTTTTCCGGCGCGAGCCGCCGCATCTCTGGTATGTAGCTTACCAACGGGGCTAAAGTTCCGTCAGGGTTCCAACTCGCATTTCGCAAGCCAAGGCCTGGAGGTCAACCCACGAGGGCTCGGCTGAGGGGATGCAAGTGTTGAGTGGACACTCACTACTTACAACTCTCAACTTGCATCCTTCCCGAATCGTCCGAGTGGCCAGTGTCTATTGTTTTATGACCCAAACTTTGATCTCAGGATGGACGTCCGCGTGGAGCCTGATCTGGACCCTGTAGACTCCAAGCGCCCGAATGGGCTCGTGCAGCTCGATCTGCCGCTTCTCGATCGCAAACCCCTGTGCCTCGAGCTGGTGCGCGATGTCCGATGAGGTTACTGAGCCGAACAGCTTGCCCTCGTCGCCGACTCGGGCTGAGAAGGTCAGCGACACCTGCTCCAGCCTGGTCGCAAGCTCCTGGGCCGAGCCGCGCCGTTGCTCCTCCGCTTGATCGAGCCGCTGCCGCTCCTGCTCGATGCGCTTCCTGTTCCCAGCCGTTGCTTCGTAGGCGAAGCCACGCGGCAGGAGATAGTTCCGCGCATACCCCGCGGAAACCTTTACGATGTCGCCCGGGTGCCCGAGCTTTTCTACAGCCTGCCTAAGTATGACTTCCATGGGGGAATTTCCTTCAGAGATCGTTGAGAATCGCGTAATTCTAGCACAAACACGGAGTGGATCGTACCGTCAGCTCGCCCGGACCCGCCGACGAAGGTCGAGCCAGGTGTCGCCCAGGCCCAGTGCCAGTGCCAGCACGCCGAGCAGGAGCACTCCCTGTGGTATCAAGCTGAGGACGATGATGAAGACGTAGCGCCCTTTTGAAATCCAGGCGAGAACGCCCAGTCCTCTGATGGCGTAAAGGGCGCCAAAAAACAGAAGCAGATTGAAGCCGGCGTTCCGTCCATCGTTGAATGCGGGCAGGAGGGTCAGCGTCAGCCCGACGGCCAGTGCCCAGATTATCTGGTCGTTGAAACGGAATTCCGTCAGCGGTCCCAGCATGGGGCCGATTTTGACAGCGGACAGCCGATGGTAGACTGCCCAGGCGAGTCCCAGCGCTGCCAGCGATTCGAGGGCAAGCAGCGCCGGAAGCAACGGGGCGGTATGCTTCGGTAAATCGCGCTCGACGTCGGCAGCCCATTCGTTCGTGGTCTGGAACACCGGCGCTCTCGCCGCAAGGTCCTTCCACTGCTCGGTTTCCCACGTTTCCTGAAACCGGTTTACGCTGACTGCCGCGCGCCTCATCAATTCTTCGCCGCCCGCGTGCTGAAACCGCGCCATACCGCTCGGCGAAGAAAGCGCGATGATAAGCCCGACCGCCACAGCAATCCCCACGGACGCGAGTGCGCGCACGAAAAAGGGAGTGGTCGAGCTCAGGAGACCGATCAAGCCGAAACTCGCCGCCAGCACGATTGCCCACGCTCGGGCCATCTGGCTGTACGCTGTTCCGGGTGAGCCTGCGGGCTGTAGCAACATCCACACTGCCAGTGCCAGCCAGATCGCAGCCAGGGCGGCGCGGCCTCCGGATTTCCATCCGAGGAGGGAGCAGACAGCCAGGGCGGGAACTAGCAACAAAAGCGTCTGCTGAACTGGAAAGATCACATCCCCGGGCGGGAATAGTGGGAGCAGCAGGAAGGCAGCGAGACCCCACAGCAGCGGCCGCCACGACTGACTCTTGTTGTCGCTCGTGGCGGCGTCTGCCATCTACGCCTGATGACCGCGGATGTACGGAATGAGAGCAAGAAATCTCGCTCTTTTTATTGCCGTCGAGAGCTGGCGCTGGTGACGCGCGCAGGCCCCGCTCAGCCTCGAGGGAAGGATCTTGCCTTGATCGGTAATGAAGCGGCCGAGCGTACGATCATCTTTGTAGTCGATCCACCGGACGCGGCTCTCGCAGAAGGGACAGCTCTTTTGTGGTCTTCTCATTGACTAATCCTCGTCGTCGTCATCGTCGTCACGGCGCGTTGCCGCGGCCAGGTCTTCCTCGGACTGCGGCGGGGCACCGACCTCGTGCTCATGCAGCGTGATGAGATAGCGGATGACGCCGCCATCGAGCTTGAGCGCGCGCTCGTACTCGGGCAGGGTGGTGGGCTCGGTCGCGAACTTGGAGACGACGTAGTAGCCGTTTTCGCGGGGGCCGATGGAGTAGGCGAGCTGGCGCCGTCCCCAATGCGTGACCTCCGGCTGCTCCTTCGAAGCGAGCATTCCGTGGAAGCGCGTGATTTTGTCGTTGATGGCGGCGTCTTCGAGAGTAGAGTCGAAGATATAGACCGCCTCATATGTGCGAGGCACTCGGCAATCCTCCTTGTGGTCGTAATCCGCCCCCCAACTGGTTGCCAAGTGGGAGGAAGGTGTGAGGGCCGCGGGTGCGGCCGTTGTGGACGGAAACCTAGTCTGTCAGTGCGCTCAATTCAACCTGGACTGGCGTTGCTGTGAGCGCATTGGTTTGTCACCCCGCGCTGGCTGACCTCCGCCGTCCGTGACGCACTACTCGCCGCACCACTGCGGTCGTTGGCGCGGATAGCCTTTCTGGCGTCCGTGCAAGGCCTAACTTCGACCATGCGCCTCTCCCGGAGGTTACATGCGCAGAACCGTAGGAATTGCCGCTGAAATCATCGGAGCGGCCGCAATGGGACTGTTCGCCGCAAGCTGCGGCACCGACAGCACCGCACCCAAGGCGAACACGTACGTCGCCAACCTGAATGCGGCGGCAGAAGGAGCCGGTCACACATCACCGGGCAACGGCGTTTTCACGTTCGTCGACAACGGGAACGTGATCAACTGGACGCTGGAGCTGACCAACATCACCAACGTCACGGCGTCGCACATCCATCTTGGGCCCGCAACGGCGGTTGGCACTACAGCGGGCCCTGTCATAATCAACCTCTTCCTGCCGAACCGACCCCCGGAGACAGGAACACTCAACGGAATCGTGGCTCAGGGCACTATCACGAACGCGAATAACTCGAGCGTCTCTCTCGATTCGCTGAGAGTGCTGTTCAACAACGGGAACGCGTACACCAACGTCCACACGACTGCGAACCCGGGTGGCGAGATCCGGGATCAGGTGCAATCTAGCAACTAGGTAATAGCTACACGTTGAACCGGAAAAGGAGTACGTCGCCGTCCTGCACGACGTACTCCTTTCCTTCTGACCGCACCGCGCCTTTTTCGCGAGCGCCTTTCCATCCCTCGTTCCCCACGAAGGAGTCGTAGGAAACCGTCTCCGCCCGGATGAATCCACGCTCGAAGTCCGTATGTATCACCGCAGCGGCTTTGGGAGCCGTGTCTCCGCGGTGGATGGTCCACGCGCGGACTTCCTGCTCTCCCGCGGTGAAGTACGTCTCGAGGCCAAGCAGCTTGTAACCCGCACGAATGAGACGGTCGAGGCCCGCCGACTCCAGCCCGAGCGAGGCCAGAAAATCGGCGCGATCTTCCGGAGGTAATTCCGCCAGCTCGGCTTCGATCTTGGCGGAGAAGGGAACGACTTCAGCCTGCTCCCCGCTCTTCTGCACTGCCCCGCGCAAAGCCTTCAGGTGCGGCCCTTCATCACCAGCGAGCTCCGAATCGCTCACGTTCGCGGCGTAGAGTACGGGCTTCACTGTCAGTAGCGTGAGCGGCGCGAGGGTCGCCTTCTCCGCTTCGGTGAGACGGGCCTCCCACAGTCCCTTGCCGTCCTTCAGAAAGGCGTATGCCCGCTCCAGCACGGGTAGCTCGGCCACCGCTTCCTTGTCGCCGGTACGTGCCGAGCGTCTCGTCTTGTCGAGCCGCTTCTCGAGCGAGACGAGGTCGGAGAGGGCAAGCTCGAACTCGATCACTTCGCGGTCGCGCACGGGATCGACGGCTCCCATCACGTGCGTCACGTCGGGATCCTCGAAGCAACGTACGACGTGCACGATGGCGTCGGTCTCACGGATGTTGGAGAGAAACTTGTTGCCGAGGCCCTCACCCTCGGCCGCACCTCTGACGAGACCGGCGATGTCGACGAACTGCACGACTGCCGGAACCGTTCGCTTCGGCTGCACGACTCTGGCGAGCTCGCCCAGCCGGGAGTCAGGCACTTCGACCATCCCGACGTTCGGCTCGACCGTGCAAAACGGGTAGTTCGCCGCTTCCGCTTTCGCTGCCGTGAGGGCGTTGAACAGAGTCGACTTGCCGACGTTGGGGAGGCCGACGATTCCTAGTTTCAGCATGTGGGAGACAACCTAATCAAGCGTCAGGGTTCGCCTCAGGCAGCCTGTTGTGGAGATTCATCGCCTTCTCGGCCCCCTCGTGCAGCCATGTCTCCACGGTGGCCGTCAGGGGCGGGAGAAGAGAGAGCACATCCTCCCGCTCGTCGCGCGCGAATGGGGCCAGCACGAAGTCGGCGAGATCCTTGTACACACCCTTCCGCTCCTCGCTCGGCCCGACCCCGATCCGGAGACGCGCGTATTCCTGGGAGCCGAGCGCCTGCTCCACGCTTTTGAGTCCGTTATGTCCGCCGGCGCTGCCGCGCGCGCGGATACGGAAGCGACCCACGGGCAGCTGAACCTCGTCCACCACCACCAGGAGATCCCTGGCCGCGCTCCAGAACGGCCGGCGAGAGTAATTCCTCAGTGCCTGTCCGCTCAGGTTCATGTACGTCTGCGGCTTGAGGAGTCGGACTTTCGCACCGCCGACTGTGCCGTTGGCGATCTGCGAGTCTCCATCCTTTTTCCAGCCGTCAAAATGCCAAACGTCGGCGAGGTGGTCGATCAACCACCAGCCGACGTTGTGACGTGTCGCGGCGTACTCTCGGCCCGGATTACCGAGACCGACTATGACCTTCAAGGCTTTTCCAATAGCTACTTCTTGGGTGGCTCGCCCTCACCCTCTTCCTCTTCCTTGCCTCTGCCGATGACTTCAGGCTCCGCCACGACACCAGCTTCGCCCTCGACGGGCTCAGCCACTGCAGCAGTCTCCTCGATGACCGCGCGCGGCGCGGCAAGCACGGCGACCGAGGTCTCCGGATCGTCGAGAACTTCGACGCCTTCTGGAACCTTCAGATCGCTGACGTGCACCGAATCGCCGATCACCATGTTGGTGACATCGTACTCGATGTGATCAGGGATATTGGACGGATCGACCTCGATTTCGACTTCACGCAGAGTCTGGTCGAGAACTCCCCCTTCAAGCCGGACGCCCTCCGGGATGCCCTCAAGCACGATCGGGATGCTGACCGTCACCTTCTCTCCGGCGACCAGTGCCTGGAAATCGACGTGCAAGATCTGGCGCTTGATCGGGTGCCGCTGGATCTCACGAATGAGCGTCTTGGCGGTCTGTCCGCCGACCGTCACCTCGATGACCGTGCTCTCCGCCTGGATGTGGCTGAGCATTTTGTCCAGATCGCGCGCGTTGAGCACGAGCGACTGGGGCTCGCGGCCGTGCCCGTAGATAACGGCGGGAACTTGTCCCTGACTGCGAAGTGTGCGCGCCGCGCCCTTTCCCTTGGTATCGCGACTGTCGGCGTTAAGCGAAACTGTTGCCATTTCTATTCATCCTTTCGGGGCGGTGGCTTTCTTCCACGCCCCTTCAATTAAGTCCAGGACCCACGCTGCAAAATCCTTCGCGACCTGACCAGCCGCTTGAAACCATGCTTCCATGATGACCTCTACTGCTCGAACAGCGAGCTGACCGACTGCTCGCTGTGAATGTAGCGGATCGCCTTCGACAATAGCTCGCCGACCGACAATACGCATAAAGTCGAAAATCTCTTCTCCGGGGGGATCATGACGGTATCGGTGACCGTCACTTCCTTTATCGGAGCCTTGCTCAATCTTTCGACAGCCGGCCCCGACATCAGAGCGTGCGTGGCACACACGTATATGTCGCGCGCACCCAGTCCCTTCAGAGCAAATGCTGCTTCGGACACCGTGCCGGCGGTGTCGATCATGTCGTCCGCGAGCAAGCAATCCCTTCCTTCGACTTCACCGACCACGTTGACGACTTCCGAAACGTTCGGCTTGGGCCGTCTCTTGTCGATGATCGCCAGCGAGCCGTTGAGCCTCTTGGCAAACCCCCTCGCCATTTTCGCCGAGCCAACGTCCGGCGCGACGACGACGAGGTCGTGCAGATTCTTTTTTCTGTAATGCGAGACGAAAACCGGCGCCGCGTACAGGTGATCGACCGGAACATCGAAGAACCCCTGCAGCTGGTGCTGGTGAAAATCGATTCCCAGAACACGGTTGGCGCCTGCGATCGTGATCATGTTCGCGAGCAGCTTGGCGCCAATCGCCACCCGGGGCTGGTCCTTCCGGTCCTGCCTCGAGTATCCGTAATAGGGCATCACGCACGTAATCCGTGCCGCTGAAGCCCTGCGAGCCGCATCGATCAGGAGCAGAAGCTCCATGATGTTGTCGGCCGGCGGGTTCGTCGGCTGCACGATGAAGACGTCGTTTCCTCTGACGTTCTCGTCAATGCGGACGAAGATCTCGCCGTCGGCGAAGCGGTTCACCGTCAGCTTGCAGAACGGCACATCCAGCGTTCGCGCGATCTCTGCGCACAGATCCGGGTTAGCGGGCCCGGCTAGCAGCTTGAAGCCGTGAGCGGGTACGGATAATCCGTCCATGCAACCTTACAAGTTAAGT
>JALYKQ010000095.1 GCA_030774675.1 Gemmatimonadota bacterium | reverse complement strand
GGTTTTCGGAGAATAGCCCATTCACGAAGACAAGTGAATGCCAGGCGGGTTGGCCGAACGTGAACCGCTGGAGATCCGCACGGGCGACCATTCCGGCGGTGCTTCCCTCCGACGACACGCCCGTCGTGCCTGTCATCGCAGCGCGGAAAGTCTGCTCCGCGATCGGAGCGACACTCGTGAAGTGCCAGTCCTCATTCTTGGTCGTCGGAAATCCGAGCGCCTCGAAGCGCGCCATCCCCCGCGCGCGCAGCGATTGGAGCCATTCCGGCGCCGCCGGCTGGCGCTGGAAATCGGCGCGATATGATTCGATCGGGCCCGGCGCTCGAGTGCTCATCGGACCTCCTCCCCCACTCTTTGCGACGGCTGCGTTGTCACGAGAGACTTTCCTGGTCGCGGTGTCGGTCAAGCCGCTGCTCCCGCACCAGCACCGGCGTCTTGTAGCCAGTCGTAGCCTTTTTCCTCCAGCTCGAGCGCGAGCTCCTTGCCCCCTGACTTCACGATGCGGCCATTCGCGATGACGTGAACGAAGTCGGGGATGATGTAATTGAGCAGGCGCTGATAGTGGGTCACGACGATCGTTGCATTCTCGGGCGAGCGGAGTGTGTTGACACCCTGCGCGACGATACGCAGCGCATCGATGTCGAGACCCGAGTCCGTCTCGTCGAGGATCGCCAGTCGCGGCGAGAGGACGGCCATCTGGAAGATCTCGTTTCGCTTCTTCTCGCCGCCCGAGAAGCCCTGATTGACCGAGCGCGAGAGCATCGCCTGATCCATGTCCACGAGCTTCAACTTCTCCTCGACAAGGTCCAGAAACTCGAGGGGGTCCACTTCCTCCATTCCGTTCGCCTTGCGAATCTCGTTGTATGCCGACCGCAGGAAATAGGCGTTCGACACGCCAGGGATCTCGACGGGATACTGGAACGCGAGAAAGATTCCGTTCTGTGCCCGGACTTCGGGGTCGAGCTCGAGGAGATTCTGCCCGTTGTAGGTGACGGTTCCCTTCGTCACCTCATACGACGGATTACCGGCGAGCACCTGCGCCAGAGTCGATTTGCCCGACCCGTTCGGGCCCATGACAGCGTGGACCTCTCCGGCATTAACCCTGAGAGTAATTCCACGAAGTATTTCCCGATCGCCGATGCCGGCGTGCAGATCATTTATTTCTAGCACGAAACCAGTGATTGAATGTTGTTTGAATCGCGTACACTGCCTGGCTGAACAGCGTCCAGTTTGCCGTAAATGGATATCCCGGCGTTCTGGGTCCGGAGCGGAGCCAGGCCCAGCCAGCGCGAATTCTGTCGTTGAGATTGCGCAGGATCATGGAGTGTCAGTGAATCAGCCTACGCTTCCTTCCAGAGTGATGCCGAGCAGCTGCTGCGCTTCGACCGCGAACTCCATCGGCAACTCCTTGAACACTTCGCGGCAGAATCCGCTCACGATCATCGACACCGCGTGCTCGGCGCTCACTCCGCGCTGCTTGCAGTAGAAGATCTGATCTTCACCGATCTTCGACGTCGAAGCCTCGTGCTCCAGTGTGGCGGTGTTGTTCTGCACCTCGATGTAGGGAAAGGTGTGCGCGCCACACCTGTTGCCGATCAGCATGGAGTCGCACTGCGTGTAGTTGCGCGCTCCATCGGCCTTCGGTAACACTCGAACCAGTCCACGATAACTGTTGTTGCCTTCGCCGGCGGAGATGCCCTTCGAGACGATCGTCGAGCGGGTGTTCTTTCCGATGTGGATCATCTTGGTGCCGGTGTCGGCCTGCTGCTTCTTGTTGACGACGGCAACCGAATAGAATTCCCCGACCGAGTTGTCGCCCTGCAGAATCACGCTTGGATATTTCCAGGTGATCGCCGAGCCGGTTTCCACTTGCGTCCACGAGATCTTCGAGTTGACGCCCGCGCATTTGCCACGCTTGGTCACGAAGTTGAAGATGCCGCCCTTGCCTTCGGCGTCGCCAGCGTACCAGTTCTGGACCGTCGAGTACTTGACCGTCGCATTGTCCAGCGCGATCAGCTCGACGACCGCGGCGTGGAGCTGGTTCTCGTCGCGCTTGGGCGCGGTGCATCCCTCCAGGTAGCTGACCGATGCGCCCTCATCGGCGACGATGAGCGTACGCTCGAACTGCCCGGTGTTCGCGCTGTTGATGCGGAAGTAGGTCGACAGCTCCATTGGGCACTTCACGCCCTTCGGAACGTATGCGAACGACCCATCGCTGAACACCGCTGCGTTAAGCGCCGCGAAGAAGTTGTCGCTGTGCGGTACGACGGTTCCCAGATATTTCTCGATCAGTTCGGGACGGGTCTGAACGGCTTCGCCGAATGAGCAGAAGACGATTCCCAGCTTTCCCAGCTCTTCCCGCATCGTCGTCCCGACCGACACGCTGTCGAAGATCGCGTCCACCGCGACCCCGGCGAGCATCTTCTGCTCGTTGAGCGAGATACCGAGCTTCTGGTAAGTGCGGAGCAGCTCGGGGTCGACGTCCTCGAGGCTCTGGAGAGGCTTTACGCTCTTGGGCGCGGAGTAGTACACGAGGGAGTTGTAATCGATCGGCGGGTATTTGACGTTGCCCCAGTGCGGCTCCTTCATCGTGAGCCACCGGCGGTACGCCTTGAGCCGCCAGTCCAGCATGAACTCTGGCTCCTGCTTCTTGCCCGAGATCAGGCGGATTATGTCTTCATTGAGCCCAGCCGGGACGGTGTCCGTCTCGATATCCGTGACGAATCCGTATGCGTACTCGCGGTTGACCAGCGCCTCGATACCCGAGCTCATTCCAACTCCTTGGCGTTTCCATACTTCCCTTCGTAGATTGAATCTAAAGCAATTCTGTCGGGATAGTCAAGCTGACACCGACCCCCCCTTATGTTCTTATGTCGTCAGCACTTACGCGACTCAGAAATGTGCGCAGCAAGCGGTCTTCCATACATTAGAGCAGACGAAGAATCGGCCTTCGAGCCGCTGGCTTCCCTTGGGGAGCTGCCGGAGGGGATGGTTCTGCAACGGGTGCGGTCGGGTGGTGACGCTATTTGCCTGGTCAGGCACAACGGCCAGATCTCCGCTCTGAGCGATATCTGTACCCACCAGCATTTTTCGATGTCGCAGGGCGACCTGCTCGCCGATGGGACACTTCAGTGCGCCTGGCACGGTGCGCGCTACGATTGCAGGACCGGACAAGTGAAGCAGGATCCGGCGACCAGTCCACTGCCGGTGTTTCAAGTCCGGCTGGAAGGAGACACCGTTTTCGTTGGGCCGCGGTGCAAGCGGATCGACGAGAAGTATGAAGCATCGACCGCGCGGGTCCCATGAATCTGCGCGCGGATTTCCCCCTCCTCGCCAATAATCCGGGCCTCCACTATCTCGACTCGGCAGCCACCTCACACAAGCCCAGGGTGGTGCTGGATGCCCTCCGTGATTTCTACGAGACCAGCAACGCCAACCCGCATCGCGGGGCATATGCGCTCTCGGTGCGCGCGACCGAGCGCTACCACGAAGCACGCGCCCGCATCGCGCGGTTTCTCGGCGTGGAAGACGCCGACTGTCTCATTTTCACCAGAGGAACCACGGAAGCGTTGAATCTCGTCACGGGATCGTGGGGCCGGGCCAACGTCTCGAGCGGCGACGAGATCGTCGTTACGGCGCTCGACCATCACGCGAACTTCGTCCCGTGGCAGCAGCTCGCTCTGGAGAAGCACGCGAAGCTCAGGGTTTGCGAGCTGACCGCCGACGGACGGCTGGACCTCGATTGCATGCGCGGGCTGCTCAATCCGAAAACGAAAGTGGTTGCGTTCAACCACGTCTCCAACGCCCTCGGCACAATCAATCCGGTCGACGAGATCGTGAATCTCGTTCGCAGCAACAGCTACGCGATCACGGTGTGCGACGGGGCGCAAAGCGCTCCGCACTTTCCAGTGTCATTTGATTCGCTCGGTATCGACTTCTACGCTTTCAGCGGTCACAAGATGCTGGGACCAATGGGGCTGGGCGGGCTGATCGGAAAGCGGGAGATGCTCGAGAAAATGCCGCCATACCAGACCGGTGGTGACATGATCGAGTTCGTGCACGACGATCACGCGACGTGGAACGTGCTTCCCCACAAGTTCGAGGCCGGAACACCGAATGCCGCTGATGCAGTTGGCCTCGCCGCGGCGGTGGAGTATCTCGACAGCATCGGAATGGATCGCGTGCTCGAGCACGAGCGAGCGCTGATGGCCGCCGCCCAGGACCGACTTGCCGCGATCGATGGCCTACAGGTCTACGGACCACCTGCGGGCGAGCGGAGTGGAGTCCTCAGCTTCACAATGTCCGATGTGCATCCTCACGATCTGGCAACGATCCTGGACGGTGAAGGGGTCTGCATTCGCGCCGGCCATCACTGTGCGCAGCCGTTGATGCGCCGGCTCAACGTCGCCGCGACTGCGCGTGCCTCGTTCTACATCTACAACGACGAGAGCGATATCGACGCTCTGGTAGCAGGAATCATCAAGGCGCGAGAAATCTTCGGTTATGTCCCGGCCTGAGCGATCGGCGGAGATCGCCGCTCTCTACCAGGAGCTGATCCTCGACCACTACCGGAGGCCGCGCAACAAGGGAACGCTCGATCATGCGGACGCAGCGGTGGAGATGAAGAATCCCCTGTGCGGAGATGAGATCACCCTTCAGGTTGCGTTCGACGGTAATGGAGTCGGCGATCTGAAGTTCTCGGGTCGGGGCTGCTCGATCTCGCAGGCATCGGCGTCGATGATGACCCAGCTGGTTAAGGGCAAGGGGGCGGAGGAGATCGATGCCTTGAGAACGCGATTTCGGGAGATGATACTCGGCGACCCGAGTGCGGTGACGGACGAAAAGCTCGGATCGCTTCGCGCCCTGTCCGGTGTGGCGAGATTCCCGGCGCGGGTCAAGTGCGCGCTGCTGGCGTGGAACGCGCTGGAGAGCGCACTGGCAGAACGGGCTGGATAGCGCACGCGGAGTCGCGTTTGAGAATCTCAATGCTCGCTCGCCACCTGGCCTCGATAGCGGTACTTCCTTTCGTCGTTGCGGTGCTGGTTCCGATCTGGCTGGCTAGAACGAACAACATCTCTCTGGCACTGGGAACGACCGGGCCCCGTATCCTCGCGCAGACTGCCGGCCTGTTGCTGATCGTATTTGGGCTCTTTCTCTTCGCATCGTCGTTGCGGCGTTTTGCAACGGAGGGCGAAGGCACGCTCGCGCCATGGGATCCTCCTCGCCGTCTGGTTGTTCGCGGACCGTATCGCTACGTCAGGAACCCAATGATTTCCGGTGTACTGTTCGTTCTGTTTGGCGAGTCGCTCTTACTTCTTTCCCAGCCGCACCTCCTGTGGGCATTGATCTTTCTCGGGATGAACTCAGTGGTAATTCCGCTGGTCGAGGAACCCGGCCTGAGGCGCCGGTTCGGAGATTCATACCTCGAGTACTGCCGGCATGTCCCACGGTTGGTTCCTCGACTCCGGCCCTGGGAACCGGAAGATCCCAGTGGCGATCGCCGGGCGTCTTGACCGGTCACGGAGTAGGTCCCCCGCGCACCGGACGTTTTGCGCTGCTGGCATGGAATCCGCTTAACGTCGCCGTGTCTATTTCCAGTCCGACCGATATGACAAATCCGATCTCGCCCGAATCCGCGCCCGAGCCGTATTCAACCTCCCTCCTGCCTCGCGATACCTTTCGGACCGTGATCGCGCTGGCGATCATCGCCCTCACGATCGGCGGCTGGATCTACGTCATGATGATCCCCGTCGACCGCTTCGCGCTCAGTGCCCAGACGCGTTTGTGGTGGATCGAGCAGGCGACAGGGTTGGCCCTCGCCCTTGTTTGCATTGGGATCGTCTTGCGCAAACGCTCGTTTTTGGGATGGGCGTTCTGGCTGACGATCTACTCGCTGGTGTTCGACGTGATGCGCTGGATATTCGAGTTCAGGGAAGGACAGCCGACGATTCCGATTGCGCTGATTCTCTACGGGCTGTTCATCTGGCGCCTTCATCTTGCCCGGCGGACCGTCGCTGCTGAGGGGCACGCCGTAGCGGTCTAACCGTCGAGGGCTGGCGGAGTAGCGGAGCCGTGTTCCTTTCGATAACTATTTATCGTGGGCAACAAACGGCTTGGCCAGCTTATCAGCGCGCTTGGGGCTGCTGTCGGGCTCGCGCTTCTTGGCGTCGCGACTCTAACCGGTGAATCACGCGGCCAGGCGCAGCTTCAGGTGGCGACCCCGCAAAACGCACAGCTCGTGTCAGACTCAGCCGAGATTTCGCGGCGGGCGCGGGATCTCCAATCCCAGTTCGAGCGCCGGCGCCGCCAGATGCTGCCGCGGTTCTACACCGGCACCGAGACCCACTGTCTGATCGTCGGGCGCTTCTGCGAGTGGCACCCCAACCTCCGTGATTACGTCGTTCCCGAGGAGGGAATCAACATCCGTCGCGCGCGCTCGCAGCTGCTTCGCGAGCTCGAGAGGGCATCGGTCGCGCTTCCAGGTGACGATTGGATCGTCGGCCAGCGGATCCGCTATCTCGTAGAATCGCACGATACAGCGGCCGTCGGTGTCGCCCGCTCATGTCGTGCCAGCAAATGGTGGTGCGAGGCGTTGCTCGGCCTTGCCCTGCACATAGATGGGAGGTTTGCCGGCGCGGACAGCGCGTTCTCGAAAGCGCTGGAGGACATGCCGACTCTAACGCGCTGCTATTGGACCAATCTCTCGCCGCTTCTCGATGACGACATTCGGGGGACGTACAGAAAGATGCCGTGCGCCCAGCGTGAGGTGGTCAACGCGCGGGTGTGGTGGGTTGCCGATCCGCTGTACATGACGCCGGGCAATGAGCGCCGCACCGAACACTTTTCGCGGGTCATGCACACCGCTCTGCAGAAGGATGCGGTCAACACCTACGGCTCGAGCTGGGGCGGCGATCTCGCCGAGCTCATTCTCCGCTTCGGCTGGGCGGAACGGTGGACGCAGCAGCCATCGCAAAGCATGTACATGGAGTCACAGCCATCGGTCACGGGCCACGAGCGTGAGCCAGGGTTTCATTTCTTCCTGACGCAGCGACCGCCCGACAGTCTGGCGCAAATCGTCGATTCCCTGTTCGACGTCTATCAGTTTCCACCACGCGAGCAGTACTCCCCCGCTTATACCCGCGCCTTCGTCAGACTGGATGCCCAGGTCGCGCGTTTCCGCCGAGGGGACTCGACGCGCATTGTCGCCGCATATGATGTAGGCGCCGATACCATCTTCGGCCGCAGAAAATTCGCGGCTTCCCTGATCGCGATGGGGGACGAAGCGACAACCCCTTCCAGAACGGAGATGGCCGAGTCACCTCCAAAAGGAGTGTTGGTCGTGACTACGCCGTGGAACTCGCAGCTGATTGGAGTAGAGCTACTGGCACGCGACAGCGCCGGCGCGGCACGATGGAGGTCAGGATTCGCCGAGATTCCGCTCGACTCGGGGCGGATTAGCGTCTCGGACCTGCTCTTCGTCGATGGAGGTCCTTCGCTTCCCGCCGATCTGAGCGAAGCGATTGCTCACGCGCATGGTGGAACGAAATTCCGCCGCGACACCAAGATCGGATTATTCTGGGAGCTTTATGGTACGACGCCCGCCGACAGCACGCTTCCGATCTCGCTCACCATCACCCCTGTCAACGAAGGATTGCTGCGGCGCGCATTCCGAGCCCTGCGAATCGCGCCCAAGCTAGGCGCGATCAACATAAGGTGGCAGGAGAACGGCACATCCGGAGTCATGTCGCCGCGATCGGTGCTCCTGGACCTCTCACTGGTGCCCGCCGGTAAATACGCGGTCAAACTCGAGGCCGGGCATTATCCAACGGCGATCGCGTCGCGGATGATCGAGGTCAGATAACGCGGATCTGAAGCGCGGAGCCGACCGCGCGCCACCTCAGTTTGCCAGGTCCTGCTGCGCGAACTGGAGAGTGTAGGCTCCGATGCGCGCGCCATGCGCCTTACCGCCTTCGATGTCGCTGCGATAGTGGATGCCGCCGTAGAGCCGCGAGATTGCTGCCTCGTCCCGCATCGCGGCGAAGCTGTCCGCCCCACTGGGAAACAGGTACGAGAGGACCACCGTCGCTGCGGCAGAGAACGTAGAGTGGCCCGAGCTGTACGACGGGAAATTAGGAAGTCCGATCGGCGTCTGGATGCTCGGGTCCAGCTGGCTCGGCCGTGGATTGAAGTACGCGAACTTCGATTCCCAGCAACCAACCGCTGCATCGTGCATGGCCATGTTCAACAATGCAAAAGCACGCGCGGCCCGCACCTCGCTCATTCGCGCATCGCGGATGTGCTCGG
>JALYKQ010000094.1 GCA_030774675.1 Gemmatimonadota bacterium | reverse complement strand
CGGGCACTCCGAGGGGAAGAGCAGCGGTTCCGAGGATCGTCGCGTTCACGTTCAGAACATGCGAGAATCGTTAGGAAATCCGCGCCGACGTAGCTCAGCCGGTAGAGCAGCGGTTTCGTAAACTTCCTCGTTCGATCCGGCCGAAGGTCACAAGAAATCAGGCGAAACGGCGGATCGACGGGCGGCAGGCACCGATCCGGTCACCCCGAACTCCCGTGCACATCTATGCGTACACCGCGCGGTCGCGTCGCGGGTTCTTCTGGCTCACCCAACTCCTTAGCCGCCGGGTGGACCATTGATGACCGATCGGCAGTCACTTGCGTGCCGAGCTTGGTCCGGAAGAAGAGGAACAGATCACCACGGTCGACGTCCTTCCCATGGGATGACGTGCGCGTTTCCGACCTGTCCGAATATCGGTCGTCACTTTTCCGAGCGGGGCCATCGGCGACGTAGTGGTCGGTAGAGTGACGCGAGGCTCGGTGGGGACGCGGCTTTCATTGTTCTGCGCAAGTTCTCGAGTCGGGCGACGGCGGAATCGAACCTGCGGTGAACGTTTTCCAGACCCCTCGATTATTTTGGAGTCGGCTCGCGAATTGTTTCGCGATATCGCAAATCTCGCTCCCGGCTGACCCAACTTACGGCGCAGACTTCTGTCGTTCGAGCTCGCTGCCTCCCTGCGCGGAATGCTGTTACCTAAGCGGCGGCCCTTATAGGCGCTGAGTCCGTCCGATTGCGCAACGACGCCCGCAACCGCGCGGCACGTGAGCCGACCGCGACGGCGCGCCGCGCGGGCGTCAGTGAGCGAACACCGCCGGCAGGTTCGTCGGCCACGCGGCCGACCCGCCGCATCCGATTGAAAGCACACTGCCGTCGGTAGCGTCGATCACCTCGGAGCAGGAGTTGCATACGATCGCGTCGGTGATGCTGGGTGTCCGGGGCACGTACGCGCCGCTTATTGCAACAACGTACATCTCTCGGCCGCGGTCGTAGTAGAGGTTCTCGCTCGCGATCCACACAACGATCTCTCCATTGCTGAGCATGTGCGCTTCGCTGCGGGCCACCGGTGTGGTCGCCACCCCAGTGGCCAACCGTATTGCCGAAACCGAACTCTGTGGCGAGATCAAGGGAAGCACTACCGGAAAATGAGATAGAGGGTGGCTGCCCGGCCGCTCTGCAGCCCACGAGTCATTTGACCTCTCTGGGCGACTTCTGACGATTCGACGCCTGCCTGCGCTCGTGGGAAGCTCGGGGTACGGTCCGAAGCGAGGCTTTGGAGGCACGTTGCCGTCCGACCTCGGGGTCTTCGCCCCACCAAGATCAAGACCAGACGATCGCGGTCTACCTCGCCCGGATTCGGCGCCAGGCAGCGTACGCACCCGCAACCACGATGGGCACTGCAAGGGTAAGCTCCACATTCGCGAGGAGCTCGTCATCAGTCGCACGGCCCCAAAGGCCGAGCGTCACAACTAGTCCAAGCACTAGAACGACGACGCCCCAGACCTCGTTCGCCAGAGCGAATGCATTTAGCTCGCCTTCTCCGCTACGCGCGATGCGGCGGAGCCAGGTCGGCGACCCGGGCAGGATGGTCCAATGCCCGAATGGAAGCAAACCTGAATCGTGCCACCGTCTCCAGCCGCCGAGCCAGATGGCGCCGAAGAAGAGAAGCACCAGCCCAGTTTTCATTTGCCCTGAGTCGCTCGCTCAGCACCAAAGACCGTCGTTGCCCCGCTCGTCAGGTTGGTCGCGAAAAACGAGCGGAAGAAACTAAAGAGGGCACCCCTTGCCTGGCTTCCTTCCGCCCATGGGATTCTCGCGCGCGCGGCGATGATCTTCGAGCCATTACCTACCGGAACCTTATATGGGGTGAAGACGAGGGGACTCGTAGCCAGCCCGAACAGAGCGGCCGTAACGTAGCCCTGTGCGGTCTTTTGGCCCGGTGCTTCTCCGTACTGAACAACCGACGCCGCGGTATTCGTGAAAGCGCACATGCCGAACAACGTGCCGGTGCACACTGCGCCCGCCACCGCTCCAGTCCCAAACGCCCACGCTGCCTGATCCCATCTCCATGTCTGATTCGTGTACAGCAAACTGAGGGCATAGCCCCCTGTGCTCGCGACGCCACCGATAACCGCACCCAGAAGAATGCACGTAGGACAGTTCCCCGATGGGTCAACTCGGTTCGTTGGGTTCCCGCTTGCATAAATGAAGAGATTGAGCGACTGAGGCTCACTCGCGGCGCCGAGGTACGAGTCGGCGGACATGAATCGAGCTGTTTGGGGGTCATACCACCGTGCGCGCAAGTAGACGAGGCCGCTAGGATCCATGACTTCACCGCCGAAGCCAAGCAAGGTCGGCGCGCCGCCAAAATTCTGAGCAATCGCCCCGTTCGCCGCGTAGCGGAAGGTTCTTGTAGCCGCCCCACTGTCGGCCACTTCCGCGCGCACGCTTCCTAGCCCATCGCGCGCGAACGTGTACGTTGAACCGTCCGCCCGCACGACATACAGCGGACCGAAACCGTAAAGCAGCCTGTCACTTCCAGATTGCAACAGCCGCGCAGGTGCTACACGTGCGTCCCACAGGAGATTTGTTGTCGCGGCCGATGTCAGAAGTCCCTCGCCGTTATATGTGTACGCGCGTGTGCTCCCGGCGACAGTCGAACTAGTTAGCCTACCGATCGGGTCATAAACGAAGTTATCGGAACCACGCTGAGCCAGTCGATCGACCGGATTCCAGGTAAACGTCCTTGTCCCGTCAGACGTTTGCCGATTGGACAAGTCATAGCTATTCGCTGCGGATGGGCCGGTTCGGCTAACGATGTTTGTTGCCGCGTCGTAGTTGAACGACTCCGGCACGGGCCCGTTGACGGTCGTCAAGCGGGCAAGTCCATCGTACGCGAAGGTGAAGTGGTCGGAACCGCCAGCGAGCGCGGCGCGACGGGCCCGGACGTCCGCGTTGCCGGCGCGATCGTCGCGCCAACTGACTATGAGCTCGGCAGCGGTGTAGGCCACGGTTGGCGACTGCTGCGCGGCTGAGCCGGCGTCGTCGGTTGCGAGCGTAGAAGCGCTCCACGTGCTCAACCAGGGGTCGTACTCGCGCACGTACACGTCGTTGTTGCCGCTGCGGTTGTCATGGAAGGCGAGGTACGCCTTGCCATCTGTCCGCACGGCTAGCGCGACCGACTGTGGCCGGTCCGCTCCGCTGGTTACCGCCGTGCTCGCCGACCATGTCGAGGTACCGGAGGCGAGCCGGCTCATCCAAATCTGTGCCGGCGAGGTCCGGGCGTCGAGCCAAACGGCGATGAGGTTGCCGGAGGCATCGATGCCGAGGCGCGGGCTGGTCTGGGCGGCAGTGCCTGGGTCGTCGCTCACCTTGACATTCGACGACCATGCGGTGGCGCCAGGACCTGGCGGCAGCTTCGAGAAGTAGATGTCCGGATTTCCGTTGCGGCTGTCCTGCCAAACCGCATACGCGGTTCCGTCAGTGCCAACGACCACATCTGGAAAGTCTTTCAGCGCAGCAGTGTTGCCGCTGGTCACCTGCTTGTTGGCGGCCCAAGTGGCGCCGCCGGCAGCAAGCTGCGAAGACCAGATGTTGTTTTGGTTGGAGCGCAGGTCGACCCAGACTGCGGTCTGCGCGCCTGCGGCCGTGCCGGCGATTCGCGGGTTGCGTTGGATCGAGCCTCCACCGCCACCGGATTCGTCGCTCACCTTGACGTCCGGAGAGACCCACGTCTGATTTGAGGCGGTGCGCTTGCGGAAGAAGATGTCGGGCTTGCCAGCGCCGTTGCGCTCGTCCTGCCAGACCGCGTAGGCGTTGTTCGATGAGTCGAGCGCGATGGCCGGGTTGAGCTGGATGCGTGTGCCGGTGTCGGTGTTGACTTTGACGTTCGTGCCCCAGCTTCCCGCACCGGGGTCGCGCTTGGCGAAGTAGATGTCGGCGTTGCCCGAGCGGGCGTCGTCCCACACGAGGTAGGTCGCGCCATCCGCGCCGATGGCGATCGCGGGGTGGTCCTGCACGCCGGTCCCGACCGCGTTCACCTGCACGCTGCCGGACCAGGTGATCGTCGGCACGGCAGTGATCCCCGAGACGTACTCGTCCAGCCCCGTGCGGTTGCCCTCCTTGTCGAGCCCATAGACCTGGCGGTTGAGCGTCGTGGTGCCGAAGACGCTGACGTCGAACAGCAGCCGCTGGGCGCGGTCGTAGCCGTACTTGGTCTGCATGGTGTTGGGCAGCGTGACCGAGTCGACGAGGCCGCTCGGCTTGTACGCGTAGGAGGTGTGCCGGGACGCCCAGTCGTCGAGGTAGTCGAGACGGCCGCCGTTGGTGAAGTGGTAGGTCACCGTCTCGGTCGTCGGGTATTGCAGTGAGGTCGGGTTTCCGTCGCGGTCGTACCCGTAGTTGAGCGTCCCGCCAGGGCCCGCGGCCTGGGTCAAGCGTCCGATGCCGTCGTATTGATAGTTGGTCGTCCCGGTCCCGTCGATCATCTGCTTGCGGTGGCCGAGCTCGTCGTACGTGTATGCGATCGGGCTCAGGCCGGTCGCGGTGATCGACTTCAGCCGCGACATGCCGTCGTAACCGTACGTCACCACGACGCTGTCGGCGCCGGTGCGGGTGAGCGGCTGGTCGGCGCCGTCCAGGACGAAGGTCGTGGTCAGGGTTGTCTGCGCGTCCGGGTGCGTAGAGATCGCGGTGACGCGGTTGAGCGCGTCCAAGACGTAGTCGGTCACCACGCCGTTGCCCTGGGTGACCTGCGTGGGGTTGCCGTTGTCATCGCGCGTGACCGTGGTCGTGTACACGAGGCTGGGGTTGCCAACCGGGTCCGGCTTCTGCTGGACCGTCGCCAGGCGCGCGTTGGCGTCATAGGCGTATGTGGTCACGTTGCCCAGCCGATCTGTGTTCGTCGCAAGGTTGCCCGCGCCGTCGAAGCTCGAGGCCACGACGTTCCCGAGTGGATCGGTCTTGGACTTATCCTGGTCGTTCTCGTCGTAGGCGACCGCCCAGGTGTGCTCGGACTGCAGCGCGCCGGCGAGGTTGCCGTCTGGGTCGACGTAGCTGGTCATGCGGCCGACCGCGTCATACGCGTACGTCGTCGCCGCGTTGTCGGGGTCCACCCGGGTGATGACGTTCCCCTTGGTGTCGTAGGTGAGATTGGTGGCGTAGGCGTAGTTGGGATTCGGCCCGGTGTTCCCGCGCGGCGCGATGACCCGCGTCGGCTTTCCGGGGTTCGCGGCGTCGTTGTACTCGTACTTCGTCATCGCGGAGGTGGTCGCGTCGATCTGCTTGCTCACCGACAGAAGCGTGTTCTTCACCGGGTCGTAGGTGAACGCGGTCACGAAGTTCCGCGGGTCGGTGATCTGGTAGAGGTTGTTCTTGGCGTCGTACAGGTTCTGGGTTACGTACCGCGGCGTCGTCTGGTCGACCTGCGGATCGGTCTTCGTGAGCACGTTGCCACGCGCGTCGTAAACGTAATCGGTCTGTGCACCGATCCGATCGATGACCTGGTCGCGGTTGCCGGCCGCGTCGTAGTGATAGGTGATCGTGTACGTGTTCGCATCGACAACATCACTCTGGGTCAGGATGCGCATCCGGCTGTCGAAGGTGTAGGTCGTT
Source organism: Gemmatimonadota bacterium (assembly GCA_030774675.1). Taxonomy (GTDB): domain Bacteria; phylum Gemmatimonadota; class Gemmatimonadetes; order Gemmatimonadales; family Gemmatimonadaceae; genus UBA4720. The sequence continues at coordinate 14,391 of JALYKQ010000094.1, read as the reverse complement.
CCGTGACCCCGCGGATCGGTGACCACGGTTTGCCCGGTCGTGTATGCGAGCTGGGTGAGCTTGCCCTTGCCGTCGAGCTGCTGGTAGACGCGCCCGAGGCTGTCGTACGCGTTCGTCACTCGCACTCGCCCATCAGGGTCGGTGATCGTCGTGAGGTGCTTGGAACCACCGTCATAGCCGTAGACCCAGCGGTGTAGGGCCGGATCCTGCCCAGCGACGTTGCCGATCTTGTCCGTTACCGTCGTGAGCCGCCCCGCCGAGTCGTAGCCGTAGGTGACCTTGCGCCCGAGCGCATCGGTGATCGAGTCGAGCCGATTCGCGACGTACCCAAGCGTCACGGCCCGGCCGGTGGTGTCGGTGATCCCGGTCAGGTTGCTGCCGGTATAAGTCAGCGTGATCTGGTTCCCAGCCGGCTCGCGGAGTTTCGTCAAGACCCCGGCCGTGCTGAAGTCGTAGGCGGTCTGGTTGGTCAGCGTGAGCGTGAACGTGCTGTCGCCGTTCTTCACCAGCGTGTCGAACACGCCGGGCGGCGGTGCATAGGTGCCGTCGGGGTTCTTGGTGTAGAGGTCGCGTCGGCCGTCCCCACGGCGAACCTCGGCCACCGTTCCGGCCTGCAGCGACCAGTAGAAGGAGTGGGTCCATCCCGGCCCGAGTGGCGAGACCTGCGTGTCGGCCGAGTTGTACGAGCGCACGAAGCCAAAGGGCAGCACCCGCCCGGGCATGGCGAGATCTGTCGCCTGCGTCGTGAACGAGCCGGTGCCGACGTTGACTGGGTCGGGCGAGTACCCGCCATTGCCATCGAAGCCAAAGGTGTAGGGAACGTTGCTGCCAAAGTCGCCGAACGGCGTGCTCGCGACGATTACATTGCAGCGCGGATCAGGCGCAACGCATTGGCCACCACTCAGTTGAAGAAACGCGAAGGGGATGTTGCTCGGGTCGTTCAAGTCACTGGGCGCGGCCGTGACCGTAGATGCATCCCCACCGGCCATCGCGATCGGGCCGAACCAGGATCCGGCGATGCGCTGAAAACTCCAGACGATCCCCCCATGCCCCGTTGTCGGATCGACGCTACCGACAAACAGGACGGCGAGATCGGAACTCGGCCCGGTTCCTTTGCGTACGAATGCGGGCTGTCCAAACGCGATGTCATTCGCCGAGAGAAGCGTCTGCCACCCGCTGTAGGAATTGGCCGAATTCCTTGTCATGGTCTGGATCGATGAACTTCCGCCGACGGACACTTCGGTGGCAAAGATCAGGTTCGAGCCGTCCCACATAGTGTTGAGAGCCCCGCCACTCCCGGCCGGCAGCGAACTGACTGAAGCCTCAGGTGTGAGCGTGTAAGCACCGGCGCTCGCGGTGACGGCGGTTACCCAACCAGTTCCGGTCCCGCCGGTGAGGTCCCAGCCGGTCATGAAGAATGAGCCACCGCCTCCGCCGGCCAGGCTGGCTGCATGGCTGTTGGCCATTGCGTACGCCGACACGTCCACCGACAGGTGATTGACGAAGTTCGCGTCGTAGGCATCCAGCCAGACAACTGCCAGGGTCGCCACGTGATAGACGACGTGGAGGTACGAGTTGGTCGCGTCCCAATAGATCGCCGTCACGCGGTTCGTCCCGTTTCCTCCCGGGCGGAAGCCCGCGGCGTTGCTCTGCGTGATCGCGCCGCCGCTGTACGTGAGCTTGATCAGCTGGATCGGTGCGCTGTCTTCGGTCGACGCGCCGAAGATAGTGTCCCCGACCTGCACCCACGCCGTGCCGTTTTGATTCGTCGGAGCTACGAGCGGCACGTAGCTGCCCCATGAGCCGCCTGGGGCAAAGATGCGATACCCGCTAATCCACGGAATTTGGTCTCCGTAGATCACGACGCGGGCCCCATCAGACATCGTGAAGAGGTGTGACTTGCCTGCCCATCGCAGCGCCCAACCGTTATTGGTCGTGCCCGCGACGCTCGGGGGAAGCGTTGCCGCGGCCGCCGTGATCACGCCTACGTTTCCGATGTTCCGGCTGACAAACTGAGCCACGGGCGTTGGCAGTCCAATAAGCGTGAACTGAAGCACCAAAGTCGCGGTCAGGAGATAGGAGACGGCACGGCTCACGCGCCGTGGCGATTTGATCTTCCCGAAGGGAGCAAGTTCGAAAGAGGTCGCGAACAACGCCGGCCAAAGCGTCCAGCGAATACGCGATCGCGCCCCGCGCCGTCTTCGCGATCCGAATCGGCCTACGAGGACTACCACGATGCAGAGAGCCGCGATCAGTGCGAGATACAAAACCGGCTGAGTCGAAGGCGCGACCATGGCTCGCCTCCCCGCCGCACAACGCAGTTGCTGATCGCCCCCGCGGCTGCGATCGACGACGGGCGACCCTACGCTCGCTCGATGGTGTTGGTCAAGGGAAAGTTATCCACAAGTTTCCTGTGAGAGAACCAAAGCGGTAAGCAGCTTGAGTGCCACCGCCGCACTTGTCATTCGCGCGGCGCAAAGGCCGTGCAGCCGATTCGCTCGGCGATGACCTAGCGAAATCGCGATTTGCCTCGAAACTGAGAATCACGCGGATCTTTGCCGGTGATCGAAGCTCCCGCGGCTCGTCACATTGTTGTTTACGTGACGGATGTCTGATTGGCGTCAGATCGACCCTGCGGGCGGGAAACCCCATAGACCGAACACCCGTTTGTCGTGCCTCGAACTCCCATGCACTGGTTCATTGATTGGGGGAATTACGGAAGAAACTCGTGGCTCCCGGAAACGCGCGTTAAGGTGGGAGTTTGCAGAACACTCGCGCATTCGTACACCACGTGCCAAAATCATTAGGAAATCCGCGCCGACGTAGCTCAGCCGGTAGAGCAGCGGTTTCGTAAACTTCCGCGTTCGATCCAGCCGGCGATCACGAAAAATCAGGCGAAACGGCGTATTGACGGGCGGCAGGCACCGAATGCGTCACCCCGAACTCCCGTTCCGCTCTACGCGTACGCCGCGCGAGCACGTCGCGGCTTCTTCTGGCTCAATGAGATTCTGCGCACGTCTGGCCTCAACCAACGGTTGTCAGTTGATTCAGACTAATCGTCGCTGCACGCTTTCGATCGTCCACGGCTTCCTCTCTACCTAGCCCACTCCAGCGGAAAGCGAAGTCCCCACGGGCCACGGTGTGCGGAGACGGCTGGAATTTTTTCACGGTCGGTGGAAAAGGAGTTTTTCAACAGAATCGGCGAATAGCGGACACTGGCGGCTACCACTCGGATCGAGGATCGTGGGAATCCGCATCAAATTCGGGCAGATGGCGCTCTGGCGTGATCGACGCGCGCCAAGTACGTAGCGAAGAACTCGGCCATCACTCCCTCAACCGTCGTCGTCTTCCCGTCGAGCAGTGGAATCGTGCTGGTCGCCGGATAAAAGTGGTCTGCGGTCGGCACCACATGTGCGCCGTGCAGCAACCCCTTGGCGCGGAAATACGCTGCCGTTCCGGCAAACGATTTAGCGATGTAATCGAGGTCGTGTTCGCCCGAGAAGAGCAGCACAGGCGGCTGACCTTCTCCGGTAACGTGCCGCGTAAGGTCGTCCGGCCCGATGAAGCCCGAGAGGCTCACCACTGCGGACACCGGTACCCGCTCGCCGTACGCGACGTTGAGTGCGGTGCGCGCGCCGGCCGAAAAGCCACCGAGCGCAATGCAATGAGGGTCGACCCCGAAGCGCACCGCGTTCGCGCGCACGAAGGTGACGGCCGTGGCCATGTCGTCCGCCGCCGCCTCGATACCGGCCTTTAGCATCGTAAAGGTCGCTGGAGGTAAGCCGAGTTTCGCGCGCACCACGTCAACGCGGGAGCGCGGGATGCTTGCTTCGTTTGTTATCACTGGCGTGGAGCCAGGATCCGGGTCCTCCTGGGCCAGACGATAGTCGATCGAGAAAGAGCTGTAGCCGCGCTGGGCGAACAGCCGGCAATATTCGGCGATGGTCGTATTCTTCTGACCTTCGGCATCGACGCGATCGCTCTCGCGGCTGCCGCGGTGGAACGAGCCGCCGAACGCAAGCACCAGCGCCGGGCTGCGCGTACCGGCGGCGAGGTCTTCGGGCTGGTAAACGTCGAGCAGGAGTTCGCGCTCGGCAGGCTTGGTTGAGACGTTTACGCGCGCAGTGGCATAGCGCACATCGCGCGTGACTCGCACGCTGTGAGTCTTGTCGATAAGGTTAGTCATTCGACCTTGATCCCGCCCGCACGCACCAGCTCGGCCCATTGTGTCCGATCTCGCGCCGGTACTGTTCGGTCCACTGCTCCGCGGTGTACGGTGGTTCAATCGGGTGTCGAACCTCCGTTTACGATGCGCTCCCGAATCTCTGGCCGACATCGCAGGAATTCGAAGCATCCTCATGTCGCGGCAGTCGTCGAGATCGCGTCTATCGCTCACCGTTGCCCGCCCCCCTTATTTTGATCACAGTTGATCAGTGCGGCTTGACTCCGGCGTCGCTGGCGATTTTGCCGAAGATGACCATCCAGTCCTCGTAGCGCTTTCTCAACTCCTCGGGGCCGCTTGCCGCAGGTACCAATCCAGCCTTCAAGAACCGCTGGCGTAAGTTGGCGCTGGCCAGGCTACGGGCAATTGCCTTATTGAGAATCTGGACCACCTCCGCGCTCATCCCGGCCGGGCCCATGATGCTTTGCCAAGCCGGCATGTCGTAGCCGGGCAGCGCCGTTTCCGCAATCGTCGGCACGTCGGGCAGCACCTCCGAGCGCACGCGGGTGGTCACGGCGAGCATCCGCAGCTTGTCCTTGCTGCCTATAGCGACGACGGGCGGCGCGATGTAATAGTCGATTCGTCCGGTGATGACGTCAGTGACCGCGTCAGCGGGATTCTTGTACTGGATTTCAAGCGCGTCGATTCCCGCCATAGCGTTAAAGAGCACCGCGCCCCAATACGGTATCTGCCCGGCACGAGCGTTCCGAACGTCATCTTGCCCGAATGGAGCGAGCCAGCTCGATGAATTCCTTGACGCTTCGCACCGGAAGAGCCGGGTTCACGACAAGAACAAACGGGAAGTTTGTAAGCAAGGAGACCGGCGTAAAGTCCCGCAGCAAGTCGTAGGTGATGTTCGCATTCACGTAGTGCGCGCCCGCCATCGATCCGCAATTCGTATGCTTGACTGACCAACGACCAATTCGGCTGTTCAGTTCTTTGGCTTTTATCCGATGGAGCCACCAGTCGGCACTGCGGACGCTGGACGGTCGAGCAGTCGAGTCCGCGCGCCGGGAGATGTCCTTTTCCGCGCAGGTCTGATCGCCTAGCGAGACTCCGACCGCGCGTAATCAAAGAGGTTACAGGCACCATTGGTTGGCGGAGTGTTCGGCCGTTCCTCGATGCGAACCCCCGACCGTGAACACCCACGCGTCGAGCCCCGAACACCCACGCTGTCGTTCGACGGCCGAGAAAATCGGGCTGGAAATCACAGAGTTTCTGGCCGAGCTGGCGAACGGAAGTTTTCGCGACTCCCACGCACCGCTTCAGAAAATGCAAGAATCATTAGGGAATCCTCGCCGACGTAGCTCAGCCGGTAGAGCAGCGGTTTCGTAAACTTCCTCGTTCGATCCGACCAACGATCACGAAAAATCAGGCGAAACGGCGGATCCACGGGCGGCAGGCACCGATCCCGTCACCCCGAACTCCCGTGCACCTCTACGCGTATGGCGCGCGATCGCGTCGCGGATTCTTCTGGGTTACTGAGCTCCTTGGCGAGTTGACCTCGCGATGATCGAGCGACGTCATCTTGCGAACGTCCGCACGCGAGTGATCGCCGGGGCAGCGGCTCCGCTGGCACGCGCTTCGGCCGCTATGTCGAGAGCCTCCGCCAGCCGTGCATCGGCGGATCGCACTTCACGTGGTACACCCGATTTCGTCCTTCGCCGGGGGTGATGTGTACGCGCGCCGAATCGCCTTTTGGAATCCTCTTCGCGCAGGCGTCGCATACCCGCGGGCGTGTGAGCACGACTTCGCGGACAGACGTTCGAGATTCAGCCCCCGAACCTTCGTGCATAGCCGCGAATCTAAGTTTCCGCGCTTTTAGGCACAAAGAGCGGAGAGGTCTGCAAAACCTTCATCGCGGGTTCGATTCCCGCCGTCGCCTCAGCGAAAACATTGGACCTTTCGCGCGGAACGTTCCCCACCGGGTTACAGCTGACAGCAACCCTGACAGCAGTCGGCAGAGGTGGTCGAAAGAAACTTACGACGAGCTTGGGTTGCCGACTTTGCTCAGATTGGGGTCGCGGGTTCGAGTCCCGTCTTCCGCTCCGTTGGCGCGGGAGAGGAGATGGGGCCTCTCTACGGCGCGAAACCGTACGTGCTGAACCGCCCGCCTCGGCGCCAGCCTCAAGCGCTTCGCGGCACAGCGACAGCGCCGGGACGAATCGCGCGTAACAACGATCGACGAATGGCAACGCGGCCTGCTCGGTCTCGCTCTTCCGGGAGCGATGCACAGCTCGCGGCGACGCTTTGTGATGCCGTCTCCACCCCAGCGATCCGCCAATGTCTCCGCGATCGGAGCTGCGCTTCCTGCTGCGGAGCCTAGCGGTCAGAGCGCGGATTCACCCGCGCTAGGTGAGCTGAGGAGGCTTAGTTGTGCGCCGAGCGATGGCGGTCTCGATCGCAACGAAGAGGCGATCCTCGTCGAATGGCTTATCGATCTGTCCAGCGAACCCAGCCGCCTCCGTCCGCGCGTGATCGGCGCTGCTCGTGAGACCCGACACGGCGATCACGGGCGGCAGCCTTGTGTGATCCGGCAGCTTGCGCAGCGCCAGCATGAACTCGAACCCGTCCATGCGCGGCATCCGCAGGTCACAGAGCACGACATCGAACACGCCACCTCGGATCATGTCGATCGCCTCGAAGCCGTCCGCCGCGACCTGGACCTCAGCGCCGAGCTCCTCGAGGAGTATCCGTATCGCGTCTCGGTTGTCCTCCGTGTCCTCGACCACGAGCAGTCGCCGCCCACGAAGGTCCGGCGCGGCGGCCGGGGCTCGAGGCGCCGACACGTGCTGGCTGCCAGACACGAGGGGGAACTGCACGGTCACCTGCGTGCCGAGCCCAACGCCTTCGCTCGCGAGCGTCACACGACCGCCGTGGAGCTCGGTGAGCCGCTTGACCAGGGCGAGCCCGATGCCGAGCCCCGAATGCTCGCGACGAGTGCCGCTCTCCTGCTGTCGGAAAAGCTCGAACGCCGCCGAGATGAACTCCGGGCCAACACCCTCACCGGTGTCCCGTATCCGGATCGCGGCCACGTCGCCCTCCCGTGCGAGCAGCACCGAGATGCGGCCGCCCTCGGGGGTGAATTTGACCGCGTTCGAGAGCACGTTCCGGAGGATTTGCTGGACGCGCTGCTCATCCACTTCCGCCAGCAGTGGCTCGTCCCCTTCGACGACGTCGAGGGCGAGCCCCTTCTCCTGTATATCCTCTGCGCTGTCCTCGAGCGCCGAGCGGAGTAGCTCGTTCAGGTCGTGGACCCGGAGGTCGAGCGCTAACTTCCCCAGCCGGGCGCGGGTCAGCTCGAGGAGATCATCCACCAGCCTGGTCTGGAGCAGCGCGTTCCGCTCGATGACCTCCGCGGCGCGGCGGGAACGAACGGGATCGCCCCCAAGCTTCAGGATCCGGGCCCAGGCGACGATCGGCGTCAGTGGTGTGCGCAGCTCGTGCGAGACCACCGCCAAGAAGTCGTCCTTCGCGGCCGACTCGTCCGCGAGTGCGGCGGCCGTCGTCTCGGACCCGCGCGTCCGGGAGTTCTCTCTGAGAATCGCGTCGCCGAGCACCTGGAGCAGCTCGCCCTGAAGCATCAGCCGCCGCTCGGGAATCGGCTGATGCGCTCGGGCGACGTCCCAGAGCTCCCTGAACGGCAATCCACCTTCTCGTGCGAGGTGCTCGACGGCCGACGAGCGAACGAAATCGATCAGTGCATACCCCGCGACCGCTGCGCCCACGATCTCTCCTTCGAGGACGAGGGAAGTGCCGACGACGGCCAGACCGTCCTGTAGCGAGAGGACGACGGCCTGCCGGTCACGCGCCTGCGAGACGCAGCGACGGGCGCACTCGTCAAAGCTGCCCGGGTCGTATCCGTGGCGGGCGAACAGCGTATGGAGCGGCGTCGCGTGGAAGGGACCGCAGACCACGCGACCCCCGACATAGACCATGACGGTCAAGTGCGTCACGGCCCCGAATTTTTCGAGGGCCGGCAGCCACGTGTCGACGTCGAACAGGCCCTGCCGTGCGCTCGGCACGCGTACCTTAGTTTTCGCCGTCGGGAGGGTTGGGGTCCCGCACGCGTGTGGGCGACCGCGATACGAGCCCACCGTAGGCGGAGAACGGTGCCAGGGCCCGGGCCTGGGCAACGGTGAGCGGACGCGGCAGCACGTGCATGCCCTGGCCGTCCAGGATCTCGACCTCGTGGGTGACGCGGGAGGTCGGGTTCGCGCGCATCTTGGCGACGGTCAGGGCGAGCCGGAAATGGTCCCCGAGCTCCACCCAGTTCAGCAGGAGGATGTTGTCGACGAGGGAGCTCATGGCGAAGTCGCCCATCATCGACGACATCCCGAGCATCTCGGGGTTCTCGTGGTTGTATACGGCCCCGACCTGATGCTCCTTCATGAGCGCGATGAGCGCGTGGAAGAAGTCGCGGAACACCCGGCCGGGCGGGCCGAGGGCCGAGCCGTAGGTCGAGAGGCTGTCGAAGACGACTCGGACGGGCTTGAACTCTTCCATGATCTGCTCGATCTCGTGGAAGTGATGATCGATCTCGATCTCCTGCGGCGGGTCGAAATGGATCTGGACCAGGCCCTGCTCGATCGGGGGACCGAGGTCGATGCCGATGGTGCTCGCGTTGCGAATGATCTGAGGGACCTGTTCGTCGAGCGAGAGCATGAGGCTGCGCTCGCCGCGCCGAACCCCTTCGGCGAGGTACTGGAGGGCCATCACGCTCTTGCCGACGCCCGAGATACCCGCCACGACGGTCGTGCTGCCGACGAAGTACCCGCCGTTCACTATCTCGTCCAGCCCCGGGACCCCGGTCGTGATCCGCTTCGAAGTGTCGAAGGCCGCGGCGCGGTCGCGTCTGTCCCTCCTCGGCGCCTGTACCCGCCGGTACGCCTCGAGGCCTTTCCCGTCGACGATGCGGAAAGAGTGCCGGCCCATCCCGTATTCATGGCCCCGGGACTTGGCGATCTCCAGCGATCGCAGCGACGATCGCTTGACGTCCTCGAGGCGCAGCCGGATGACCGTGTCCGCGATCCCCTCTTCCGGCGACGACGGGACACCCGGATCCAGGTCGGAGGCCTCGAGCGCCAGCATCGGAGTGAGGTCCTCGCGCTGGAGTCCCTCGACGAGAACGTGGAACGCTTCGCGCGGCTCGGAGGTGTCCGCCCCCAGCCCGGCCACGCCGTCCACGAAGATGCGCCGTGCCCCCATCTTCGCGGCCTGCGCGATGAGGAGGCCGTCGGCCTGCTGCAGCTCCTGACGGAAGACCGGGCGGGTGGTGAAGATGATCCGCAGCCGTCCGTCGGCCTCGAGCGCGGGAAGGTCCCAGCCGAATCCCGCCGCGTCGCGGATGAGCTTGTCGGGCGCGACCTCGAAGAGCACGATGATCCCAGGCTCGTGGAACATGCTGACGCCTCGGTAGATGAACTCGACACCAAGGGTCGTCTTGCCGGTGCCGACGGCGCCCTCGAGGAGAATGACGTTCCGTCGCGGGATCCCACCGGACAGGATCGCATCGAGGCCGTCGATACCGGTCCTGACCAGGTCACGCTCCGCCATTTCGGGATGGTACGCGCCACTTTGTCGACGCTCCGCTCCCAGGAGAACACGGATCCTCGCGGATAACACCCGTCGGGGACCAGGCACAGCACCGGGTGACGGACCAGGGTGTTGGGGTGCCCGAGTGACGAGCGCGACCGGATCTCTACTCCCTTCTATTGGACTCGCGGACTCGCGGACTCGGGACGTCGCCTTTTCAGCCTGCCAGCCGCAGCCCGGCCGCTCAGGTCCGCGATCGTTGATGGGTCGTACAGACGCCACGGTTCGTCAGGGTCCGACGAGCGGGCGGAATGACTCCGCGCTGCTCGGGCCGTCTTACCGTGTGAGCGCCCGGTAGCCCCAAAACCCTCGCCGCCCCACCAGACGTCAGTGGACCTTCTTTCGACTGCGCCACGAGTCGAAACACGAATGTCGCGCCCGGCATTCTGACTCCCGATCAGCCGCCTTCGAGCTGCGGGATTTCGGCACGAAGAGTTCGGAGGTAAGCCAGGGTCGGCGTTCGGCGCCGCCTCTGGAGCAAACCTGGAATTCAGGCACCGTGCACCTGACTAAATCGGGTCCACTTCGTCCGATGTGCAATCGCAGGCCGTCCGTGAGACGACGTCGCTGCCCAGCCACAAACCGTTGAAGCAGAAACGAAACGTGCTGCTACGCGGCGTTAAGGAGTGTGACGAGACGATCTGCTAGTCGCCGGTAGATCGGCCCGACAGATGGATCGCGTCCGCTGGTGCTGGTAGGCGAAGATGAGGACGCAACCTCGAGCGGGATGGCGGCAAGCTTCTCAACGCCCATCGACCAAATGCTCTGCTCGTGCGGTGCGGGCAGGAAAATTGTGATCGCCTGCCCGCAGTGCGGGCAGACTCCGTCACTCATGTTCTCAATTGCACCGAGCACGCGGACCTTCAAGCTTCGGAACATCTGAACGGCCTTACGGCCGTCGAGGTGCGCGACGAGCTGTGGGGTGACGACCACGAGTGCGCCGGCGCACGTGAGCTCCCGCACCAAGATCTGCTGCACTGTGCTGGTTCCTGGGGGCAAATCAACGACAAGGTACTGGAGCTCCGGCCAGGCGACCCCGTGGATGAGTTGCTTTGCAATCAGTCCCGCGGTCATGGAATCAACGCCGAGAGGCTGATCGTCACCAAGGACAAATCCGGTGGACACGATCGCAAGGTCCTCTCGGACGACGGGCTTGAAGTGTCGCACCGACCGCCCAGCAAGGGTCCAGTTCGTCGTCCACTTTTCGTGCTCGACCCCGACCATCGACGGGATGTTGGGTCCGTAGAAGTCGAGATCAAGCACACCGACGGCGCCGTATGCCCGCAGAGCCCGCGCGAGGTTGAGCGCTACCGTCGACTTGCCTACTCCACCTTTGCCGGCACCAACCGCAATAACCTGGGCGTCCATCTGAAAAGATTCTCACCCGAGCTATGACTCGGTGTCGGGCGAGATCGTTAGAGGGTTCCTGATCTCGGCTAACGGCGAATCGACTACCTGTTCGTCGCGGTTTCTTCTGGCTTACGGAAGTCCTCCGTGTTGGATCCAATGGTTGGATAGGTCCGTTTGCGGTTGAGCCAGCGCCCTCCAGTCAGCGCCACAACAATCGTGGCGGCCAGGCAGTACAGCAAGGTCACAACCGGATCGCCATGCTGCAGCGTGGCGTCAAGAGGCACCAGACGCACCGCGATGTTGTGCCCCGCATGCGCGAGCATGACGATCAGTAAGCTGCCGCCGGTGCTGTTGTATAGCCACGCATAGACGATCGCCGTCGCGCAGAGCCTCAGAAAGGTGAGGACCACGTCTGAGGCGTCGGTCGTGCTGAGACCGCCCGGAGCGAGCACCGGCCACAGATGCCACGCGCTCCAGAGGATCCCCACGATGACCGCGGCGGTAAGGGCGCCGTAGCGCGTCTGAAGGCGTGGCTGGCCGAGTCCGCGCCAGCCCACCTCTTCGCCGAATGATCCCGCGATCAATGCGCCGAGAAGAAAGCCGAACGATGCCAGCTCGGGAAAAGTGAACCAGATCGCAGGTAGCGGAAGGCCAAGGGTGAGCCGGAGGAGGTCACCGACGAGGAAGAGAGCGGTCGGGCCGGCCAGGGCGAGGACGTACCAACCAAGGCCGACCCGCCAACGCGCGACCGGCCGCAAGAGATTGCGTACGCCGCCTCCTCCGGGGATGAGCCACACGGCCAGAAGCGCCGCGAGCGTCGGCGCGTACGCGGTGAATTCGATCCCGATGCCCACGACAATTGGCACCGGCGTCGAGAACGTAAGCGTGCTCAGATCGAGCTGATAGAGGAAGAGCGGCAGAATCCCCAGGCTGGTGATGGCCGCGAGAGCGATTACCCACGCCACGACGACCGCGTCGAATGGGCCGAAGGCACGACCGAAAGCAGTCCGCCGCTGCTCCACGCCGTTATCTTCCTCCGCCGAACAACAAAGGGACGCGGCCGGGGGAGGCTGGGTGCGGTGGGCCGAGAAGCGACGCAACCGTATCCCTGGGCGCGAATCGGTGCGCCGAGGGCTGGCGTTGCCTCGCAAACCCCCAGATACAAACATCCGTTTCGGGAGCACCGAACTCCCGCTTCATCGTTCATGGGCGTGAGAAGTTACCAAGGGAAACCCGCGGATCCGCGTGCGATCGACAGAGTGGGAGTTTGCGGAACACTCGCTTACTCGTTCACGAGGTGCCAGAATCATTTGGAAATACGCGCCGACGTAGCTCAGCCGGTAGAGCAGCGGTTTCGTAAACCGCCGGTCGGCAGTTCGAGTCTGCCCGTCGGCTCAGATAAGGTCTCGCGGGTCGCGTTGACAGCGGACCGTCGCGGTTCGCGGCTCTTGGCACACACTGGGCTTCGAAGATCGAACCCGGAGGCCCGACGACGGCAAATGAGTAAACCCGTCCCCGCGATCGACCACTACGACAACGGCAAAGTGCGCTTCCGCGGCGCGAAGCTCGACGGGAAGATGCACGGACGGTGGGAGTTCTTCCGCCGTGACGGCAGCCGGATGCGGAGCGGCCCGTTTGAGCGCGGGAAGCAGATCGGTGTCTGGCGAACCTTCGACCGAAGCGGCAAGGTCCTTAAGGAGACGGAGTTCCCGGGATCGGCGTCTCGGGCCGGTGCGTCCGTCAAAGGGCGCCGCCCATCACGATCGCCCCGACCTTGATTCACAAGGTGCGTGGCAACTTATCGAAGGACGTGCTCTCACCGCGATGTCGAGGCTGACAACATCTCCGACAACAACGTGACCGAACTCCTGCGCACAGTGCGGAACGACACTGCATGGGATTGCCCGCACGCGAACCAGCGCGAACGATCGTGAACCTCGTCATTCCGCTTTCGTAAACCGCCGGTCGGCAGTTCGAGTCTGCCCGTCGGCTCAGGCGCTTGGAAGGAACTCGTCACGCCGCGCCGTGGCGACGCCTCCTCAGAAGTCGGTACCCCTTATCAGGGTCTTCGGTACTGTTCGCGGTCAAATTTCGATCGAAGATGTCGCTCATGAGCCGCAAAGCGAGCAGGTGGATCCGGTGAACGACGACACCCCATGGGAGCGCGCTCGCCTCTCGCTCGAGACGTGGGAGCGTGCCCTGATGCTTGCCACGTTGGACTACGAGAGGTTCGTCGAAAAGCTCGTCGACGCATTCGAGCGACGTGATCGGGAGTCCTGGTTCGACGCGCGTGAGTGCGCGCGCCTGGGTCACCGGCGGATTGTGGGGATCCAACTGGGGGAGCGCGACATGATCGAGCGCGCATTGTGGCGCCGGCAGAGTTCGGCACAGTGAGCCGGTCTGCCGTTGTCGGGTCTAGTTCCTAAGTAGCTGACGCGACTTCGTAAACCGCCGTTCAGTTCAAGCGCCTCTTTGTTCTCGTGCAATAGACGGACGATCTCTTCTTGCGCGGCGGCCAGCTTGCGCTGGAACTCGTCCATCGACGGTCCGGCGTCTGAAGTTCGCTTGGTCGCCGTCATGCCACGGGGGGAGTCTCCCGTACGGCGTTTTGGGACGGGTCGGGAGACTCGGTTCACGCCCGACGCACTTCCTTGCTTTGTGCAGCTCGAGGTAACGGGAGTTGAAAATGGATCGCGACGGAGCCACGCTCAGTTTGGAAAACACAGGTGTGGGCATATTCCAGGAGTACGACTTCGCGCTGCCCTTTACGGTCGGACCGTTCCCAAGCCTGCCGCCGCGCCCCTGAAGCGATCGCTCGACGACCGCCTCAGGGTTTAGCTGACCAGTTCCACGTTTGCCATACCGGCGTCGTGCCGTCCGTCGCGGGGTTGTTCCACTCAGCGGATAGCCAGACCTGACCGCCTGCGCTCTTGAGTGGATCGGGTGTGGCCCCGCCGTAGTCGCCCCATCGACAGACGTTGGGGACGCTGCTTCCGCACGAGAAGTCGACGTTCGGTCCGACCGATTGCTTTACAAGTACGGAGGCCGACTGCGCACTGGCGCCGCGCTGGGACACCATGCGGATCGCCGCATAGGCGGTGTTCGATGAGGTGTTGAATCCCATGACCATGTTGCGCCCGGTGAGCGCGGAGGCGTCAGTGGAATCGTCGGCTGCGCGATCAGGTGAGATCGCTCCGTTGAACACATACAGGGCGGCGTCGCTG